>NZ_JBQSYJ010000010.1:0-153112 GCF_052379185.1 Corynebacterium sp. AOP12-C2-36 | reverse complement strand
TGGAGACGACGACGATGGGCCCAGGTCGCCACCTACCCAACCTGGCGACAGGCACTCAACCATACCCAGCCCTCGCGCTCGCGGGGGCTCTACTCATTGCGCTGTGACCGCCAGTAACGACAGCGCGCAGAGTCGGATAACCGACCTGGGAAAACGCATTACCGCCGCAGGTCAGCATAGGCGCGCAGGGTCAGCGCTGGGACCGCCGTCCGGCGTGCCACGTGCGGACTTCGTCGGCGTCCCAGAGGGGTGTGCGGGCGTCCAGTCGGGCGACGGGTTGCGGGCACTGGTCACGGGCGACGTAGCCGCCCCACGTGCGGATGGACACGCCGGTGAAGTCGGCGCAGTCGGCAGTACGCCACAACTTCCGGCCCGTGTCAGCGTCGGTGATGACCGGGCGCATCAGGCGGCCCGACGGTTGCGGCGGGCGCGCACAACCGCGCTCACGGCCAGCGCAGCGGGCAGCACCAGCAGCCACGCGGGCGCACTGAGCACGATCAGGACAGCCGCCAGTCCGCCGTAGATGAGCAGGTCTTTCAGCATGATTCCTCCTTGGTAGTGTGGTGGAGCGGGGTGGCCCCGCCCCGGCTGATATCAGCAGCCGGGGCGCTGGGTCACTTCCGCTTCTTGGGGCGGACCCAGTGCCGGATTTCGCGGCTTACCGCGATCCCGCAGGTGGTGAAGACGATGATCGCCTTCAGGAATTCTTCCATGAGAAGTTCCTCTCGGTCTGCAGGGAGCCTCTCTCCCTGTCTGACTCAAGTGTACAGTACACGTACTGCTGGTGTCTAGTCAGAACGGCACATTCCCCAAACTTTCTTCCCGACTTATCCGACTTATCCACCGTCGCCGATCATCGGCCCACAGCCCAGGGTCCACCATGCTCACCCCATGCACATCCCCCACACCGCAGACGCCCCCCACCGGCACCACAACCACACCGCCCGGACGAACGCAGCCCCCACCATCCCGGCGAGGCTCTGACCATGCCCGCACGCGAACGCTCAGCCACATGGCGCAAGCGCGTCACCCGCGAACGCCGACGCCTGGAGCGCGACCCGTCCGCCGCTGTCTGCTGGCTCTGCGGCGACCCCATCGACATGGACCTACCACACGACCACGACCGAGCATTCAGCCTCGACCACGTTGTGCCAGTCGGACGCGGAGGCGACGAAGCACGAGGCGAAGCACGACCAGCGCACAGGAAATGCAACAGCCAACGAAGCGATGGAAGACGAACGAATAGCGAGATAACAACGCTGCTCGACTGGTGACACACGACGTCGTCACGCACACGACAGAAACGAAACACGAACGACGACGACACGCACGCAATGCAGCACACATGAAGCCGAACGAACGTTCGAACCGTTCGACTGCACACCTGAAGCCCTGGGGGAGGACTCCCCACCCAGGGGCCTGCTCCCACCTCCCGGTATTGGGTCCGACACTCACGCACCAGTTTCTGCGGGAGGTTCCACACCAACTTTGTGGGTCTTTTCGAACACCTGGCTAGAATCGAGACGGAGTCTCGAACGGTTTCGGGCCGCTACCTGCACGTTGTAGCAGGGCTGTTGTGTTCCATGGGGGTTCCACGTTCGACTTCTAACGTGCTGCTCATGGCGGAGAAGAAGCCGGCGGTGTCCCGGAAGCAGTGCGGTTCGACGGCGGGCTACCGGCAGCACATCAAGCGCGGGGAGAAGACGTGTGAGGAGTGTCGGGCGGCTCACCGGGAGCATGAGCGTGCGCGTCGGGCGGGGGAGGTGCGGTCGCGGAAGCCGTCTGCGACGAAGAAGCGGGCGGAGGAGGAGGCTGCGGGCGCTGCGATGGTCGATGGGCCGGACGTCGCTGCGGATGGTGACCTTCCGGCGTTCCTGAAGCGTCAGGGGCGTGCTCTGTGGGACGAGATCACCTCGAAGTATGACCTGGATGCGGGCGCGAAGGTGGTTCTTGGGGAGGCGTGCCGGATGCGGGACCGGTTGGAGCGGTTCAGTGCTGCGTTGTCGGTGCAGGAGACGCTGTGGTTCGAGCTGGGTGAGCCGGAGGAGCTGCGGAATGGTGATGTGCAGGTGCAGGTGGTGGTGAACAACATGGTGGGTGAGGCGCGGCAGATGCAGGCTGCTGTGGCGACTGCGTTGGGGAAGATCGGTGTGTTGAAGCAGGCGGAGGCGAAGTCGTCTGGGCCGTCTGTGGAGGATCAGTTGGCGGAGCAGCGGCGTAAGCGGCTGGAGGCGGCGCGGGAGGCTCAGCAGTGACGGCGCCGGCAGTGGAGGATCCGCGGTTGTGGTTGCCGCCGTGCGAGATGCAGCCGCGGTCGGCGCCGGTGGGCGAGCAGGTGCCGTCGATCTTCCATGCTCCGGAGTGGTCGTTCACCGCGGGGGATGACGTGATCGACCTGGCGGCGGTGGCGGGCATGAGCTTGCTGCCGTGGCAGCAGTTGGTGCTGCGTAACGCGATGGCGCAGGATCCGTTCACGGAGCGGTTCGAGGCGTTCCAGGTGGGGTTGGTGGTGCCGCGGCAGAACGGGAAGAACTTCATCGTCCGCGCTCGGCTGCTGTACGGCTTGTTCTCGCTGAAGGAGGAGAAGCTGGTGCACTCGGCGCACCTGTTCAAGACGGCGCACAACGAGTACATGGAGATCCGGCGGATCATCGAGGCCACGCCGTGGATGTTGGAGCAGGTGAAGGGCATGCCGGATTCGAAGGAGACGGCGATCATCCTGAAGGACGGGCGCCGGCTGGATTTCCTGTCGCGTGCGCGTGGGGACCAGGGTCGTGGTCTGCAGGGCGATTGTGTGATCTTCGATGAGGCGTTTGCGCTGTCGGCGAAGCTGGTGGCGGGCCTGTTGCCGACTCTGTCGTCTCGGAAGGCTCCGCAGGTCTGGTACACCTCGAGCACGGGGTTCGACTACTCGGAGACGCTGCGCAACGTGAGGGACAAGGCGGTTGATCACCCGGAGGACAACCGGCAGTTGGCGTACTTTGAGTGGTCGGCGGATCCGAAGAAGGTGGGCTGGCGGTCGGTGGACGCGGTGCAGGCGTCGAATCCGTCGCTGGGGTACCTGCAGACGTGGGACTGGATTCGTGAGACTGAGCTGGGCGTGATGGATGAGGAGTCGTACCAGCGTGAGCGCTTGGGTGTGTGGGCGGATGCGTCGTCGGATGCGGCGATCGGGGTGGATCTGTGGGCGCGGTCGTTCGCGACGCCGGAGGCGTTGATCGGCGCGAAGGTGGTGAAGCGGTCGCTGGCGCTGGAGGTGACGGCGGATCGTGATCTGGCGGTGCTGGCGGGTGCGGCTGAGCTGAAGGACGGTCGGGTGGTGGTGGACATCATCGCGGCGAAGTCGGGTGTGGCGTGGTTGCAGGATGAGGCTGCGCGGGTGGTGAAGAAGCACAAGCCTCACGCTGGCGTCGTGATCGACTCGTTCTCGGGCACGGCGGCGATGGCGCCGCGGTTGGCGGAGGCTGGTGTGCCGGTGTCGTTGGCGTCGACGAGGGACATCACCAGTGGCACGGCGACGGTGTATGACGCTCTCGTGCGCGAGGACGAGGACGGGACGCCGGAGCCGGGGTTGCTGCACACGTCGCACCCTCTACTCGATGATGCGGCGCATACGGCGCGACGTCGGCTGGTGGGCACGTCGAAGACTGCCTGGACGTGGCAGGAGTTTGGTGAAGTTCGGGTGGAGCCTCTGCGGGCGATCACGCTCGCGGTTCGTGGGCTGGACATGGAGCCTGTGGTGAAGAAGCGGAAGGGACGTGTGGCATGACGCCTGGCGAGATCAAGGAAGTGTTCGATCGACTGTCGACGAAGCTGCGTCAGCAAGTGGCGGAGTGTGATGCGGTCGATTCGTGGATCCGCCCGGAGCTGACCAGCGGGTTCAAACTGCCGAGGAAGGCGACGGCGGAGCATCGTCGGCTGCGTGACCTTTCGCGAACTCCGTGGCTGGGGCTGGTGGTCACGAACGTCACCCAGGCGTTGCGCGTTGACGCGTTCGTGGGGACGGACGGGCGGGTGGATGAGCTGGTGCGGTTGTGGCATGCGAACGGAGGGCCGGCTACGCAGTTGGCGAACCACCGGGCGATGGTCGCATACGGGCACTCGTACTCGGTGGTGACGCCGCCGGCGCGGGGAGAGAAGCGGGCGCGCATTCGGTTCTTGTCGCCGCGTCGGGTGGCTGGCGTGTGGCCGGATCTCGGGGCGGATCCGTACCCGTCGGAGGCGTTGGAGCTGCTGTCGTCGAGGGGGAAGGCGACGCGGTACCGGTTGCGGGTGCCTGGTCTGGACGTTGACCTCGTGCAGCGTGAAGATGATGGCGCGGGCAGTGAGATGGATGGCCTGGTGGTCTCGGGGACGAGGGAGACGGGCCTGTCGTACGTGCCGGTGGTGCGGTTCTCGAACCAGATCGACCTTGATGGTGAGGTTCTCGGTGAGGTCACGCCGTTCATCCCTGCGGCGGCGCGGATCAACAAGACGGCGTACGACAGGTTGTTGGCGCAGCACTACAACTCGTGGAAGGTGAAGACGGCGACCGGTCTGGAGCTGCCGAGTGCGGTGGACGAGGACGGAGATCCGACGGATCGTCTTGATGCTGATGCGGCGGAGCAGTTGAAGCTGAAGCTCTCGCAGGACGACATCCTCGTCGCGGATGACCCTCAGGTCCGATTCGGGACGTTGGACGCGACCGCGCTGGATCCGTTCGTCAACGCGTGGCGGGCGGACATTGAGGCACTGGCCGCTGTGTCGCAGACGCCGACGTACGCGTTGACGGGGACGCTGGCGAACCTGGACAGCGACGCACTCGCCGGGGCTCGCGGTCCGTTCACGCAGAAGGTCAGCGAGCGTCAGGTCAGCGCCGGGGTGTCGTACTCGAGGACGCTGCGCACCGCGGCGCACCTGTCGGGCTGGTCGGAGATCGCCGAGGACGATCTGGTGCGCCCGACGTGGCAGGACATGGAGATCCGCAGCATGTCGCAGGCGGTCGATGCGCTAGGAAAGGCCGCGCAGATGCTGGGTATCCCGGAGCGTGCTCTGTGGCCGCGGATTCCGGGTGTGGAGGCGTCTGACGTGCAGGAGTGGGAGCGGCGCCAGGATGAGGAGTTCGATCGTGACCCGCTGCAGGCGACGTACAAGCGTCAGGCGGAGTCGACGGTGGCCGGGGTGAGCGGTGGCCAGGACTGAGGCTGGTGAGCGGCTGACGGAGGAGCATCGTCTTCAGCAGGTGCACCTGGCGGGTCGGTTGTCGGAGGAGCTGCGGCGACTGTTCCGTCGGACGGTGCGGTGGGACGACATCGACGGGTCCAGCGAGGAGTTCGCCAGGCGGGCCGGATCGCTGATCGCGAAGTTCCGTGAGGCGTCTCGGATGTTGTCGGTGGACTACATGCAGGCTTTCCGTGCGGTGGAGGCCCCGGACGCGCCGGCGCCGATCGAGGAGCCGTCTGACGTCGATGATGCGTCGTTGGCGCGGACGATCCTGTCGACGGTGCGCGGCGTGCTGAAGGCGTTGTCCCGGAAGGGGTACCGGGAGGACGAAGCGATGGATCGTGCGGAGGTGTCGGTGACGGCGAAAGGGGTGAAGTTGGCGGGCGATGGTGGCCGGCAGGTCCTCGAGACGGAGGTGCGTCGCGGCAATGGGCCGGTTGGGTACGCACGGGTGGTGGATGCTGACCCGTGTCCGTTCTGCGCAATGTTGGCGTCTCGTGGCTTGTATTTCGCTGGTGAGGAGTCGCCGGGCGCGTTGCTGTACCGGTCGGACAGCTTCGGGGATGCGAACGCGAGGTTCGTCGGTGACGGTCGGTTCAAGGTGCACGACGGGTGCTGTTGCACGATGGAGGCGGTGTACATGCGCGGCGGGAAGATCGATCTTCCGGGCAAGGGCAACGAGCTGGCGAAGGAGTGGGCTCAGGTCGCGGCTGGTCAGGATGATCCGTGGTTGGCGTGGCAACGGTGGCGCGAGTCGGGGACGTTGCCGGAGAACTATGACGGGCCGTTGGACGGCAAGCGGCGTGCCGCGCCGTCGCATGGTCAGGCGACCGGGCAACGCAAGCGTCCGGCCCCGGGGAAGGCGAGTGAGCGCGGGACGGGGCGCACGGCGAAGGATAACGCCGGCTCCTGGGATCGGCAGCGGTATCTGGACTATGCGCAGGAGCTGTCGGTGCGTGCTGACGGGGTGGCTGCGGAGATCGCGGAGCTGAAGGCGCGTGGCCAGACGGATCAGGACATCTCGGTCATGGCGCTGGCGCAGGAGCATCGTGCGTTGCTGTCGCGGATCGAGAGGTACCGGAAGCAGGCGGCGAAGATGTGACGCAGACGGGCCTGGTGCCCGCGATCACCCCACCGCCTGGAGCGAAAAGGACACCATGCCCGAGAAGATCAACGACACCACCGATGCCACTGACGAGGTCGACGCCCAGGAGGCCGACCGCGACGGTGACACCGACCAGACTGACCAGCAGGACACCCCCGACACCGAGGGTGATCAGCAGTCCGAGGAGTCTGACGACGCGCAGGACGCGCCGGAGGATGACGAGGATGACACCGACGATGAGGAAGACGACGGCGAGGACGCCGACTCGGACGACTCATCGGACGCGGTGGAGCATCTGAAGCAGCAGAACCGGCGTAAGAACCGTGAGGCGAAGAAGCTTCGTGAGCGGGCAACCGTGGCGGAGCATCGACTGGCGCAGTACCAGGCGGCTGAGCAGACGGGCCTGCCGCTGAGTATGGCGTCTCGCCTGCAGGGCAAGAACGCTGACGAGCTGAAGAAGGATGCCGAGGAGCTGGCCACGATGGTCGGGAAGCGCGGTTTCGTACCGGGTGCCCCGCCGAACGACGGGGACAAGCACGGGGATCTGACCGGGAACCGACCAGAAGACGAGACCGATCTGGACAAGATCGCATCTCGCATTTACAAGTCCTAGAGGAGGACAAAATGGTTCACGAGCTGTATCAGGGCACCAACATCGCCCGTTCTGCGCTGGCTGCGCTGCGCAACCAGTCCACGCTGGCCCGCATCGTCAACCGGGAGTACTCCAGCGAGATCATCCGTGGTGTCGGCGGTTCCGTTGACATCAAGCGCCCGATCATGGTCGACCCGGCACGGGTGTACACCGAGGCCAATCGTGCCGCCGGCGACCCGATCACGTACTCCAACCTGTACGAGCCGTACGTGTCCGTGAAGGTCACGGACCAGGTGTACAACGCGGTGCCGATCAACGACTTCGACAACACCTTCACGTTCTCCAACCTGGAGACCCAGGTCGTCGCGCCGATGGCGGACTCCGTGGCTGACGGTATCAACGGCATCGTCGCCGACGCGTTCAAGAGCGTCGACGCTGGTCTGACGGCGCTGGACCGTGCTGGGAAGGGCAAGCTCGTCGGAGCGAACGGCACCGCCTACGACAACATCACCGCCCTGCGTGAGGCAGATACGACCTTCGTGGGCTTCGGCAACGGGACCACGGTCAAGGCTGGTCAGCTCACCGCGGCTACCAACGCTGATGCGCTGAAGGTTCTCCGTGCGGCCCGTCAGCTGTTCCGCCAGCGTGGCGTGCCGAACCAGAACCGCTACATGGTCGTTGGTTCGGGCTGGGAGGCTGCGCTGCTGTCCCAGGATCTCCTGACGAAGGTCAACGAGTCCGGCAGCTCCGATCAGCTCCGTCTCGCGGAGATCGGCCGACTCTACGGGTTCACCATCCTCGTGGATGACTCCATCGACCCGTACAAGGCCTACGCCTTCCAGCGTGACGGTATCGCCCTGGTCACCGCGCTGACCGCGACTCCTCGCGGTGCTGCGTACGCGACCACCGCGAACGCGGATGGTTTCACCATGCGGTACATCCACGACTACGACGTGGACCACCTCACGGACCGCGCCGTCGTCGACACCTTCGCGGGCGCGCAGGTGCTCGACCCGCAGCGCATCGCTGTGCTGACCGGTACGGAGGGCTTCGAGGAGAAGGCTGACGCCCCGGCTGGTGGCGAGACCGGCGGGGAGTGACCCGACGGTGACTGACGTGGCTCGTACGACTCGTGCGGGCCACGTTGCCGTATCTACAGGAAGGAGAGGGTGGTGACGGCACCACAGCGAGTGCGGTTGATCGACCCGGTGGACCTGGAGCGGTCCCTGTCGTCTGACCATGGGCCGATGGACGAGGGCATGGCTGCATGGTCGATTGAGATGGTGTCCGCGGCGGCGCTCGACATCACAAGGCGGTCGTGGACCGGCCCGCTTGACGTCCCGCCGGGGGCGATGGCGGTCCTCGCGCTTGCCGCCCGACGCCTGTACACGAACCCGGACCGCTTCACCCGTGAGGCGGAGGGCGACTACAGCTACGGTCTCGACGCGACGGTGACGAAGGCGGCGATCTTCACCCCGAACGAGGAGGCCACGTTGCGGGAGTATCGGCGAGCTCAGCGTCCGCGGGGCATCGGCACGATCGGCACGTACCGCGGTGACTCCTATGGCGGGTCGACGCGCTACGTTCCGGACGGTACCAGCCAGGGCTTCCCCTGGTACGAGGAGGAACGATGAGCCTGCACAGTCGGCGTAACGGCCCGGATCGGGTGGTGGTGATCCTGCGTGAGGCCCAGGAGGGTGCCCGCGGGGTCACGGAGTACACCGAGGTTGGTCGGGTGAAAAGGCAGGGGCGCCTGCAGGAGTCGTCGACGGACGACATCCAGAACGCTGCAGCGGCCGGCGAGAAAGCGGTGCTGCACATGAAGACATTCCGCTGCGCGAGCTTCCCCGGGGACGACCTGTCTCAGGTGCTCGACGCTTCCGGGACGCTGTACAACGTCGTCGGCGAGCCGAAGCGACACCGCGGATCCAGGCGCACCGCCCGGGACGTTGTGACGCTGAAGCAGGCTGGCGTGAGACGAGGAGTGAGGTAGATGGCGCAGGTGTACAAGGGTGCAGGGACGAAGGTCGCGAAGATGTGCGGCGAGTCCTCGGTGATGGACCAGTCTGCGGAGAAGATCCGTGTGAAGGCACTGGCGAACGCCGCGAAGCACAAGAAGACGGGCGAGTACTCCCAGAGCTTCAGCACGAAGTCCGCGACCGGGAAGAAGGGTGTGCGCGACCGGATCGTGCAGGGTGATCATCCTGCCTCGGCGGTCATCGAGTACGGACACTTCGCGGAGAAGGCGGACGGCACGCTTGGGAAGTTCGTGCCGGGGCAGTTCAACCTGACGAGGGCGATCCGATGACGGTACAGCCGAAGCACGATCGCATGGACCTTCCTGTCGTCGTCCTCGACGGGCTGCGCGGGGCGCTGCCGGGCAGTGAGGTCGCATTGGACCGGGACGCGTCGTACACGCCGGACAAGACGATGACGGTGGTTCAGGTACCGCAGGTGCGCTCTTCTGGACGCCTGCCGGGCAACCGGTGGCTGTTCGACTGCATGGTGACGCTGACGACGACCGGGCCGACGTTCTCGGCGGCGGCGGATGAAGCCGACCGGGTGGGTGACGCGGTGCTGTCGCTGACTGACGTCGGCGACGTGCTGGTTTCTAACGTGATCTGTGACAGCGAGCCCGTCCGCATGTCACCACACGATCCGACCGGGGCGGAGTCCCTGGTGCAGACATTCTCACTGATGGTGAGGAGAAAGGGGCAGTCAGATGCCTGAGATTTACAGGGATGACGCCGTATTCATCCCCGGTCGCGGTGCGGTGCTCATCGCCCCGGTCGGGACGACCCCGCCGTCGGCCGAGGAGCTGAAGCAGTGGATTGCCGCTGGCGCGACCGGCGCTATCGGCGACTTCGTGCCGCTGGGCTACACCAGCCTGGACGAGCTGCCGGGCTTCGACTCGGATACCGAGGGCGGCGAGACCAAGGGCGCGTGGGAGAACCCCGCGCTGCGCACCACCCAGATCAAGACCACGGACTCGGTGAACGTCACCCCGATCCAGTGGTCCAAGACCCCGCTGACGCACCGCTTCGGCCCGGGCGTCCTCGACACCACGCAGGGGCACTTCCACACGCCCGCGGTGTACACCGCCTCCGAGGTCGCGATCCTCATCGTCATCATCGACGGCGCCGAGGGCTTCGGCATCATGGGCTGGAAGGGCTCGTCCGCGCCGGGTGACGGCATCGAGTTCGACGCGGAGAACTTCGTCGGGCTGCCGGTGAAGTACACGCTGCTGGGCCAGATGGTGGAGGCCGGCTCCAACGGTGAGGGCGGTGGCCTGCGGAAGCTGACGGTCATTGGCTCCTGGCTGATGGACGAGGAACCGGACACTGGCGCAGGGGCCGGGGCAGACGTCCCGGAGGAAGAGGATCAGGGCGAAGTCGTGGGTGGCTGATCCTGGCCTCGTCTGTAGCGGACTGGGCTGAGGTGGGTGTGACTGGTGCATTCTGCACTGGTCACACCCACTTTTCATATTCTCACAGGAGGACACCCCCATGACCGCACCGATTCCCGACACCGTCGCACAGTCCGCAGCTCGCCACGCCAAGCAGGTCGCCGAGGAAGCCACCGCCTACGAAGCACCTGAAGCCTCGCAGGCCCCGGAAGGCGCAGCCACGGACCCGACCCCGGTCCTGGATGGCGTCACCCCGGCCCAGGCCGACGACGAGCAGGACAGCGACGTCAACCTGGAGTCGATGCCCGTGTTCCGCGGCGTCAACCACCTCCTGCCGTCCGCCCGTTTCGCGATGCAGGCGCAGATGATGAACCTGGTGAAGAAGATGCCGAAGGAGTGGACCAACGGCGACGTCGAGCCGGCCGAGGCGGACCCCGCCGACATGGACTTCGACTCGATGACGGAGCTGATCACCGGCGCCGAGAACTTCGTCCTTGACCTGGCGAAGGACCGTTCTGCGATGGAGGAATGGCTGATCGCCCAGGACAACGGCCTGCAGGCCGTCATGTCCGCGTTCTCGAAGGCGACGGACCTGCTGGGAAACTGATCGCCCTGCATGACCTCGTCCGGTGGTTCGGCTCCGCTCTGGTGCCCGACTTTCAGGCGGTCTACCACCTCCGGCTGACCGACGTGCTCGAGCAGTGGAACCCGCAGGAGGCTCTGCTGCTCATCGTCGGGCTGCAGGAGCGCGGGGACACGCTGCTGGCCGGGCGGCTCGCTGGGGATGAGAGCGGCATGGGCTGGTCGATCCGAGATTGGCTGGCTCTGGACTCCCGCAATGAGCTGGAGGCGCTGCGGGTCATGCAGGTGAACAAGGGCAGGAAGAGGGGTTCGAAGAAGTCCGAGTTCCGCACGTGGGATCACTACCCAGGCAGGGAGGCCGAACGCCGTCGCGAAACGACGTCGAAGCTCGACCGCCTGCGATCGTTGGCTGCGAAAGGCGGCGGAGAAGTCGCCGGGTAGTGGTCTGAGGAGGTAACCGTGGCGGGTCCCGGTGGCGTGGAGGTCGGCAGGGCGAATGTTCGCGTCCTGCCGGACACGACGAAGTTCGCGCCGGCGCTGAAGAAGTTCCTCGACCGGATGGAGCGCACGCACCGCGTTGACATCAAGCTCGGGGTCGATGGCTCGGGGTTCGCCGCTGAGGTGAAGTCTGCGGTCGCTTCTGCGCAGAAGGCCGCGGGTGAGGTGCAGGTCGATCTCGACGTTGATGCCTCCGACCTCGCGAGGGATGCGCAGGCTGCAGCGTCGGCGGCGCAGAGCGCGGTGGGGAAGATCGACGTGCAGATGGACGTCGACGCGTCGAAGCTGGCTCAGGACGCCCGCCAGGCGTCGAACCGGGCGGAGTCCGCGGCGAAGGACATCCAGGTCAAGCTGAACATCCAGAATGCTGCCGCGTTCATGGCCAAGGCGGCTGCGGTGGTGAAGACTGCTGGCGCCGCGCTGCGGGTCAAGGTCAGGATGGTCCTCGACTCGAAGCCGTTCATGGCGGCGATGGCGGCGATGCGCGTCGGGATGAACTTCTTCGGCGCTGACCTGCTGAACATGATCCGAACTCTGCCCCAGTTCATCGGCCTGCTGTCGGTGGCGACGGTGGCGGTCGCGGGGCTCGCGGCCCCACTGGCCGCCGCCGCAGCGGCTGCTTGGTCAGCCATCTCTGCGTTCGTCGGGCTCACCGCCGCCATGGCTGTGCCGGCTCTGGTCGGCGCCGGCGTGGCCGTGGGCGCACTGGCCCTGGCGTTTCGTGGCATGGGTGACGCCATCAGCGCCGGCACCCCGGAGGAGCTGGCGGACGCCCTGGCAGAACTCCCGGAGTCTGCCCAGCAGGGAGCCCTAGCCATCCGTGAGTTGAAGAACTCATTCGACGGCATGGGCGACACCATCAAGGAGGCGTTCTGGTCCCAGCTCACCAGCCTGGAGCAACTGTCCTCCCTGGCGGCTCCCCTGGAGTCCGCCATGGCTGGGTTCGCGTCGTCCGCCGGTGAGGCAGCAAACAAGGTGGTGGAGTTCGTCTCCGCCGGTATTGGCCTGGAGGCCGTGACCACCCTCATGGACTCAGGTAGCGCGGCCATGGGCAACCTGGTCTCCGCCGTGATGGCCCTCATCCCAGGTGTGGTTGCCGTGGGTGCCGCCGCCGCGCCCATCTTCGAGGAACTGACCAGTGGAATCACCGGGGCCGCAGAGGCGTGGTCCAACGACATGGTGGGCGCGCTGGAGGATGGCTCCCTGGAGGACAAGCTCCGTGGCATGAAGTCTGAGTGGGAAGGCTTCAAGGAGGTCATGTCCAACATCGGAGGCATAGTCTCCGGCGTGTTCGGTGCCATGTCGGAGGCGGGCCAGCCGTTCCTGGGCACCATGGGCCAGGTCCTGGAGGCCACGGATGAGTGGGTCAACTCGTTCTCCGGACAGAACGCGCTAAAGGAGTTCTTCACGTCGATGGGTGAGGCCGTGGGAGCCATCCTCCCGGTCATCATGTCGCTTGCGGAGACCATCGGCACTGTGGTCGCCCCGGCCATCGCTGACCTCATCACCCAGGCAGGTCCGGGGCTGGAGACGCTGGCGGACGGACTGGCGCAAGGCCTCGCGGCCATCGCCCCGGCCATGGGGCCGCTCGGCGCGGTGATCGGTGAACTGGGGGCCGCCCTGGCGCCGATTCTCGGCACCCTCGGCGAGATGATCGGATCTCTGATCTCTGGCCTTTTACCCGCGATCTCTGGCCTTATGCCCCTGGTGACCATGTTCGGATCCGTATTCGAATCTCTCGCCCCTGTGCTTGGTGTCATTGCCGAGATCGTCGGCAACGTTCTGGCGGCAGCGTTCGCGGCCCTTCAGCCATGGTGGGATGCTCTGGCACAAGCGGCTGAGATGCTTGCGCCGATTCTCATGCAAATGGCGGAGGCACTGGGCGGCTTGCTGATGCAGGCTGTGCAGGCCCTTGCTCCGCTGGTCCCGGTGATCGCGCAGGCGTTCATGCAGATCCTCACGGCGATCATGCCGTTGGTGCCGATCATCATTCAGCTGGCGACGACGATCATCGGTGCCCTGATGCCAGTAATCACGGCGCTGGTGCCGGTGATTTCCGCGCTGATCACGATCTTCGCAAATATCGTAACCGCGGTCATGCCAGTGATCATCATCATTGCGCAGGTGATTTCGGTATTTGCTCAACTCCTGGCTGCGATTATCGGTTTTGTGGCGTCCGCGCTGGGGATGATCCTCTCATTCGTCGCCGGGGTTATATCCGGGTTCGTTGCCATGGTGGCCGCAGTCATTGGGGCCATCACCGGTTTTGTCTCCGGCATTGTCAGCCGTATCGCGGAAATGGCCTCCTCCGTCATCTCGAAGGCTGTGGAGCTGTGGAGCAGGGTCGTGTCGGCCTTCAGCTCTGGGGTCTCCGACGCTATCTCCTGGGTGGGTCGCCTACCTGGAATGGCGGTTTCCGCCCTCGGCAACTTGGGGTCACTACTGGTTGATTCGGGGAAGGCGCTGATTCGAGGGTTCATTGACGGCATCAAGGCCATGATCGGCGCGGCAGTGGATGCAGCGAAGGGCGTCGTGAACGCCGTGCGTGACTTCTTCCCGTTCTCCCCGGCGAAGAAGGGGCCGTTCTCGGGTCACGGGTGGGTGCTGTACTCGGGCCGTTCGGTTGGCGAGGCCTTCGCTCAGGGCATTCAGGACCGGGCGAAGCTCGCCCCCGCGGCCGCGCTGGGGATCATGTCGGCGACGGCCTCGAACCTGCGCGGCTACCGTGCGGACGTTGGCGGCGCGGCCGGCTCCGGGGCGGGAGGCCCCACGGCGGACTACTCGGTGAACATCGGCACGCTCGTGGCGGCCGATGAGCGCAAGCCGCTCAAGGACGCAGCGCAGTTGCAGTTGAAGGCGAAGATCAAGGGAGGCGTGGCCTGATGGCGGAGCATCTGAAGATCCTGTGGATCGACCCCCGGGGCAAGAGCTGGAACCTCACCGAGGGTGGCGAAGGAGTCCTGCTGGACGTCGGGCAGTCCGACTTCCACCGGTCGAGCATCGAGCACCAGTACGTGCGTGGAGGAACCCAGTGGGCCGGGTCGCAGTTGCAGCGGGCGGAGCCGTCGTTGAAGGTCCTCGTCGGCGACCAGCTGACCGGATCGGCGTACTACGCCCTCGCTGACGAGTGGTGGTCGGTAGCGAACTCGGAGGCCCTGGAGGGAACTCTGCAAATTATCCGCCCGGACGGGGAAGTCCGTGAGCTCCGGGCGCGTCTACGGGACACCCCGGCCACCGACTGGGAGTACGACCCTGGCGCCGGCCTCGACGATGTGCCTGGCGAGCCGTGGCTACTGACCGCGTCCTCGCCGTACTACCAGGGGCCTGAGCAGTCAGTACGTTTCGCCTCGGACGAGGTGTCGGGCGCGGGCGTGCCGTTCTACGGGCCGGAGGGGTTCGGCTGGCCGCTGTACATCGCCCCGCTGACCAGCGCGTCGAACCTGTTCATCTCGAACCGGGGACAGGGCCCGCAGTGGCTCACCTGGACACTCATCGGCCCGATCAGCAGCATCACCTTCGGCGTCGAGGGCGGGTGGCTGTCCTACTCAGGCGGCATCGCCGCCGGGGAAACCGTCGTCATCACCACCGAACCGGGCTACCGGTACGCCGTGGAGTCCGGCAGCGGCGAGAACCGGTACGGGCATGTGACCGGGACCTACGCGCCCGTCCCCGTCGGCGACCGCATCCCCCTGCACATCGTGGCCGAGGGGCTCGGGCCCGAGTCCGCCGTCATAGTCACCGCCCGCGAGCAATTCGTGAAGCCGTTCTGAGGAGGCCCCCGTGAGCACCATCTACAGCACCCCCAGGGGCAACACCTACGACCCGATGCCCGTCGAACTCTGGCACTGGGACGGCACCGGCGCCGTCGGACGACTGGAAACCTCCGAGGAGGTCGAGGTCACCTGGGCCGATCGTGGTGCCGGGACCGCGACCATCGACACCCCGCTCAATGACCTGTCGCGCCTGCTGCTCGACGCTGACGGCGGTGTGCTCGTCGTCGCGACGCTCAACGGTAAGCGGCACGTGTCCACCGTCGTGGAGTCGGACACGACTGCCGACTCGGAAGCGCGTCGTGATGTGCGCGTTCAGGCGACCACGGCGTCCGCCTGGTCGATGCTGGACGGTCAGCGGATCCCGCCGGTGCCGGACCGGCCACTGTCTCAGCAGGAGTCCGCGGAGGAGTACGTGCTGACCGGGCCAGTGGAGACCGTCGTGAAGACGTTGGTGCGGATCGGCGCGGAACGGCTGGGACACCCCATCGCGGTGATGGAGGACCGGGGACTCGGGCCGACGGTGACGGTGCGCTCCCGGATGGACACGACCGCGGACCTCGTGACCAAGGCGCTCGCGGGTACCGGTTACCGGCTCGATCTCGACGCATGGCTGCCGGGGGATGAGCGGATCGGTGACCTGTCTCTGACGCGTCCGACGATCATCGCGGACGTCGTGGCTTATCGGGAGCGCCCTGGACTCGTCCTGTCGGGGGTGTCTGAGGACCTCGAATCGTGGTCGCTAAAGCACACGCGGGCGACGCAGACCCGCATCATCGTCGGCGACGACGGCGAGGGAGTCGAGCAGAAGTTCGTTCAGGTCGACGACGAGTCGGAGAGCTTGTCGCCGTGGGCGCGGCGAGAGGGGTACGCGTCTACGTCGTCGGAGGAAGAGACGCCGGCGGACGTCGGTACCGCAGAGTTGGCGGAGTCCGCTGCGACGGCGGAGATGGACGCCACCGCCGCGCCGTCTCAGTCGTGGGAGTTCGGCGACGACGGGGAGTACCCGCGCCAGTACGACGTGGGGGACTGGTGCACCATCGACCTGCAGGAGGTCGGTGAGGTCCAGGAGGTCATCACGGAGGTGACAGTGAAGCTCACTCCGGTGTCGCTGACCGTCACCCCGAAGGTAGGGACACCGGATACTAAGTCGCGAGACCTGTACGCGCTGGTGACCGACCTGTCGAAGCGCGTGGACCGGCAGCAGAGGAGAGGACGGTAGCCCATGGCGATCACGGCACTGGCGACGCAGAACACGCAGATCGGCCCCGCGCAGTTCGCGGACATGGCGGAGGTGCTGACGGCACCGGCGAAGGTGGACAGTCCGACGGACCTCAGGCCGACCCGGGGGACGGGCCGGTCGCTGACAATCGCTGCCGGCGCCGGGACGGCCGGCGGATCCCGGATCCGCTCAACGGGTGTGGAGACGATCACGCTGGACGCGCAGTCGTCCGGCACCCGGTGGGACGCAGTTTGCCTGCGCATCGACTGGTCCACCAGTGTCGTCCGCCCGGTGGTCGTGAAGGGGTCCGGCACAACGATCCCGATCAACACGTCCTCCGCGGCGGATCCGGCGAAGGTGAACCGGATCCCCGGGGTGCTGTACGACCACATGATCTGCTGCTGCTCGGTGGCAGCGTCCGGCATCTCGAACCTGATCGACTACCGCATGTGGGGCGGTGACGGTGGACCGTACCGAGTGTCTGAGGGGGCGTTGGGCTCGCCGACGCTGCTCGACGCACGGCCGGGCACGTGGATCGCCACCGACCAGTCGACTCTCACGAAGCGGCTCGACGATGACGGCACGTGGCGCTCAGTCGGCACGCAGGCGAACCCGTGGAAGACCTGGACGCCGACGCTGCGCTACTACGGCAGCGGCACGCCGAACGGTGTATCCGGCGGCACCGTCGCCGGCATGGGGAACGGCGGTTCCCTCACCGGCCGCTACCGGATCGTCGACGGAGTTGTCGATGCCTACGCCTACTGCTCTGCCGGGTCGACCGGTGCGACGTGGGGCGACGGCTCGATGACCATGGATCTACCGGTCGCAGCTTCGAACGCCATGGGCAATCTCTGGGCCATGGGGCACCTGTTCACCACCGGGTACGGCGGCGACGGCTCGTTCGACTGGCACGCTGAGGGGCTGATCCAGAACAACTGGACCCGAATGATGCTGTGGACGAACAGCCGCATCGACGACAACCGGCTGCTGCCGTACCGCTGTCAGCGGCCCCAGGGTGGCCCCGGCACAGGCGTCCCGTACATCAACGGCGGATACCCCGTCGGCATCTGGACGTTCCACATCAACTACCTGGCGGATGTGTAGCCATGGCGACGATGCAATGGGTGCCGTACCGGTGGGAGCCGGTGCACTACGAAGGCAGCGACTTCCGCCTGACCTTCCGTCTGCGCGGTGAGGTCGAAGAGATGGAGCTTGTCCTCGGCGACCGTGTGCACCCGTTCATCCTCGGGGAGGACGGTGCCCAGGTCGTCGTACCGGAGGCCGAGGCGCTGACGGTGCCGGACCGGGCGCCGGTGCAGGTGAAGATCCGTACCGGTGGCGTGTGGACGGTGCTGGCGCAGGGGCATCTGACGAGGAGGGGACTATGACCACCGGAGGCCAGCAGGACGCGCCGCTGGTGTACGACACGGTGATGCTCTACCCGGCCGCAGGGCCGACTGGTCCGCAGGGGCCGGAGGGCCCGCCCGGCGAGGACGGGCGACCGGGTCCGGCGTCGTCCGGTCCGGTGATGTGGACCGGTCAAGGCAGCCCACCGGACTACATCGAAGGCGCGAAGCCGGGGGATACCTGGCTGGACACGATCACAGGCGACATCTACGAACTGACCTGAGGAGGTCATCATGGCTTGGACACAGCGTGGCTCCCTGAAGGGGCCGAAGGGCGAGACCGGATCTCAGGGCGAGATCGGACCGGAGGGTCCCCGTGGGCCGCAGGGCGAGTCTGGAGAGCAGGGCGCCCAAGGACCGGACGGCCCGGAGGGTCCGCGTGGACCCCGGGGCGAGGACGGGAAGGGCATCACGGTCGCCGGCCAGGTGGCCACCTACGCCGATCTACCCACGGACCTGACGACGGGCGACGCGGGCGCAGCGTACATCGTGGAGGCCTCCGGTCTGCTGTACGTGTGGACCGGCACGGCCTTCCCGCCGCAGGGAGCGGGTGTGCAGTTCGTCGGCCCGGAAGGGCCGGAGGGTGCCGAGGGGCCGCAGGGAGACCGCGGCCCCCAGGGCGTCGAGGGCGCGCAGGGTCAGCGTGGTGTCCAGGGAGCTGAAGGTGCGCAGGGCGCCCGTGGGTCGAAGTGGTTCACCGGGTCCGGTACGCCCGGAACGGTCACCGGCTCCGCCGCCGGGGACATGTACCTGGACACGACCAGCGGCACCGTCTACGAGCTGGTGTGACCGATGGCCTGGACAGAGCGAGGGAAACTCGCAGGCGGTAGCGGGCTGACCGACGCCCAGCGGCGCGTGCTGTTCGGACACTCGTCCTACGACAGCCCGCCCTACGGCTCGCTGATGTGGTCGGGGGCGTCCTACACCCCGACTCGGGACGCCTTCACCCGGCTGCTGTACAACAGCAACGGGCGGCTGCGGGCGAATCGCTCGACTCAGGGTGCGGCCGTCGCGACCAACGACGCGAACACTTACCTCTATGCTCCTGTCGACGGTCTGTACCTTCTGTCTGCCACCCAGTGCTGGGCGGGGGACAGCAACCCCCGTGGCGCCGGGCTGACGACCGACATCAACAGCGCGGTCTCCGGGCTGCAGCTGTGGCAGGACATCGGCCTGGGCCGGTTCGTGGTCACCTCGCGGGTGACCTACCTGTACGCCGGCACGCGGCTCTACCCGTGGATCTGGTCGGGCTCGACGAACACCATGGCGCCCTCGGAGCGAGGCATGTCGAGCGAGTACAGCATTCAGTACGTCGGGCCGGGGTAGGTCGTCGCAGACCGGGGGAGGGGGACCGGTGGGCGGTGAGATGGGCGTATGGATGCACAGACACTGTCCACCGCTATGGGCTGCTCACTGGCGCGGGCGACCGAGATGCTGCCTGGCATGGAGAACGCCATGCGGGCGGCGAACATCACCACGGCGCTTCGGGCGGCGCACTGGTGCTCGCAGATCGGTCACGAGAGCGTGGGCCTGCAGTACATGGAGGAGATCGCCAGCGGGTCTGCCTACAACGGCCGCGCCGACCTCGGGAACACGCAGCCTGGCGACGGTCCCCGCTACAAGGGTTCCGGTCCAATCCAGTTGACCGGCCGGAACAACTTCCGCGCTTTCACCCGCTGGGCCAACGCGCAGGGGCACACGACCATCGACTTCGAGGCACAACCCCAGCTGGTGCGTCAGGAGCCGAAGTGGGGCTTCCTCGCGGCCTCCTGGTACTGGACCGTCGCACGCCCACAGCTCAACAGCCTGTGCGACGCCGACAACCTAGACGGCGTCACCCGCGCCATCAACGGCGGCACCAACGGCATCACCGACCGCCGAACCCGCCTCGCACGGTGCAAGACACTCGGCACCCGCCTACTCCCGGCTCGCGTCGGGTCAGCGCCCACCACGGCGGCGACCGTGGAGAAGGTGCTGGACTACTCCCGGTCGGAGATCAGGCAGGACACCTACTACTGGTGCGGCCCGGCCACCGCGCAGCTTCTTCTGCACACACGCACGAAGAACATGGTCGCCGAGTCCGTCCTCGCCAAGGAGTTGGGGACGACGATCAACGGCACCAACGGCGTCGTTCAGATCGCCCGGGTGCTCAACGCCCGCATGGGTGGCACCTGGACGGTCGGTGCGATGCCGAACGACCCGCCGAAGCAGGACGAGAAGGAGCTTCTGTGGAAGCGCATCGTCGGCTCGATCAATGGCAGCGTCGGCGTCGCCGCGAACATTTGGGTGCCGCCGTCGAACTACCCGAAGGCCTCGTACACGTCGACGCAGAACCTCCAGTACGGCGGCGGTTTCGTCAAGCACTACCTGTGCGTGATGGGCTACGCCGTCGACGCTGCCGGGAAGCGGCATGTGTGGCTCGCCGACAGCGGATTCAAGCCGCACGGGTCGTGGGTCACGTTCGACCAGTTCGCCACCATGATCCCGCCCCGCGAGTACGCCTACGCCGCCGACTGGCAGGGCTCCACCGAAACCACGACGCAGTCCGAGGAGGACGACATGTTCAGTGACACCGACCGGCTCATGCTGTCGGAGATCCGCAACCAGCTCACCGGCAGCCACAAGGTGAAGGAGTTCCCCGGCTGGCCGCAGCTCGGCGGGCTGACGCCGGTCGATGCGCTCGCCCTGATCCTCGACCAGATGGTCGGCTACGAGAAGGACGAGAAGACCGGCGAGTTCCTGTTCAACGGCTGGAAGAAGGAGGTCGTCGGCAACGGCGGAAAGACCCTCATCGAGGCCGTCGCCGAACTGCAGGTCGCGATGAAGAACGTGCAGGACATCATGCAGTCCGCACAGGACGCCGCCATCGAGGAGAAGGGAACGAAGAAGTGAGCAAGCTCAAGACCGCCCCGAAGTGGGCCATCCGCAAGATCCTGTACTTCGCCGCCGCCGCGGTGGTCGCGATCCTCGGCGCGTTCGGAGTGCTGTCGGAGGTGCAGGTCGACCAGTGGACTGACCAGCTGGACAAGATCCTGCCGTACGCGTTCGGCGTCCTCGCACCGCTCATCGCGGGGGCGAAGACCAACGCCGGCTCCGACTCCACAGCGACCGCTGCGGACGTCGCTGCTGCCGCCCAGGTCGACACGAACGCTGTGGCGTCCGAGGTCTACCGCCGCATCACTGACGTGGCGCAAACCGGGCAGCACGCCCTGACCACTGCGACGCAGGCGGCGACCAGCGTCGCCGACCACTACCGGAGGTGACCCGTGCCGATCGACCACCTTCCCCCGCCGCTCCGGCGCCCCGCTGAAAGGCTTCGCGCTTGGGCCCTCACTGACGCGGTCCTTCTCGTGCTCCTTGGCCTGGGCTGCGTCGCTCGAGGAGTGTCGTACCTCGACTACAAGCCGTCCGCGGTGCTCGCGGGGATGCAGCACCCCGCCGAGGCGTGGATGAGCCTCGACGCCTGGGGCATCCTCTGGATCGTCGTCGGCGCCGCGAACCTGGTGCTGTCCCTCAGGCACACCAGCCGGGTGGCGGACCTGGCGTTCTACGCGGCGATCGGGCTGCACATGCTGTGGGTCCTGTCGCTGTGGAAGGTCGGCGTGTGGCTGACCACGAGTTCGTACCTGCTGTTCGCCGCGGCGATCGTCTACACGATGTGGCGAGGATCGAGGGAGGAGCTGAAGATCAGGGAGGTACGACATGGGCGGCCTTGACCTGAGTGACCTCGGACTCGGCGAAGCGCTGACGGCCGCGATCACCGGGGCGTTCCTGTGGCTCGTGGCACGCACGAATACGAAGAGCAAGCAGGGCGAGCAGGTCGCGACGTCCGGCGACAAGTCGCAGCAGATCGTGGACCAGATGGAGGCGTGGACGGACAAGCGGCTCGCTGAGCGCGATGCGTGGACCGAGAAGCGTTTGGGCGAGCGGGACGAGCGGATCGGACGGCTGGAGAAGCGGGTGTCGACCCTGGAGGCGAAGTACCGTGCGGCGCTGGCGACGATCCGCCGGCTGCTGCAACGGCACCCGGAGTCGTCGGATGCCGTTGCCGATGAGGTCCGCCACGACCTGTAGCGCGCCCCCGATTGGGGGAGGCGAGAGCGCTCTAATTTCTGTGCATTTTCTGTGCACTGAAACGAGTGAACCCCAGGCATTCGGTGGTCTGTACCACTGTCTACCTGGGGTGATTGTGCGTCATCAGGGACTTGAACCCCGAACCCGCTGATTAAGAGTCAGCTGCTCTGCCAATTGAGCTAATGACGCATGTACTTCGGAGCGGATGGCCCGTCCTCGGCAACGAGGAAAACTATAGCTCCACGCCGATTCTCTGGCAAATCTGCAGGTCGGGCGGCGAAACGCTGTCGGCGGGGCGCGGGCGTGCGGTTGGTGGCCAGGCGAAGCCCGGGACCGCGGGTGCGTAGGGCAGAAGGATGCACCCGTGCTGGCTGTTCACCGAGAGTTCCCCGGGAGGTGTCCGGAGGGTCGCCGAGCGGTCGGTGAGGCTGGGTAACGATTAGGACACAATCTTGCCGCGGCGGCGGTTTTCGTTACTTTCGCAGCACAGTGCAGACGTAAGATGACCTTCTAGACGCGGCCCGACCCTCACCTCGCCGGGCGCGGACGGGCTTCCGTGCTTCATCCGCGCCGCAGCCGTCGAAGACGACTTCACCACGACATTTCATCACCCCGGGGAGAGCTTCCGCCGGGGCGGAAAGAGACTGTAGACACCATGCACTTCCGATTCGGCCGTACGGGCCGAGTTATTCGCACCGTCGTGGCGGCGACCGCCGCCACCGCGCTGCTGACCACCGCAGCCTGCACCATCGACGGTGATGACGATACCGACACCGACCAGGTCGCTCAGAGCGGGACGTCCGACGACGAGGACGACGCCGTCGAACTCACCGCCAACGTCGACGACGAGGACACCGGCGTCAAGGTCGATGAACCCGTCACCGTGCAGGACGACGAGGGCATCGACTCCGTCACCCTCACCGACGGCTACGGCAACGAGGTCGAGGGGTCCTTCAACGAGGACGAGACGGAGTGGACCTCGGACGGCAAGCTGGAGTACTCCAGCACCTACTCGCTCGAGGCGAAGGCCGGCGACGAGAACCTGTCGACGTCCTTCACGACCTTCAGCCCGGATCTGCTGACCAACGCCTCGCTCGCCCCGCTGGACGGGTCGACGGTCGGCGTGGGCCAGTCCATCGCGCTGCGTTTCGACGAGGCCCCGGGTGACCGTCAGGCGGTCGAGGACGCGATCTCGATCCAGACCGAGCCGAAGGTGGAGGGCGCGTTCTACTGGATCACCTCCAACGAGGTGCGCTGGCGCCCGGAGGAGTACTGGCAGGCCGGCACCGAGGTCACGGTGGACGCCGACCTGGTGGGCAAGGACCTCGGCGGCATGTACGGCGAGGTCGACCGCGAGGCGTCCTTCACCATCGGTGACGACGTGCGCGCCGTGGCCGACAACGACACGAAGATGGTCACGGTGACCCGCAACGGCGAGGTCGTCAAGACGATGCCGACGTCGATGGGCATGCCCGGTCACGAGACCCCTGAGGGGATCTACCAGATCGGTGACCAGTTCGAGTCGTTGACGATGGACTCGCAGACCTTCGGTCTGGCGCTGGACGCCGGCGGTTACGTCACCGACGTGCAGTACGCCACGCAGATGTCCTACTCGGGCATCTACTTCCACGCGGCCCCCTGGTCGGTCTACGCCCAGGGCAACACGAACACCTCCCACGGCTGCCTGAACCTCTCGGTCGAGGATGCGCAGTGGGTGTACGAGAACCTCAAGCGCGGCGACATCACCGAGGTGCGGGGCACCGGCGGCGGCACGCTCGAGGGGTACGACGGCCTGGGTGACTGGAACATCCCCTGGTCGACCTGGTCCGCCGGCAACGCCGACGAGTAGGACGCAGGAGGTAGGACGCACCGCGGTGCGTCCTACAGGGGCGGCTGCCCGGTGGGGAAGCGGTAGAACTGGTGGCTGCGGAACATCAGGGGGGACGGTGCGGCGACGTCGGCGCAGGCGGGAGCCTCGCCCTGGCCGTCCGCACCGCGGATCACGTCGGTGACCTCCGCGGCGATCAGCGTCGCCTCGCCCAGCCGGATGGTGTCGACGGTGCGCGCGCGCATCACCGCCAGAGCGTCCTTCAGCATCGGTTCGCCGTGCGGGGCGGTGGACCAGCGCTGGTCCACGGTGAAGCGGCGGCCGTCGTAGCGGGAGAACTCGTAGGCGAGGTCGGCCTGCTCCTCGCTGAGGAAGTGGATCAGGTAGGAGTCGGCGGTGAGGATCGCCCCGGCGCTGCCGTCGCGCTTGGCCAGGGAGAACGCCACGGCCAGCGGGTCGACGGACAGGGAGGCGAGGCTGGAGACGGTCAGGCCCACGTCCTGCCCGTCGACGTGCGCGGTGACCAGCGCGACACCGGTGGGGTGGCGTCGGAACGCCGTGCGGAAACGGGCGGCGACGGAGTCGGGCTCAGGTGAGGACATGGTGACCAACCTACCGGTCTGGGACGGGGCGGGGACGGAGTGGGGACGGGGCTGGAAGCGCGTCAGGCCATGAACTTCTTCATGTCCGCCAGCACCCGGTCGGCGGCGACGACGGAGGCGTTGATGAACCACGGGTCCACGTCGACCTCGAAGGCGTGCCCGTCCTGCACGGCGGGCAGCCGCCGCCAGGAGTCGCTGTCGAGGATGTCGGTGGTGCCGCCGGGGAAGCTGTAGAACAGCCAGTCGGCGTCGAGGTCGCCGGCGTTCTCCTGGGCCAGCGGCCGGCTGGCGTTGTCGTCGAAGCGCTGGTTCTCCGGGCGGGTCAGTCCGGCGTCCTCGGCGACGATGCTGGCCAGCGCGAGGGTGCCGAAGTACATGTACTGGTCGCCCTTGGCGCGGGTCAGCGAGATCGTGTCGCTGGTGCCGCGCTGCTCGCCCCACTCCTGCGCCCGTGCCTCGTAGTCGCGCAGCAGTTCGTCGGCCTTGTCGCGGTAGCCGAGGGCGTCGCCGACGATGCCGAGGTCGGTCTTGAACCACTCGGAGCCGCCGTTGGTCTGCACCACGGTGCCGATGGAGGCGAGCTGGTCGTTGAGTTCCTGCGGGTTGCGCTTGTTCGACAGGATGAGGTCGGGCTTCAGTGTGGCGACCATCTCGAGATCGGGGTCCATGCGCTCGCCGACGATCTCGATGGAGTCCAGGTCGAAGTCCTCGTCGAAGACGTCGCGGATGTACTGGGGGATTCCGCGGCTGTCCGCGGCTGTCCGCGGCTGTCCGTGGCGTCCGACACCGCGACGGCGAGGCCGACGGGCAGCACGCCCATAGCCAGGCAGTGGTCCAGGTGTCCGGTCGACAGGGCGACCACGCGCGAGGGGTGCTCGCCGGACGTTCCCTGCGCCGCGCCGGACGCTGCGGCGTCGCCTCCGTCCCCGCCGGAACCGCCGTCGGACGAGGCGCAGGCGGCGGCGAAGGACGCCATGGCAAGGGTCACGGCGCCGCCGAGGAAGGCACGGCGGGGGAGGGTGCGGGAGGACGTCAGAACCTGGGGCATGAGCAGTAGGCTACGCTCGCCTAAGTACCTGTAGGAACGGGATTAGCCGGTGTTTTCACTGAGAAGTACCGTGTACCGCGCGCACTACAGGGCACTACCCGTCGAACAGTGCGGTTCCCCAGTCGGCGCCGTCGTCGCCCAACCCCGGCGGGCAGGCGAAGATCGCCTTGGACTCGTAACGCACGTACTCGTTCATCTTGTCCTTGTGCGCCAGCGCCATCTGCACCGGCGTGAAGTCCACCGACGGACGTGCCACGTAGGCGATGAAGAACAGGCCGCTGGACAGGTGGCCGAAGGAGTCCGAGCCCTCGATGAAGTTGTAGGCCCGGCGCAGCATGCGCGCCCCGTCGTTGTTGTCGGGGTGGGCGAGGAACACGTGCGAGTCGTGGGGGATCGCCGGGCCACCGGTGCCCAGGTACAGGTCGAAGGGTACGTCGTCGAACTCGTCGGTGGTGCCCAGCGGTGCCCCGGAGCCCTTGTAGCGGGCGAAGGTGTGCTGCTGGTCGTCGAGGATCTGCCGGTCCCAGACCTCCAGCAGCATGCGGATACGCCGCACGCACATGTACGACCCGCCGTCCATCCAGGAGCCCTTGCCGGACTCCGCCGGGCACCACACGTGGGTGTCCAGGTCGTCGGTCTCGTCGGCGAGGATGTTGCGGGTGCCGTCCTTGAACCCGAAGAGGTTGCGCGGCGTGGTCTCGTCCACGGTGGTCTTCGACGCCCGCCCGTAGCCGAGCTGCGACCAGCGGACCTCCACCACGCCGGAGCCGGCTCGGGTGAGGTTGCGTACGGCGTGCACGGCGACCTGCGGATCGTCGGCGCAGGCCTGGATCACGATGTCGCCGTCGCACAGTTCCTCGACGAGCTGGTCGCCGGGGAACTTCGGCAGGGCGGTGAGTTCGTCCGGCCGCCGGTCGGACAGGCCGAAGCGGTCGTCGAACAGCGAGGGGCCGAAGCCGATCGTCACGGTGAGGTTCGCCGCGGTCAGGCCGAGCGCCTCGCCGGTATCGGACGGCACGGTCACGCCGGAGGGGTCGCCGGAGGGGGTGTCCGCCGAGGTGTCGCTCAGCGCCCCGCCCTCGGTGGTCTCCAGGCCTTCTGCCATACGCTCGCCCATCGCCGTCCACTCGCTCAGGAGGTCGCGCAGGTCCTCGCGGTCGGTGGTGACCACGTCGAAGGCGACGATGTGCAGGTGCTCCTGCTGCGCGGTGGTGATCCCGGCCTGGTGGACGTCGCGGAAGGGCACGGTGTGCTCACCGCCGCTGCCGCCGCTGCCGCCGGCACCGCCGGCACTGCCGTCGGTCGAGCAGGAGCTCAACGCCAGGCCCCCCGCGCCGGCGGCACCCACGCCGGCCGCGCCGAGACCGAGGCCGGTCAGGAACGTCCGGCGGGAGAACGGGTGTGACGACCGGGATCCACTCACTGCGCGATGACCTCGGCGACCTTGGAGACCTGCTCGGTCAGCCGGTCGATGCCGGCGGAGAGCTCCTTGCGGTCCTTCTCGTTGACGGTGTCGTAGGAGACGAACCCGTCGCCCTCGCGGAAGGCGTCGAGCTGGGCCTGGACCTTGTCGACGTTGTCGTTGATCTCGGCGAGAAGGTCGGCGTCGCGGTCGTCGATGGCGTTCTCCAACGAGGCGATGGCAGCCTTCGAGCCGTCCAGGTTGGTCTGGAAGTCCCACAGGTCGGTGTGCGAGAAGATGTCCTCCTCGCCGGTGATCTTCGAGGTGGAGATCTCGTCCAGCAGGCCCTGGGCGCCGGTGGCGATCTGCACGGGCTGCACGGAGAAGTCGGACGCGGCGACGCCGTCGACGAGCTCGGCGATGTCGTCGACCAGCTGCTGGGCGTCCTGCTTGGTCTTGTCGGTGATCTTGCCGTCCTCCCAGAGCTGCTTCTCGATGGCGTGGAAACCGGTCCACTCCTGGCCGTCCTCCAGGTCCGCCTCGCGCAGGTCGATGCGCGGGTCGAGGTCGTCGGGGAAGGACTCGGCGATCGGCTCGATGCGCTCGTAGTAGGTGCGCGTCGGGGCGAAGAGCTCTTTGGCGGTGTCGACGTCGTCGTCCTCGATGGCCTGGGCGAAGGTGTCCACCGACTCCTGCAGCGCGGTGGTCTGCGAGCGGACGTAGCGCAGGTAGCCGTCCACCGCGGCGGTGAGCTGGTCGTCGCCCTCGGCCTGGGACACCGCGTCGCCGGTGACCTCGAAGTCGTGGGAGACGCCCTCGCCGACCATGCCGGGCTTGCAGGTCACCTGGTAGGTGCCGGCCTCGGGGATCTCGACGTGCAGGGTACGCGCGGCGCCGGGGCCGATGTTCTCCACCTCGCCGAGCACCCGGCCGCCGTCGGTGTAGACGTAGAACTCGGTGATCTTCGACCCGTCGTTGGCGATGTCGAAGGCGTTGTTGCCGGTGGTGCCCTCGTAGGAGTCGACGTCGCAGGAGTCGTCGGTGGCGGTGACGGTGTACGCCGTGGCGGAGTCGTCCTTGTCCGCGCAGGCCACCATCGACAGGGGCAGCGCCAGGACGACGGGGACGGCGAGGGAGGCACGGGTGATCCGGGAGATCTTCATGAGACGGTGGCTTTCTGTGCGGAGGAGTCGGAGTCCGTCCGGGAGCGGGCGGGCCAGAAGAACGCGGGAAGTGCGATGAGCAGGAAGAGCAGCCAGCCGGTGAACGCCAGCACCGTGGGCTGGGGCACGATGTTGAACATGCCCTCCAGCAGCGAGGCGTACCAGGTGCCCGGGGTGAGCACACCGGAGATGTCGAAGGCGTGGTTCGACAGGCCCGGCAGGACGTTGGCCTCCTGCAGGTCGGTGATGCCGTAGCTCAGGATGCCGGCGGCCACGACGATCAGCAGTGCGCCGGTGACCTGGAAGAACACGCCGAGGTTGATGCGCAGGACGCCGAAGTACATCAGCACCCCCAGGACCACGGACACCCCGACGCCGGTCATCAGGCCGGCGAAGGGGACGCCGAAGGCGCGGGTGAAGGACTCGAAGACCAGCAACGCGGTCTCCATGCCCTCGCGCGCGACGGCGACGAAGGCCACCGTGGCCACCGCCAGCGGCCCGACGGCGACCGCCCTGCCCATGCGGCCCTCGAGTTCGGCGGCGATGTCCCTGCTGGCGCCCTTCATCCAGATCAGCATCCAGACCACCAGTGCCACGGTGATCAGCGAGGCGATGCCGCCGATGAGTTCCTGGCCGACGGTGGTCAACGTCTTGGAGCCGAAGTTGATGACGAGGAAGATGCCGACGGTGAAGGCGAGGGCGGCGATGATGCCGGCCCACAACCAGGGGAACGAGCAGCGTTGCCCGGTCTTGTTCAGGTAGGCGGCGAGGATGATCACCACCATGGTGGCTTCCAGGCCTTCGCGCAGCCCGATCAGTGCGTTCGTGTAGAACATTGACGCGGCCTTCTTGGGGGTCCGGTGGAGAGCTGTGAGCGGCTATGAGCGGGGCTGTCACCGCATTAACTTGGGTGAGGCTCACCATGCTCGCCGGACCCGATTCTGATGATAGGCCTGGTGCGGAAGGCTTGGGAAGTAATTTCTGCGCGTAGGGGCTATCTGGGGGTGGAGGCCTGTGACCGGTAGGTTCAGGCCTTGTCGCGCGGACGGTACAGCGTGGGGGAGAGGCTGAAGGCGATGATCGTCGCGGTGACCGCGCCGGCGGCCATGATGCCGGCGAGCACCACGATCTGGAAGCGTCCTGCGTCCACGGGGCTCACGCCGCCGAAGATCGCGCCGACGAACGCGCCGGGCAGGGTGACCAGTCCGGTGGTCTTCGTCTGGTCGGTGGCGGGGATCAGGGCCTCCCGGATGGAGAAGCGGGCGATCTCCACGGTGGCCTGACGCGGGGTGGCGCCGAGGGCGAGCCAGGCCTCGACCTCGTCCCAGCGTTCCTCGGTGGCCTGGGCCAGACGCCGTCCGGCCAGCGTGGCGGCGGACATGGCCCCGCCGATGATGATTCCGCCGATGGCCAGGGCGTAGCGGGCGGAGAGCTCGATCGCGCCGGTGAGGAACACCACGGTGAGCACCACGCCCACCCCGGCGGCCATCGCCCCGGTGACCACGAGGAAACGGTACGGCGTCCAGCCGATGCGGTGGGTGCTGGTCGTGGCGGCGACGAAGAACATGACGACCAGGGCCAACCCCACCCACCGGGGGTCGGTGATGACCCCGGAGAGCACCACGCTGATCAGGGCCAGCTGGACCGTGCCGCGGCCCACGGCCACGGCGGTGCTCCAGCGGTGGCCCACCCCGGCCAGGGAGAGCACCGCCACGGCGACGGCCACCAGCACGGCCACGCCGAGCAGGCTGTGCCAGATCTCCGGGGTGAAGGTCATCGGGCCACTCAGAAGTAGTTCGCCAGGCGGCCGTACTCGGTCTCCAGCACGCGGACGTCGGTGCCGAAGATGTCGCTGAGCGTCTCGTCCTGGATGACCTCGTCGGGCGTGCCGAAGACGTTGACCTCGCCGTTGGTCATCGCGCAGATGTGGTCGGCGTAGCGGGCGGCGAAGTTGATGTCGTGCAGCACGATGATCACCGTGCGGCCCAGCTCGTCGCAGGCCCGGCGCAGCTGCTTCATCATCTGGACGGAGTGCTTCATGTCCAGGTTGTTCAGCGGCTCGTCGAGCAGCACGTACTCGGTGTTCTGCGCGAGCACCATCGCCACGTAGGCACGCTGACGCTGACCACCGGAGAGCTGGTCGAGGTAGCGGTTCTCGAACTCGCGGAGGTTGAGGAAGTCGATGGCCTCGGAGATGTACTTCTCGTCCTCCACGTTCAACCGCCCGTGGGAGTAGGGGTAGCGGCCGAAGCCGACCAGCTGGCGCACGGTGAGCCGGGTGACGAAGTGGTTCTCCTGGCGCAGGATCGACAGGCGCTTGGCGACCTCGCCGGACGCGGCGGAGGCGATGTCCATGCCGCCGACGGTGATGGTGCCGGTGTCCGGCTTCTGCAGGCGTCCGACCATGGTGAGCAGGGTGGACTTGCCGGCACCGTTGGGGCCGACCAGGGCGGTGACCCCGCCGGCCGGGATCTCGAGTGACACCGGGCCGATCGTGGTCTCGGCGCTGTAGGACTTGGAGACGTTGTCGATGGTGATCACAGGCGACCCTTTCGCATGATGAAGAACAGGAAGACGGTTCCGCCGACGAGCTCGATGATGATGGTCACGGCACCCTCGGCGTAGAAGAAGTTGCGCATGATGAAGTACGAGCCGATCAGCACGAGGTAGCCGACCAGGACGGCCACCGGGAGGATGAGGCGGTGGTCGTAGGTGTCGGTGAGCTGGTAGGCCAGCGTGGCCACGAGGAACCCGAGGAAGGTCATCGGGCCGACCATCGAGGTGGTCATCGCCATGAGGATCGCCACCAGCAGCAGCAGGATCATCAGCTCGCGCTTGTGGTTCAGGCCCAGGTTGCTGGCGGTGTCCTTGCCGAGGGCGATGACGTTCATCCGGCGGGAGCGCAGGAGCAGGATGAGGCAGGTCACCGCGACGACGGGGATGACGATCGGGAAGTTGTCGGTGTTGGCGTTGCTGATGTTGCCGAAGGTCCGGGCGGTGAGCACGTCGAACTCGTTGGGCTCCAGCAGGCGCTGCATGAAGGTCGACAGCGACCGCAGGCCACCGCCGATGACCACGCCGACCAGCAGCATCACGTGGATGTTGCCGAGCTTGCCGGACAGCAGCCAGCTGAACAGTGCCACGGCGAAGACGATCATCAGCAGCGACTGCAGGACGAACTGCCGGGTGCCGGTGAACGCGGCCAGACCCGCGGTGCCCAGGAAGAAGATCACGCCGGTCTGCACGGCGATGTACAGGGACTCGAAGCCCATGATCGACGGGGTGATGATCCGGTTGTTCGTCGCCGTGTGGAAGGCGACCGTGGCGAAGGCCTGGCAGACGGCGACGATGATCATCGTGATGATCGCGTCCGCGCGCATCCCGGCGATCTTCCAGTACCCCTGGGTGCCGAAGTCCATCGGGTTGCCGTAGCTCATGTGCGCGACGGTGAACCCGACGGCGGCCGCGGCCAGCACGCTGACCAGGATGATGTACCTGGTGCGCTGGCCAGGGTGCGAGAAGGGCCCGGAATGGCGTGCCGCCGAACGGACGTCGGACGCCTCGGCGGCGTCCGTGCCGGCCGCGGCACCGGTGTCGGCGCCGGCTGCGGCGCTGCCGGCGTCCGGCGCGGTTTTCTTCAGGACTGACTTCTTATCGCGCATAACGGCGGCTCCTCACCAGCAGGAAGACGAACACGACGGCGCCGAGGATGCCGAGGATCAGGGACACGGGCACCTCGAAGGGCATGATGACGGTGCGGGCGATGATGTCGCAGATGATCAGGATCCACATGCCGAGCATCGCCACCCAGGGCAGGTTCGAGCGCAGGTTGTCGCCACGGAACATCGAGACGATGTTGGGGACGATCAGGCCCAGGAAGGGCAGGTTGCCGACGACCACGGTGACCACCCCGGAGACCACGGCGATCATGAGGATGCCGAGGAACAGGACGCGCCGGTAGTTCAGGCCGACGTTGGTCGCGATGTCCTTGCCCAGGCCGGCCACGGTGAACCGGTCGGCGGCGATGAAGATGAGGACCAGGACCACCAGCACGATGAACAGGAGCTCGTAGCGTCCCCTGACCACGCCGGTGAAGCTGCCCGCGAACCAGATGCCCAGCTGCTGCAGCATGTCCGTCTTCAGTGCGACGTAGCTGGACACCGAGCCGACGACCGCGCCGAGCATGATGCCCACGATCGGCACGATCAGCGAGGACTTCAGCGTGACGCGCTGCAGGAACAGGAAGAACACGATCGTGCCGACCAGGGCGAAGATGATGGCACCGACCATGCGGGTGAGCAGGCTGGCACCGGGGATCATCACCATGGTGAGGATCAGGCCCAGGCCCGCCCACTCGGTGGTTCCCGTGGTGGTCGGTTCCACGAACTTGTTCTGGGTCAGCAGCTGCATGACCAGACCGCACATGGCCATCGCGGCACCGGCCAGTGCCAGCGCGATGGTGCGTGGCACGCGGGTGATGCCGAACATGTTCCACCCGTCCTCGGCGCCGCGGATGTCGTAGACCCCGATGAACAGGGAGCCGGCGATCAGCGCGAGGGTGAAGGCGATCCCGATGAGGATCGGCCAGGTGGTCCTCCACCAGGAGGCCTGCGGTGGCGGTGCCAGGGGAGGTGAGGCCTCCTCGGAGGCCGAGGACTGTGCGACGGTCATGGAGATCCTGTCTGTGGAGTGTCGCGGTACTGGTCACACGTGTGCGCCCGAGACGGGACGTCCCACGCAGTCACCTGCGGTGAGGAAGTCCCGTTCCCGGGCGCGTGCTCGACCCGGAAGGGGCCGTGCGGTTCTAGCTTGGGGGACTACTCCGAGTCGTGAGCCTCGAAGGCGTCGGCGATGGAGTTGAGGACCTCGGTGTAGGCCTCGATGTCCTCGGTGGTGTAGAAGTCCTGCGGGAAGTAGACGATGTTGTCCTCTTCCACGGCGGTGACGTTCTGCAGCGCCTCGGAGTCGGCGATCAGCTCGGCGGCGGACTCGTAGTCGGCCTCGTCGCGGGCGGAGGTGCCGCCGTCGCGGTCCAGGACCAGGATCCAGTCCGGGTTGGACTGGGCGATGGCCTCGACGGAGATGTCGTCACCCTGGTGGTTGGACGAACCGTCGTGGTCGTAGGACGGGGTCAGGTCCAGCATGTCGAAGACCGGGCCGACGGAGCGGCCGGTGGACGGTGCGGAGTAGTTGATGTCGCCACCGGAGGTCAGCAGACCCATGACGGTCTCATCCGGGTTGTACGCGGCCTTGGCGCGGTCCTTGGCCTCGTCGAAGTCCTCGACCAGAGCCTCGGCCTCGTCCTCCTTCTCGAAGACCTCACCGATCAGGTTGGTGATCTCCTTGAGGGTGTCCTCCAGGGGCTGGTTGTCCTCGCCCTCGGCGTCCTGGCCGAAGCTCAGGTCGATGATCGGGGTGTCCGGCAGCAGCTCGGCCATCTCGTCGTACTGGCTGGAGTAACGGTAGCCGGTGATGATGAGGTCCGGCTCCGCGGCGACGAGCTCCTCGAGGTTCGGCTCGCGGTGTGAACCGGTGTCGTGGATATCTTCGTCGTCGTGGTACTTCTCGATGGTGTCCGGGATCAGGGTGACCGGTGCGGAGACCAGGTCGATGTCCCAGTCGGCGAGGACCTGGAAGATGCGGTTGTCGAAGGCCGCGACGCGCTCGGGGTCGGCGGGGATCTCGACCTCACCGCGCGCGTCGGTGACGGTGCGGGTGTCGGAGTCGCCGTTGTCGGACGAGCTGGAGTCGTCGTCGGACGAGCAGGCGGCGAGTGCTCCCATGGAGAGCACGGCGGTCATGGACACGGCCAGCGCTCGGCTGGACCTGCGTCGGAGGATGGTGCGCATTCGGCGGATTCCCTTTCTTTGTCGGCCCCGTGCCCCGGGGTCAACGTCAGAAGGACCCGGGGGCGAGGCTCGAACTCACTGAGCGAAACTCGTTCAGCGGCAGCGTATCCGAGGTGAACGTGATGCAGCAAAGTGCACCCTAAGCAGAAGATAGGTTCGGGTGGGTTACCCGGGCGGGTGTGTCCGCCCGTGCGTGGGGTGTGGAAAGTACTTATGCCGAGGTCAGCATAGGGTGTCGCCGAAGAAAGGGGGGTGGGTCCGCGCGGAGCTATCGGGGGTGAAAATGAGGGGGAGCTCCGACGGGTCGAAAAGGTGCCTTTGTAGTGCAGGTATGAACTGACGCTATGGGCACTACAGGCGCTACAGGGGTACCCCGGCGCCCGTCGGGGGCGGCGTCGCTACGGGCGCGACAGGCCCCAGGAGTCGGCGAGGATCTCCATGGCCCTCAGCGATCCCTCAGTCGACGGCGACTGGATCGCCACCATCAGTTCGTCGGCCTGCGCGGTGGCGGTGAAGCCCTCGAGGTACTCGCGTACCTGTTCGCCGGTTCCCACCGCGGAATACTTAAGCATCGACAAGATCTGGTCAGCCGCCGGCGAGGACATCAACAGGTCGAGGTCCTCCTCGGAGACCTTGCGTCCGCGCAGGGCCATGGTCTCGACGCGGGCACGGCGGACCTTCTCGCTCTGTGCCAGGGCCTCGGCCTCGGTGTCGGCGGTGGTCACGTTCACCGCGGCGATCACGTAGGGCTCCGGGTGCTCCTTCGACGGCTGGTAGGTCTGCCGGTAGACCGAGACGGCCTCCTTCAACGCGTCCGGGGCGAAGTGGGAGGCGAAGGAGTAGGGGATACCCAGCTGCGCGGCGAGCTTCGCGCCGAACAGGGAGGAGCCCAGGACGTACACCGGCACGTGGGTGTCGGTGCCCGGGATGGCCGTCACGCCCGGCACTCGCGAGCGTCCGGCGAGGTAGCCCTGCAGCTCGCGGACGTCCTCCGGGAAGGACTCGGCGGAGCGCGGGTCGCGACGCAGCGCCATCACCGTGCGCTGGTCGGTGCCGGGGGCGCGTCCCACTCCCAGGTCGATGCGGCCCGGGTAGAGCTCGGCGAGGGTGCCGTACTGTTCGGCGATGACCAGGGGGGAGTGGTTCGGCAGCATCACACCACCGGAACCCAGCCGGATGCTGTCGGTCTTCGCGGCGATGTGGGAGATGAGCACGGCCGGAGCGCTGGAGGCGATCGACGACATGTTGTGGTGCTCGGAGTACCAGATCCGGGAGTAGCCCAGACGTTCGGCGAGCTGTGCCTGCTCCACGGAACGCAGGAAGGCCTCCCGGGAGGTCTCGCCCTTGAAGACGGTCGCGAAGTCGATGAGGGAGAGGGGGACGTGCTTTTCGGTGTTGACGTCATGGTCGTTGGTTGTCATGTCCACGACCGTACGCCCCGGTTACCGGCCCCGGCGCAACCTGATTCCGATGACCACGGACAGGATCCCGAACAGCAGGCCGTACACGCCGAGCAGCCAGGCCAGGGCGACCAGACCGCCGGTGGGCTCGGCCAGGGCCAGGCCGCCGAGCAGCACACCGAAGATGATGTTGAGCAGGCCGGTGGCCAGGCTCCATCCTCCGGCGCGGGACGCGGTGCGGGCGATGCCGGTGATGACCAGGCCCAGCGCCATGATCCACAGCACGGCCAGGGCACCGATCACGGCGAAGGCAACGGGGAAGAGCAGGATGGCGACACCGGCCACGGCGGTGACCACGCCGGAGAACATGGTGAAGCCCCACGCGGCGGCGTGGGAGCGCTGCTGGAAGGCCAGCCCCATCGTGCTGACGCCGTCGACCACGAGCCACAGGCCGATGACGAGACCCACCACGGTGGCGGTGCCGATGGGGAAGACGAGCAGCGCCAGACCGATGACGATGCTCAACCCGCCTCTCCACAGCAGCATCCGTCCGCCGGTGTCGCGGAGGTGCCGGCCGAGGTGAGGGCCGGGTACAGCGTAAGAACACTCGGAGGTGTCCCCAGGACGGGTAATCATGGCGACCGATCGTAGACCCGTCCGTGGAGACCGCACAACTCCTATGACGGACGCTGTGACGGCCCTGTCAGCGTGTCCGTCGGTACGTCAGGCGTTTTCCTTGTTCGACCTGCGCAGACGGACGGAGAAGATGATCGAGGAGATACCCATGACGAGGGCGAAGACACCGGCCACGATCGCCAGGGTCCAGACGTTGTCTGCGGGGTTGGTCAGGGACAGCACCAGCAGGACGAGACCGAAGATGATGTTCAGGATGCCGGCGGTGATGGTCCAGCCGCTGCGCAGCGCCTTGGGGATGTTCAGCTGGGAGATGCCGCTGAACACCAGGCCGATGGCCATGAAGATCAGGATGAACATCGCGCTGACGAGGGCGAAGATGCCCGGGATGAACAGGATCGCCACGCTGGCGATCGCGGTGATGATCCCGGCGGTCAACGTCCAGCCCCAGGGGGCGTCGGCCTTCTTCAGGTCGAAGGCCTCACCGGCGGCGACGAGGCCGTCGACGATCATCCAGGCACCGACGAAGATGCTGAGCACGATCGCCGAGCCGAAGGGGAAGAAGATCAGCAGCAGGCCGATGATGACGCCGAAGATGCCGCGCCACAGCAGGTACTGGGCGCTGCGCTTGCGGATCTCGGTGAAGATGGGGCCGAAGGTCGGGGTAGCGGTCACGGCACTGTCGCTTTCCGTCGTGTTCGCGCAGTGAACGCGCAAGGTTGGTTACCGTGTCAATAGTAGCCAGGGGTGAACCTGTGCGCCGCTCACCTGTTGGCGTTCCACGCCGCCCATAAGCGCGCGTAGGGGCCGCCGGCGGCCACGAGGTCGTCGTGGGTGCCGTCCTCCTGCACCACACCGTGCTCCATGACCACCACCCGGTCGCACACGGCGGCCTGGGACAGCCGGTGGGCGATGACCACGCCGGTGCGTCCCTGCAGGGCCACGTCCGCCGCCCGGTCGAGCACCGCGGCCTGCGAGGAACCGGCCTCGGCGGTCGCCTCGTCGAGGATCACCAGGTCCGGGTCGGCGATGAGCAGGCGGGTCAGGGCGAGGTGCTGCTCCTGCGCCGCGCTGAGCGGGTGGCCCTGTGCGCCGAGAGGGGAGTCCAGACCGTCGGGGAGCTCCTCGAGGAGCCCGCCGGCACCGGTGCGGTGCAGGGCGTCGACGAGTGCGGCGTCGTCGCGGCCCGGTGCGGCGAGGGTGAGGTTGTCGCGCAGCGTGCCGGAGAACACGTGGGTCTCCTGGCTGACCAGCATGGTGTTCACCGGGGCGTCGACGCTGCCGGTGGTGGGACGGTGGATGCCGGCGATCAGGGCGGCCAGGGTGGTCTTGCCCGCCCCGGAGGTGCCCACCACCGCCACGCGTTGGCCGGCGGGGATGGTCAACGTCAGGTCGTGGAGGACCGGCGCGCCGTCCTGGTAGGCGAAGCTGACGGCGTCGAGGTGCACGCCGGACGCAGCGGACGCCGCAGTCGCCGCGGCTGCATCGTCCGGGACGTCCTGCGCCTCGGCACCGTCGGCACCGTCGGCGTCTTCCGCGAGGTCGGTGACGCCGATGACGCGCGCCAGGGACGCGGCGGCGGCCTGCAGCGTGTCGATCTCCATCATCAGTCCGCGCAGCGGGCCCTGCAGCCGCAGGAAGTACAGCACCGCGGTGGTCGCGGCACCGACGGTGACGGCGTTGGCGTCCACCAGCCCGTAGCCGGTGAACAGCACCACGCACACCGCGACGGCGAAGGACAGGTCGATGCGCCAGGTGAACATGGTCTGCACGGTGCGGGCGCGCAGCGCCCAGGTGGCCACCGCCCACGACGCCGTGGCCGTACGCACCCCGTGCCAGCCGGACAGGCGGTAGGCCAGCACCGTGTCCAGGCCCTTGAGCGCCGACAGCAGGTGGTGGGCTCGGGTGCCGAAGGCGGCGCGTTCGGCGGCGTACAGCGGCGGGGCCAGACGGATGTACCAGCGCAGCGACAGCCAGTACAGCGGCACGGCGACGAGGAACACCACCCCGAAACGCCAGTCCAGCAGGAACAGTCCCACCAGGGTCAGCCCGATGGTGAACACGGTGCGCGACAGCGAGGGCAGCACCTGTGACAGGGCCTCGGACACCTGGGCGACGTCGTCGCTGGCCCGGGAGATCAGGTCGCCGGTGCCGCTGCGTTCCACCCGTTCCTGCGGCAGACGCAGTGCGGTGGTCACCAGGCGTTCGCGCAGGGTGGCCAGCAGCCGCTCCAGGACGCGCGAGGCCAGCCACACCCCCAGCACGCTGAGTGCGGAGGCGGCGACGATGGCGACGGCGATCAGCGCGCCGTAGAGCCAGACGGGACGGTGGTCCCCGCCGTCGGAGATGTCGTCGACGATGGTGCCGAGCAGCGCGGGGGTGACCAGTTCCAGGGCGGCGGCCCCGGCGGAGATGACCGCGGCGAGGAGCAGCAGCCCGCGGCGTCCGGCCAGGGTCTGCCACACCGCGGTGACGCAGCGGCGACCGGTGGCGACCGGAAGACGGGTGGGGTTCGGGTCAGGGTTCGGCTCGCTCACAGTTCCACCACCCGGTCGCAGTGCGCCAACAGGGCGGGGGAGCCGGTGACGACGAGGGTCGTGCGTCCGGCCCGCACGGCACCGAGGCGTTCGGCGACGGTGTTCTCCGTGACGGCGTCGACGGCGGTGGTCGGGTCGTGCAGCACGAGCACCGGCGGGTCGGCGGCCAGGGCGCGTGCCAGGGCGACGCGTTGGCGTTGCCCGCCGGACAGCCGTGTGCCGCCCTCGCCGACGCGTGTGGCCAGCCCGTCGGGCATGGAGTCGATGATGTCGTCGCAGGACGCCGCGTGCAGTGCGCCGGGGATGCGGCCGGTGCTGGTGCCGCCGGTGCCGTGCGGGTCGAGGTTCTCCACGATGGTGCCGTCGAACAGGTCGGCGGCGTGCGGTGCGGTGAGCACGATCGTCCGGTAGTCCTCCACGGGCAGTGACGCCGCATCGGTGGTGGTGCCGTCCTGTTCCAGCAGGACGCCGTGCCCGTCACCGTGCCCGTCACCGTGCCCGTCATCGTGCGGGGCGCGCCCGTCGGCGAGCAGCGCGACGAGGTCGCGTCCTGCCGTGCCGTCGGCACGCACGCCGAGCAGTTCGCCGGGGGCCGCGCGCAGCACGGTCGCCCCGTCGACGAGGACCGCCAGGCCGGACGTGCCGGACGCATCGGACGCGCCGGGCGCTGTAGCGGCCGGGGCGTCCTGCGCGTGCTCGGTGGGGGTGCGCAGCAGCTCCAGCACGCGCTCGGCCGAGGCCACGCCGGTGGCCCAGATCGCCCCGGAGTTCGTCGGCAGCATCGTCAGCGGGCTGACCAGGAACTGGGTCACGCCGACGACCGCGACCAGTTCGCCCACGCTGAGCCGCCCGGTGAGGGCGAACCAGGCGGCGCACACGGTCAGCGCGGCGATGAAGACGCCGGTGACGGTGTTCATGGAGACCAGGAACAGCGCGCGCGACGTCCGGGCGCGCAACGCCCCGCCCAGGGCGGTGCGGCTGACCTCGGTGTAGCGGGCGGACGCCTCGTCCTCGGCGCGCAGCCCCTTGATCACCCGGTAGCCGGTGATGAGGTCCGTGGCGCGTCCCGTCGCGCCGGCGACGAGGGCCTGCTGCTCGCGGCTGCGGCGCTGCAGGGGGCGTCCGGCGGCGGTCATCAGCCACAGCATCAACGGGCCGCCGACGAGCACCGCCAGGCCCAGCGGCCAGGAGATCGTGAGCAGGAACACCGCCGAGGCCAGGATCGCGGCGATCTCGCCGACCGGGTAGATGCCCAACGCCATGGTGCCGGCCAGACGGAAGACGTCGCCGGTGGCCACCGACAGCATCGCCCCGCCGAGGCGGCGGTCCTTCATGCCCGCCGGGTCCAGCAGACGGTCGGTGACCTGCATGCGCAGCCGGTGCTGCACGGTCTGCATGCCGAAGAAGCCCAGGCGTCCGCCGAAGCGGAAGGTCAGCGACATCACGACCACGTCGAGCAGCAGCACCGCCGCCCAGAGCAGCAGCTGTCCCAGGTCACCGGCGGCGATGCCCCGGTCGATCGCCACGCCGGCGATGACCGGCAGCGCGGCCGCGGCGATGTTCGACACGATCAGCAGGCCACCGCCGGGGAGGGTGAACCGCTTGGCGCCGAGGATCACCCGCCAGGTGAAACGGGCGGGGGAGGGGTCGTCGTCGTAGACGACCGGGTCGGCGACGCGGGGACGCTGCGGCGCCTGCAGGAACAACGGCCAGCGGACGCCGAAGGCGTGGCTGCGCAGCGATTCGCCGTCGGAGGCGACCGGACGCTCGGTGGAGCGCTCGGCCGGGGCGGGGCGGGTCATGTGAGGGGGTTACTCCTTGATCCGGGGCGCGGAGTCGTGGGCAGGACCGTAGGTTAGCATGCCGTAAGTGAGCTTCACCTCACCTGCCGTGTCGTCGCTGCAGTCCGCACACCGCAAGACGGTAGTGTCCACGACATGGACCTGGTCGAGACGATAGAGGCGCGGCGCGGGAAGCTCTCACCCGCCGAGGACAAGGTGGCGGAGTTCATCGCGACGAATCCGCACAGCGTGGGGCACCATTCGGCCCTGCGACTCGCCGGCGCGGTGGGCGTCAGCGACGCCACCGTGGTGCGCACCGTGCGCAAACTTGGTTTCGTCGGGCTCGACGACCTGCGCGAACGGCTCGCCGAGGACCTGTCGCGGCGCGGACGCATGGGATCCTCGCTGCGCGACGGGGAGGTCGCCCAGGCCGTCCGACGCCGCGCCGACGGTGCCGACGCGCTGATGCAGCGCGTCGCCGAGGACGACCTCGTCGCCGCCGTCGCACTGATGGCGGACGCCACACGGATCGTCCTGGTCGGCTTCGGGCCTTCCCGGCACATCGCCGAGTACGCCGCGGCGCGGTGCCTGCGGGCCGGACTGCCGGCCGTGGCGATCGGCAGCACCGGGGTCGGTTTCGCCGACGAGCTCGCCACGGTGACCGCCGGCGACCTGGTGCTGATGCTCGCCTACGACGGCACCTCCGCGGAAGGCGACGTACTCTTCCACCGTGCCGGTGAGCTCGGGCTTTCTGTGGTGCAGCTGACCGAGGGGGCGCTGAGCGAGGACCCGCGCGCCACGGTGGCGCTGGGGATAGGACGCGGCGACCCCGAACTCAGCCCCAGCTACGTGCCCACGGTGGCGGTGCTGGAGGTGCTGGTCGTGGCGACGGCGGCGAAACGTCCCGAACAAAGTGAGCATGCCGGGGCGACGGTGGACCGCCTGCGCAGGGCGCTGGACCGGTGACGTGCTCAGTCGTCGGGGACGACGGTGGCGCCGGCGATCTCGACGGGGCCGGCGAGGCCGTCGGGACCGGTGCGGACGACCCCGAACCCGTACAGGCCGGTCGGGGAGCCCCGGGTGAAGCGGATCTCGGCGCCGGGCAGGGGGACCGTCGCGCCGGGTGGGTCGTCGCGGACGGGCAGGTCCAGGACCTCGGCGAGGCGGTGGGCGTCCTCGTGCGGGGCGTCGCTGCGGACCAGCAGGCAGCTGATGTCCGGGCCGGTGGTGCTGGGTTGTTCGGGACTCCCGCCCTGGGCCACGCGGTGATCGGCACGCATCCGGGCGATCGTGGCCCGTGGCGGGTCGTAGCTGATGAAGAAGGGGAACCAGGCGGGGGTGTCGGTGACGAAGACCTCGGTGAATCCGGCGTCCCTGTCCTCGAGGCGGATGTCGGCGACGTGGGCGTCGTGACCGTTCTCCCGCAGCGAGGCGGCGGTGGCGTGGGCGTCGGGCACGTGGACGGCGAAGGCGGCCAGGCCCGGGGCTGAGGCGTCGAACACTGCGCGCAGCAGGCTCAGCGAATCACCGAACGGTGTGTCGGCGACGGCGTCCCAGTCCTCGACGACGGCGAGTTCGACGTAGCGTTCATCGTCGATCCCCCAGGCGGCGTTGCGGAACCCCGGCATCGTGAGTGCGGCGTGGGTGGGGAGCCCGACGGCGTCGTAGGCCTGCATCGTGGCGTCGAAGCTGTTGGTGGCGTGGGGACCGTTGGTGGCGTGGATGAGGTGGTCGAAGGAGAAGGACGGTTCGGGGTGGTCGGTCATTCGTCGGGTGCTCGCTTCCCGCGTCGGTGGTGTGGTGGTGGGGACGGTGAGGTGGTGAGGCGCGACTGAGGTAAGCCTGTCTACAGGCTACCGGGGACGGTGAGACGGTGTGGTGGGGACGGCACGGGCCGGGCGGAGGCGAATTCGCGGTTTTTCGTGACTCGCGGCACACGTCCGCTATCCTGTCCTCTGAGGTAGTTATCGTTTCAGAAGAGGCCCAAGTCACATGAGTTCCGTCGCACCTGCCGGGTATGTTTCCCGGTCACGTGGTCACCGCGAGGTCACCGCGCGACTTCTTACCTCATCGTCGACGGCGACGCGGTCGGGGTGCCAGGCCCCGTACGTCCCGTCAGGTGAACGGCACTCAGGCCGCCCGACAGTTGCTGCAGTACCGGGGATGCCGGACGCTAAGATCTTCGTGACGGAAGACGGCGACCGCAGGAAAGAACCGTGTGCGGCAGTTCCACAACTCACCAGCGCTATTGACGAGCGAAAGCAGTAGGAGACTACACAATGTCCAACGACGACCAGGCCCAGCCCATCAAGCTGGACCCACAAGTCGCCCAGGCCCCCGGTGCGCCTTCCGCGCCGTCGGCCCCGGCATCGCCCGCCGCTCCGGCTACTCCCGCTGAACCGGAGACCACTGCTGCGGCTGAGGCGCCGTCCGCCCCGGCAGCACCTGAGGCCCCTGCCGCACCTGCGGCTCCTGCGGCTCCTGCCGCAGAGGAGGCCCCGTCAGCTCCCTCCGAGCCGGCGTCCCCCGGTGCTCCGATGAAGCTCTCTGCACCCGGTGCTCCGGGTGCGCCCAGCGCTCCGGCAGCACCTGCTGCGCCCTCCGCTCCTGCTGCGCCCTCCGCTCCGGCTGCGCCTTCCGCGCCTGCGGCCCCGGCAGCACCTGGCGCCCCGGCTGCTCCCTCGGCCCCTGCTGCCCCTGCTGCCCCCGGTGCTCCGGGTGCGCCGTCGGCTCCTGCTGCGCCAGGCGCCCCGTCGGCTCCTGCGGCTCCCGGTGCCCCTGGCGCACCGTCTGCACCTGCAGCTCCGGGCGCTCCCTCGGCACCCGGTGCCCCTGGCGCCCCGTCGGCTCCTGCGGCTCCCGGCGCTCCGGGCGCTCCCTCTGCACCCAGTGCCCCTGGCGCACCGTCTGCACCTGCTGCTCCCGGTGCTCCGGCGAGCCCCGGTGCTCCCGGTGCTCCGGCAAGCCCGGGTGCTCCTGGTGCCCCGGCAAGCCCCGGTGCCCCCGGTGCTCCGGCGACCCCGGGCGCGGCCGCTGCCAAGCCGAAGGCTGGTGGCACCGCGACCAAGGAGAAGCCGAAGAAGAAGCGCGAGCCGGTCATGATCGGCGAGAAGTCCCTCGGACAGTGGGGCAAGCTTGCCGGCATCGGCCTGGCCGGCGCCGCCGTCTTGGCTGCCGTGGTCATCCTCGGCGCACGCTGGTTCACCGGACTCGACGCCGTCTCCAGTTGGATGGAGCGCTACCCCGGTGAGTACCACCTGCCCGACTTCGTCGACGACGGATTCCCCGCCTGGGCCCGCTGGAGCCACTTCCTGAACTTCTTCTTCATGGCGATGATCATCCAGTCCGGTCTGCGCGTGCGTCAGCAGCAGAAGCCGCCGGCGGTCTGGCAGCCGAAGAAGGGTGGCAAGAAGATCAGCATCCACCTGTGGCTGCACACCTCCCTCGACGTGCTGTGGATGGTCAACGGCCTGGCGTTCATCGTCATGCTGTTCGTCTCCGGCCACTGGGCCAGGATCGTGCCCACCAGCTGGGAGGTCTTCCCCAACGCGCTGTCGTCGATGCTGCAGTACGCCTCGATGCAGTGGCCCGCGGAGAACGGCTGGGTCAACTACAACAGCCTGCAGCAGATCATGTACTTCCTGGTCGTGTTCATCGCCGCCCCGCTGGCGATCATCTCCGGTCTGCGCATGAGCGAATGGTGGCCGAAGAACGCCACCAAGCTCAACAAGATCTACCCCGCCCCGGTGGCACGCAAGATCCACTTCCCGACGATGCTCTTCTTCGTCCTGTTCATCGTCGCCCACGTCTTCCTGGTGTTCGCCACCGGTATGACCAAGAACCTGAACCACATGTTCGCCGGCACCCCGGTGGACGGCTGGGGCGGATTCTTCTGGATGCTCGGTGGCGTGCTGCTCACCATCGGCATCCTGTTCGCCACCCGTCCGCTGGTGCTCGCACCGGTTGCCTCGCGCTTCGGACAGGTCAGCGCACGCTAGTTCGACGGTAGCGCCTACCGGCTCGTCCGGGCGTACGAAAAGCGGGGTCGGTTTCCCGGAATTCAGGGAAATCGACCCCGCTTCGTCATGTGGTGGGGATGTTCAGCTGTCGGCGAGCAACACGTTGGCGATCAACTGGTCGAGACGCCGGACGTCCACCCCGCGACCCAGCTCGATCTTCACCTTGCCCGCACGCGTCCACAACTCCAGTTCCGCGGTGAAGTCCAGGGTGCCGGCGTTCTCCGAGGACCACATGTTGATCGCGGAATACGGCAGCGAGTACATCTCCACCTTCTTGCCCCGGATGCCCTGGGCGTCACGGACGATGAGCCTGCGGTCGGTGAACACCGCGGAATCCCGGAAGGTCTTGTACGCCGCTATCGGCTGTTCCCCCTTGACGAGGATGGGGCCGATGTCCTGCGGGATGGGGACCTCGGCCTGGAACAGCCACGAGGTGATGACATTGAGTTCTGACGGCATGGGAGATTAATAACACGGCGAAAGCTTCCCGCGTTAAACCTTGTGGCGGTGAACCGCAGGGGCGGCTCAGGGCAGCCGGTGGGTCCACTCCTCGGTGGAGAACTTCTCCTCGCACCGTGCCCGGGCGATCTCCAGGTCTGCCTCGGAGATCGACCCCTCGGTGGCGCCGTACTTGTCACGGAAGTGGTTGAAGAAGACCTCCAGGATCTCCGAGCGCGGCATCTGCGTCTGCGACCGCATCGGGTCGACGCGCTTCACCGCGGAGCGTTGGCCCTTGTCCTTCATCTTCTCCTTGCCGATGCGCAGGACCTCCATCATCTTCTCCGCGTCGATGTCGTAGGACATCGTCACGTGGTGGATCATCCAGCCGTTGCTGAAACGCTTCTGCGCCGCCCCGCCGATCTTGCCCTGCTCCGAGGCGATGTCGTTCAACGGCACGTAACGTGCGCGGATGCCGACCTTCTCCAACGCCTCCATCGTCCACTCGTCGAGGAACGGGTAGGACTGGGCGAAGCTCAACCCGTCCACCAGGGCCTGCGGCACCACCAGGGAGTAAGTCACGCAGTTGCCGGGCTCCATGAACATGGCCCCACCACCGGTGACACGACGCGACACGGTGATCCCGTGACGGTCCGCCCCCTCCTGGTTGATCTCGTTGGAGTAGGACTGGAACGAACCGATGACCACCTGCGGGGCATTCCACTCCCACAGCCGCATGAACGGTTTGCGCCGTCCGGCGGCGACCTCGTCGGTGAGCGTCTCGTCCAGTGCGACGTTGACCATCGGGTCCACACTGGGGCCGTGGATCACGTCGAAGTCGAGGTCCTCCCAGCTCACCGCGTGACCGAGGGCGCGCCGCACCGCCACGCCGACACCGTCGGCGGTGATGCCGAACAGGACGTCGTCCTCGCGCAGCGATGCCTGGACCCGCTCCGAGACCTGCGAGGCACTCAGGTCGGCCGGTGCACCCTCGAGCGCTCCGGTCATCCGGTCGAGGGCCTCGTCCGGCTCAAGGAAGAAGTCACCGGCGATGCGCACGCCCGACAACGTGCCGGGGGAGCCGCCCGACACCTCGAGGTCGACGACGATGAGTTTGCCGCCGGGGACCTTGTATTCTCCGTGCATCTGCTGACACCTTTCCACCCTGGGATTTTTCCGGGCACCAGCCTACGCGCGGCGCAGCCCGGTCAGCCCCGCAGCGCCAGGGCGAAGGGGAGCACCGCACGCGCCCCGGCACGGCGCAGCTCACGGCCGGCCATGGTCACCGCCCACCGGGAACCGATCTCGGTGTCGACGAGCAACACGACCTGACCGGCGACTGCCTCGGCGGTGGCCGGGTCCAGGCGGAAGGCCTCGTGGAGGTTCTGTACCCGGTATGCGCTGTTGACGTCCGGCGAGCCGGGGGCACGGGTGTACGCCAGCTGGCCGGCATCGGTCATCCGGCCGATCTGCGCCAGTCCCCGCGCCAGGTCCGCGCTGGTCGTCGGCCGGGTCACGCTCGGCATGCCGACGACGACCGTGGGGCGTTCCTCCCAGTCCCACTCCTTGAGCACAGTGATGCACCAGTCGGCGATGTTCTTCGGTACGGGGGAGTCCTCCGCACCCTCGGCGAGGAAGCCGCGCAACACCTGACCTGCACCCAGGTCGGTGAACCTGGCGACGGCACGTCCGGGCGACACCTTCTCCTCGGCGGGGAGTTTCCCCTTCAGCGGCACCCCGATCGTGGCCATGCCCGACGGCCACTGGCCGCGCGGTTCGGCCGGCAGACCGAGTCCGGACAGGATCCGCCGGGCCCCGGAGGTGTTGTCCTCGCTGACCACGCTGTCCCACCACTGCCCGGCGCACACGTCGCACCGGCCGCAGTCGTGGGCCTCCGGGTCGTCCAGCGTCTCGGAGAGGAAGCGCATCCGGCACATGGTGCCGGACTCGTACTCCAGCATCGCCTCGGCCTCGCGGCGGCGGGCCTGCGCGACCGCGGCGTAGCGCTCGGCGTCGTACGTCCAGGGCGTTCCTGTGGCGACGAAGCCACCCTGCACCCGGTCGACCGCGCCGTCGACCTGCAGGGTCTTGAGCAGCAGATCCAGCCGGGAACGCTTCACCCCGACCATCGGCTCCAGGGCCGGCACCGACAGGGCCGACCCCGAGCCTGCCGCATCCGACAACGCCGCGAGGACCGCCTGCGCCTCCTGCTCATCCGGCATCGAGGCCGTGGCGAAGTACTCCCAGATGTTCGGGTCCTCGCCACCGGGCAACAACAGTACGTCGGCATTGTCCGTGGCACGGCCGGCACGTCCGACCTGCTGGTAGTACGCCACAGCGGAGCTCGGGGCACCCAGGTGCACAACGAAGCCGAGGTCGGGTTTGTCGAAGCCCATGCCCAGCGCGCTGGTGGCGACCAGGGCCTTGATCTCGTTGTCCTTCAACGACTGCTCCAGGCGGGCGCGGTCCTCGGCGTCTGTCCGGCCCGTGTAGGACGCCACGTCCCAGCCGGCCTCGGCCAAGGCCCGGGTCGTGTCCTCTGCCGCCGACACGGTCAACGCGTAGATGATGCCGGCGCCCTGGAAGTCCCCGAGATGCTGGGCCAACCAGCCGATACGGTGCTCCGCCGTCGCCGTCGGGGCCACACCCAGGCGCAGTGAGTCGCGGGACAACGCCCCGCGCACCACCATCGTGTCGTCGCCGAGCTGGGCAGCGACATCCGTGACCACCCGCGAATTCGCCGTGGCCGTGGTCGCCAGCACCGGGAGGTCGGCGGGCAGCCCGTCCAGCAGCGCGCCGATCCGCCGGTAGTCCGGGCGGAAGTCGTGCCCCCAGTCGGAGATGCAGTGCGCCTCGTCCACCACGATCATCCCCACCCCGGTGCGCGACGGATCGAGCAGCACGTCCAGCACGTTGGTGCGGAATTTCGGGTTGGTCAGGCGCTCGGGGGAGATCAGCAGCACGTCCAGCTCACCGGCGGTGAGGCTGTCGAGCACCGCGTCCCACTCGGTGGCGTTGGCGGAGTTGATCGTGGCCGCGTGCACGCCGGCGCGTTCGGCGGCGGCGACCTGGTCGCGCATCAACGCCAGCAACGGGGAGATGATCAACGTGGGCCCACCGGCACTGCCTGCGCTGTCTGCGCTGCCGAAACCCTCGCGGATGAGGCGGGCGGCGACGAAGTAGACCGCCGACTTTCCCCAGCCGGTGCGCTGCACGACCAGGACGCGTTTGTGGTCGGCGACCAGCGCGGCGATGGCGTCGAACTGCCCGTCGCGGAACGCGGCGTCCGGGCGTCCGGTCAGCTCCCGCAGGATCTCGGTGGCGCGGACGAAGAGACGGTCGTCATAGGGGTTGCTCGGCATGGGCCCCACCCTAGAACACGGCACGGACATGAACGTCAGCAATCAACGCCGGCGTTCGAACGCCGCCGGCGGCTCAGTTCTCCCGCACCACGACCACACCCAGCGTGACCACCGCAAGGAAGCACACGCCGAGCACGGTCGTCACCAGGTAGCCCACCACCCACAGACCGCTGACATCGTCGGTTCCGGAGGCCACCGCCATAGCTGTGGAGAACCCCGTCAGCCCGGCCAACGCCACGGAGAACGGCCCGGTCCACCGCCATCGCGTCCTCCACGATAACCAGACCAACGCACCGAAGGAGGACGCTGCCGCGCCGACGTACATCAGCACCTCCAGGTCCCCCGGGAGCCCCAGCGTGAACCACACCAGCCAGAGCACCACACCGGTGACGGCGCCGGCGAGCGCGGCGAGGACGTTACCCAGCGGGGCGTCCTGCCGTGGTGTGGTCCTGCGCCGTTCGACCAGGTGCACCGCCACCAGCAGCAGTGCGCAGAGCAGGAGCAGCGGGGCACCGGCCGTCAGCATGCCGCGGCCGACGTCGGCGAGTTCGGCGAGCGTGTCCGTGGTGTCCATCCCGCCACCCTAGCGGGTTAACCTCCGGCTTAACGTCGACGCCATCGGCGCGAAACACGTGACGAATAGGTTCGGACGGCATGTCATCGATGAGAAGACGCGCACTCCTGCGCAACCCCGCCCTGCACATCGGAGTCGCCGCGATCACCGGCATGGTCTTCGGCCTGATCGTCGGCGACTGGGCCGCGAACCTGCAGTTCCTCGGTGACATGTTCATCCGGCTGATCCAGATGTCCATCGTCCCGCTGGTCATGGCGTCCGTCATCGTGGCGACCGGGTCGATGAGCGGCAAAGGCACCGGACGCATGGCCGCGCGCACCTTCGGCTGGATGCTCGCCTTCTCCTTCGTCGCCGCCGTCCTGGCGTGGGTGCTCGGCACCCTGATCCGTCCGGGCGACGGCATGGTCTTCACCGGCGAACTCGACCCGTCGCTGGAGGAAGGGGCCGAGCAGGCCAGCAGCTGGCAGGATACCCTTCTCGGCTTCGTCTCCACCAACATCGTCGAGGCGATGGCCACCGCCGACATGCTGCCGATCATCGTGTTCTCCCTGATCTTCGGCATCGCGCTGCACCGCTACATGGCGCAGACCGGCAACCGCACCCTGATCGGCATCTTCGAGGGCATCCAGGCCGTGGTCCTGACGATGATCCAGTACGTGATGTACATCGCCCCCGTCGGCGTGTTCTGCCTGCTGGCGGCGCTGACCGGTGAGCAGGGGGTCGCCGTGATCACCTCGGCGGTGAAGTACCTGGTCGCCACGCTTATCGGCGTGCTGATCCTGATGGCGCTCTTCATGCTGGTGATCTGGGTGCGGACCAGGCTGAACGTGTGGCTGCTGCCCGGCAAGCTCGTGGAGCAGACAGTGGTCGCCGTGACGACCACGAGTTCTGCGGTCACCTTCCCGACGGTGCTGCGCAACACGGTGGAGAAGGTCGGGGTGAGCAAGCGGGTCGCGAACTTCACCCTGTCCATCGGGCTGACGATGGGCTCCTACGGCGCGGTGCTCAACTACATGATCGTGATCCTGTTCCTCGCCCAGGCCGGTGGGGTGGAGCTGAGCTTCGGGCAGATCGTGCTCGGTGTCGCCCTGTCGATCATGCTGAACATGGGCACGATCACCGTGCCGGGCGGCTTCCCGGTGGTCGCGATGTTCCTGGCCGCCTCGCTGGACCTGCCGGTGGAGGCGGTGGGCCTGCTCATCGCGGTGGACTGGTTCACCGGCATCCTGCGCACCTTCCTCAACGTCAACGGCGACACCTTCGTGGCGATGCTCGTCGCCGCCTCCGACGACGAGATCGACCGCGACATCTACTACGGACGCACGCAGGACGCTGCGTCCGGCGTGTCATCTGAGCCGTCCCCCAGGGCAAGATCAGGCGATTCTCCTGCATGAGCGGCGACTCAGATGACATCTGAAGGTGTGAGTGCTCGGCAGGAACTCGTTAGCCACTCACGTCTTCCGGCTGTGAGTGGATACGCGTGAGCACGATCGCCGTGACCAGTGCTAGACAGGCGACACCACCCAACACCCAGAAGCCAGCGTGAGTGCCTGCTGCGGAGGCAAGCGGTGCCGCTCCACCCGAGGAAAGGTGGGAAGCGACCGTCGAAGCGAAAACCGGGGCGACGATCGCCAGACCGACACCCGAACCAGCTTCATTGAACGTGTTCAGTAGCCCGGAACCGACACCGGACTTCTCCGCCGGAATCGGTGCGGATCCGAAGGTGTACAGCGGCACGAACATCGTGGGCAAACCGAGGCCGAACACGGCCAGGGCACAGATCACGATGATGGAGTTTCCTGTGCCGTCGGCGGTGGTCACGATGATGATGGTCAGGGCCAACAACTGCGCGACAACACCACCGAGATAGAGCCTGGCCATACCGATCCTCCCGGCGATCCCGGGGACTGCGAATGCCGAGATGAGCGAACCGCCGCACAGCGGCAGTAGGGCGACTCCGGTACTCAGCGGGGACAAACCGTGCGCCTGCTGTAGGTAGTTGCTCGCCAGATACAGCGCCCCCAGCATCAACGTCGCGGCAAGGACGAGTCCGAAGCCCGCCCAGGCGTAGATGGGGGTTCTCAGCAGCGAGACCGGAAGCAGCGGGTCGAGGGCCTTGTCCTCGAATCGGAATAGTCCGATCAGTACAACGACGCCGAGTACCAGTAACGCCCAGGGCAGCGGGTTTGTCCAGCCTTCCTCGAAGCGGCTCATCCCGTAGCAGAGCAGGCCGACACCGAGCGTCGCGACGATGGCGGTGGGGAGCTTGAGGCTCTGGCGCAGCTGGCTGGGCATTGCATCGAGCTTGGCAACCGCGGCGATGATGACGACGGCCACGATCGGAAGGTTGATCAGAAACGCCCATTGCCAGGACCAGGCGTGAACGATCACGCCGCCCATGATCACCCCGATGGTCGCGCCGATCACACCCAGGGCGCTCCATGCTGCTAGCGCGATGTTGAGCTGTGCCTGCACCGCGCCGTAGGTGGCTACGATGATCGACAACGCTGACGCGGACAGCAGGGCCGCGCCGACTCCCTGGACGATTCTGCCGGCGACCAACATTTCTCCGGTGCCGGCGAATCCGCATGCGGCGGAGGAAGAGCCGAAGACCAATAGGCCGGCAATGAATGATCGTCGACGTCCGATGGTGTCGGCAAGACGTCCACCGAACAGTAGTAGGGCGCCGTAGGTCAGTACGTAGCCGCTGATGGTCCACTGCAGCGTGATGGCAGAGGCGTTGAGGTCGTCGCCGATGGAGGGGAGCGCCACGTTGACCACGGTCGAGTCGAGCATGACGAGCATCTGGGCGATGCCGGCGATAGCCAGAGCCGTCCAGCTCACGGTCGGGTTGATAGGCGGTGAGTGTGGTGATTGTGTGTGATCTTCGGCTTTGGTCACGAGGTCTCCGGTTCTTCGAGTATTTATATTACCGAGCATGTATATGCCAGATGCTAGACTACATGCGCGGGTATGCATTTCAACCGGTAGAGGAGAAAAGCCTTGTCAGAAGCCCTAGCCTCCCGGCGTGGAGTGACCGCCGGCGAGACGGAAAACCATGGGGGATTGGCTGACACGGCCGACGTTGCTGCGACACTCGCAGCATGGCGAGCAGTGTCACATCCGTTCGAGGTCGCCCAGCACGACATTGAGTCGGCTCTCGGCGACCGGCATTCTCTGTGTCTGACCGCCTATGAGGTGATGCAGTGCCTATCTGCGCGGCAAGGGGGAACTCCGCTGTCGGTGGTGTGCGAGACGGTGGAGCGTTCCCAGCCGAGAATCTCCCGACTGGTCACCCAGATGGAGGAACGAGGCTTGGTGAAACGTTCGAAATCACCAGATGACAAGCGTGCGTTCCAGATCAGCCTCACCGCCGAGGGGCGGCTTACGTTCGGCGAGGCCTCCGACACTCTTGCGGAGTGCCTGAGACAGATTTCCGAGCGCCGGAACGTTGCAGGGGAGGCATTCAGTGAGCGGCTGGACAAGAGGGGCCGTCGTCGCGATAGCTGAGATCGTGGCTAGGCTCGGCGGCCATGACCGACACAACTGACACAGCCGGGCCGGCGGCACTCGTCGGCGGCGTGGGGTGTGCTCACTGGAGCACGCCGCTGGACGTCGTCGCGATCCGGTTCCACTGCTGCGGGCGGACCTACCCGTGCCTGCACTGTCACGACGAAAACGAGGACCACCCCCTCGTGCCGTGGCCGGCGGCACGGTTCGACGTCGGGGATGCCGTCCTCTGCCGGGCGTGCGGGCACTGGATGACGGTCAACGGGTACCTGGGCTGCGGATCGTCCTGCCCCGCGTGCGCCGCGGCGTTCAACCCCGGCTGCTCCTTGCACGCACACCTGTACTTCGACACCGCGGCACTGTGATATGACACCCGGCAGGGGGTGTGCGCTGGGGTATGAGAAAACGGCGGCTATCGGCGGGTACAGTCTGCGGGTGACGGACCGCTGAGCGGTCCCTGACCGACACGCCCCGGATCATCACCGGGAAACCTGAACTTTTGGAGAGTCATCGTGACCCCTACAACGGTCGCCGCGCCCCTGGACCTGCCGTGCGGCACCACGCTGAAGAACCGCCTCGTCAAGGCATCGACGAGTGAGGGACTGGCCGCCGCATCGTGGGGCCCGTCGAACCAGCACCTCGACCTGTACCGCCGCTGGGCGGACGGGGGAGCCGGCCTGGTGATCACCGGTGCCGTGATGGTTGATGCCGAGCACCGCGCGGATCCGGACAGCGTGGTCGTCACTGACGACCGGCACCTGGACAAGCTGCGTGCCTGGGCCACGGCGGGTACCGCGAATGACACGGAACTGTGGATGCAGATCGACCATCCCGGACGGCAGTCGCCGCGCAGCATCAACAAGTTCCCCGTCGCCCCCAGCGCCGTGCCCATGTCTGGGCGCATCGCCCGCTATTTCGGTGAACCGCGTGAACTCACGGTCTCCGACATCGAGATGCTGGTGTGGCGCTTCGGCTACACCGCCCTGATCGCCCGGGAGACCGGCTTCACCGGCGTGCAGATCCAGGCCGGCCACGGCAATCTGATCAGTGAGTTCCTGTCCCCGGCGTCCAACCTGCGCACCGACGAGTACGGCGGTGACCTTGACGGGCGCATGCGCGTGCTGCTCGACGTCTACCGCGCGGTCCGCGAGCAGGTGGGGGAGAGCTTCCCTGTGTCGGTGAAGATCAACTCCACCGACGGAATCCCCGGCGGCTTCTCCGAGGACGAGTCCCTCGAGGTCGCCAAGAAGCTCTCCGAGATCGGCGTGGACGTCATCGAGATCTCCGGTGGCACCTACGTCGAACCGCTCATGCAGGGCGATGAGTTCGATGCCAGCGGCGCAACCGGGGAGATCTTCTTCGGCGACCACGCCCGTCGTGTCCATGAGGCCATCGACACCCCGGTGATGGTCACGGGCGGATTCCGGTGCGCCGCCGACATCGAGAAGGGTCTCGAGGAGGGCATGGGCGACCTCATCGGCATGGCCCGCCCCATGGTGTTGATCCCGGAACTTGCCAACGAGATCATTGTTCACGGTAGCCGCGAGCGGGTGCGTCTGCCCCGCCTCACGACCCACCTGAATTCGCTCGATGACGTGACCGAGTCGCTGGTCGGCACCGCCTGGTACCAGATGCAGATGGACCGCATCACCGACGGACGTTCCATCGGTGGCGACGGGCTGGCTGCGCTGTGGACCGTGGCGAAGCGCCACGGGGTACGCTCGGTCCTCCCACGCGGAAGTAAATCAAGGAGGACCACGATGCCGGACGCACCGACGCGACGTGCCTACGACGTGGTCCTGCTGGGTGCCACCGGCTTCGCCGGTGGGCTCACCGCCGACTACCTCGCCGCGAACCTGCCCGAGGGCGGGCGCCTGGGCCTCGCCGGACGCAACCGGGACCGGCTCGAGGCGGTGCGCGGGCGGCTCGCCGGCAGCGGCCGGGAGATCGGCCTGCTACACGCCGACGCCACCGACCCGTCCTCCCTGGCCGACGTCGCGCGGTCGACGAAGGTCGTGGTCAGCACCGTGGGCCCGTACCTCGAGTACGGGGCCGCGCTGGTCGGCGCCTGCGCCGAGGCGGGGACGGACTACGTCGACCTGACCGGCGAACCGGAGTTCGTCGACCGGATGTTCCTGGAGAACGACGCCACCGCGCGTGCCACCGGCGCGCGTCTCGTGCATTCCTGCGGCTTCGACTCCGTACCCCACGACCTGGGGGTGCTCTACACCGTCCGGCAACTGCCGCAGGGGGTCCCGACCGAGGTCCGCGGGGTGGTGCGGACCAATGCGGAGTTCTCCGCCGGCACCCTGCATTCGGCGTTGACCCAGATGTCCCGGCTGCGTCCCATGGCGCAGACGGCGTCCGAACGTCGGCGCGTGGAGTCGCAGCCGGTGGGGCGCCGGTCCCGGCTGCGGACGGGGTGGCCGCGTCGTGACCGGGTCACGGACACCTGGCTGATCCCGTTGCCCACGATCGACGGCCAGGTCGTCGTGCGTTCCGCACTGGCCCGCGAGGAGTACGGGCCGGAGTTCACCTACACCCACAACGCGGGGGCGAAGCGGTTCAGGACCGTTCCCGTGTCGATCCTGGGCTTCGTCCTGGGCGTGGCGGCGATCCAGGTGCCGCGCCTGCGCCGCGCCGTCGCCGGACGCTTCATCGCAGGTGAGGGCCCGTCGCAGGAGCGCCGCGACGGTTCCTGGTTCACCGTCGACGTGGTGGGCACCGCCGGTGGACGCACCGTGCACACCCGGGTGAGTGGTGGGGACCCGGGCTACACCGAAACGGCCACGATGCTGGCGGAGTCCGCCCTGTCGTTGGCCTTCGACGACAACCCGGACGTCGCCGGGCAGCAGACCACCGCCGCGGCGATGGGGGACAACCTCATCGACCGGCTCACGGCGGCCGGGATCAGCTTCGAGACGCTTTCCTAGATACCCGGGCCGCTGTCGGCAGGTAGTCTCGGGCCGATGAGCACACCCAGCATCCGGATCACCCTGACCAGCGTTATCGTCGACGACACCCGCAAGGCCGAGGCCTTCTACACCGACATGCTGGGCTTCGTGAAGAAGCACGACATCCCGCTCGGGGAGGGGCCGGACGACCGCTGGCTCACCGTGGTCTCCCCGAAGGACCCGGAGGGCACCGAGCTGCTCCTGGAGCCTTCCGGCCACCCGGCGGCGGCGCCGTTCAAGGAGGCGCTGTACACCGACGGCATCCCGTACACCCAGTTCAGCGTGGACGACGTGACCGCCGAGTACGACCGACTCGTCGCACTCGGGGTCCGCTTCACTCAGCCGCCCCTGGAGATGGGGGACGTGACCACCGCCGTGCTGGACGACACCTGCGGCAACCTCATCCAGCTGGTGCACCAGGGCTAGGCACCAGCGCTAGGCACCAGCGCTAGGCACCAGCGCTAGGCACCAGCGCTAGGTGCGGGCGGACATGCGGAAGACCCCGCACCGTCCGAGCTCGTGAAACGAGGCGGGGGACGGTGCGGGGTCTTCTCTTCGGGGTGGCTGACGGGACTCGAACCCGCGACACCCAGGATCACAACCTGGTGCTCTACCAGCTGAACTACAGCCACCATGCATGCACAACGGCAACCAGGCCCGGCGTCGTTGCTGCAGCGGGATTCATACTAAACCACCTGTGGCCAGCGCGCCAAACTGAGTGCACACCCCGGCCCCGACATGCCCCGAGGTGGTCTGAGTTTTTCTCGGGGGGTTCCGGGGGCGGTGTACGAAAGCTAGGCTGTCCTGTCATGGGAAAGGTAGAGAGGTCGGCCCCGTCCCCGCTGGATGAACGTGCACGCGGCGTCGTCGAGCGACTCCACCGAAGGAGCACCAGACAGATCCTTCCCAGTCTCCTGCCGGTCCTGCGCGAGACGGTGAAGGCCCGCCTACGTCACGGCACGTGGGACTCCACGCAGACGGACTCCGGCAAGGAGATGCTGGCGGACAAGATGGTCGCGCTGGCGCCGGAGAAGGCCGCCCTGTGCCACCTGTTGTGCCGCAGCTCCGGCGCGGCCACGGTCGTCGAGATCGGAACGTCCTACGGTGTGTCCACGATCTACCTCGCCGCGGCCGTGCGTGAGACCGGCGGAGTGGTCATCGGTACCGAACATGAGCCGGGGAAGGTGGAGGACGCCGAGCGGAACCTGCGGGACGCGGGGCTCGGGAAACACGCCGAGATCCTCGCCGGGGATCTGCGCGAGACCCTCCCGGAACGACTGGCTCTCCTCGCGGCGCAGGGTGGGGCGGTGGACTTCGTGCTGATGGACATCTGGATTCCCATGGCACTGCCCGCGTTGGAGATCGTGGAACCGTACCTGCGACCCGGCGCACTCGTGGTGTGCGACAACGTGGTCACGGGCGCCAGGGAGTACGCGGACTATCTGGAGCGTGTCCGCCGGTCCGGCGGCGGCTTCGTGTCGGTGACCGTTCCCGGACAGGGCGGCACCGAGGTGTCCATGAAGGTGTGACCCTGTCGCAGGGCTCAGACCGGGCGGGCCTCGGTGGCTTCGTCGGCGGAGATCTTCGCCTCCGCGTTGGTGGGGCCGGGGGAGGGGACGAACAGGGCCCGGCGGTAGTAGTCGAGCTCCCGGATGGACTCGCGGATGTCCGCCAGTGCGCGGTGCTGCATGCCCTTGGCCGGCTGGTTGCTGTAGGCCCGCGGGTACCAGCGGCGGGCGAGCTCCTTGATCGAGGAGACGTCGATCATGCGGTAGTGCAGGAAGCCGTCCAGGTCGGGCATGTAGCGGGAGATGAACTTGCGGTCGCTGGCGATCGAGTTGCCGGCCAGCGGTGCGGCACCGGCGATCGGCACGTACTTCTTCAGGTACTCCACGACCTGGGCCTCGGCGTCGGCGACGCTGACGGGGCTCTGCCGGATCTGCTCGGTCAGTCCGGAGTCGCCGTGCATCTTGGTGACGAAGTCGTCCATGCCGGCGAGTTCCTCGTCGGTGGCGTGGATGACGATGTCGATCCCCTCGTCCAGTGCGTTCAGCTCGGCGTCGGTGACGACCACGGCGATCTCGACGAGTACGTGGCGGTCGGGGTCGAGCCCGGTCATCTCGCAGTCGGCCCAGACGATCCGGTCGTTCTTGGCGATCTGGTTCGGTGTCATTGCGGTGTTGTCCATTCCTTCTGGCCTCGAGTTCTTCTAGTCCTGCGCCATGCGTGAGTACGCCGCTCCGAACAGCGGTGCGGTGAGGCGACGGGGCACGTAGGTGGAGATCACGTTCGCGACCTTCGACAGCCCGCCGGGCACCACGCGCAGCTTGTTGGCGGCCAGGGCGTCCAGCGTCTCGGTCGCGCAGTCCGGGTAGGTCGTCCACACGAAGTCGGGGGTCGCCCGGTCGACGATCGTACGCTCGGCGTCCTCCTTGACCTCCTCGCGCACCGGCCCCGGTGCGAGCAGGGTGCAGCGCACGCCGGTCTTCCTCAGTTCGTAGTGCAGCGCCTCGGTGAAGGTGTTGACCATGGCCTTGGTGCCCACGTAGGTGGCGTTGTTGGGGATCGCGGCGTTGCCCGCGACGGACCCGACGTTGATGATGCCGGCGTCCCCGCTGGCCACCATGCCCGGGATGACGGCGGCGGTGAGGTCGAACACCGCGGTGGCGTTGAGCTCGAACTGCACCTTCTCGTAGGACGGATCGAGCGTGCGGAACTGGCCGAAGGTGGCCACACCGGCGGAGTTGACGATGATGCTGACGTCGCGTCCCGTGAGCTCCTCGATCAGGACGCCGCGGGCGTCGGCGTCGGCGAGATCGCAGGGGCGGATCTCGACGGTGACGTCCGGACGGGAGGTGGCGAGGTCGTCGCGGATCCGCTCCATCGGCCCGCTGGTGCGGGCGACGAGCAGGAGGTTGTGGCCGCGACGTCCCAGCTCAGAGGCGATGGCCTGCCCTATTCCGGACGAGGCGCCGGTGACGACGGCGACCCTGTCGGGGCCGGGTGCGGGCAGTGCGTGGTGACGGGGACGACGGAACACGGTGATTGGACTCCTGAACGGGCTGGCGCGGCGCGGGTGTGATACCCGTCCACGTTACATGGGAGCACGGTGGCCTCCCGGGAGTTGAGGACCCGCGGCGGGACGTCCCGTGTGCTGGTGGGCGTGGTCGCGGGAGGCTGGCCGGCCTGCGGTGTGGGAAACGGGGGTGGCGACTGTGTGTTCCCCGACTCAGTTGACTACGGTAGGCGGGTCAAGCGCGCGGGCGGGGGTGACTTTTTACAACATCGTCACCCCCGCATTCAGCCCCGCCCCGCGTATCATTAGCCCCGGGATACTACCAGGTTTACCCTGGAGCTGACGTTCACTGCCCCGAGAGAGGACACACCATGTCTGCCAAAGCCGGCGAGGACGCTAAACCGTCTGAGCCTGAGAAGCCGTCGGGCCCGGTCGCTACCGAGTCCACCCAGTCCGCAGAGCCCACCCAGCCTGCCGAAGGTCCCGAGAGTGCTGAGGCCGCCGACACCGAACGGAAGTCGAACCGCAAGCGGTTCATCGGGCTGGGCGTCGGCATCGTCCTGGCCGTCCTCATCTACCTCCTCTTCCCCTCGAACGGTGCCGACCTCGTCAACGACGCGTACCCGGACGACGAGAACGGACCGTTCGAGCTCAGCACCATGGCCGTCACCGCCGCGGTGATGGTGCTCATGGGCGCCTGGTGGATGACCGGGGCCCTGCCCCTGGCCGCGACCGCGATGGTGCCGCTGGTCGTCTTCCCGATCCTGCAGGTCGCCCCCATGGGCGACGTGTCCGCCCCGTACGCGGACCCGACGATCTTCCTCTTCATGGGTGGTTTCATCCTTGCCCTGGGTATCCAGCGCTGGGGTCTGCACCGTCGGATGGCGCTGCTGGTCGTCTACGCGGTGGGTACGAAGCCCAAGCAACTCGTGCTCGGCTTCATGCTGGCTACCGGGTTCATGTCCATGTGGGTGTCGAACACGGCGACTGCCGTGGTCATGCTGCCGATCGGTATCTCGGTCCTGTCACTCACCGCCGACCGTGTCGGTGGCTGGGAGAACCAGAAGAAGTTCGCCACGGCCCTGATGCTGGCCATCGCCTACGCGGCCTCCATCGGTTCGCTGGGTACGATCATCGGCACCCCGCCGAACGTCTTCATGGCGTCCTACATGTCCTCCACGCACGGTATCGAGATCGGCTTCGCCCGGTGGATGATGGTCGGTTTCCCGCTGGCGCTCGTCTTCACGTTCCTGGCGTGGTTTGTCCTCGTCACGGTCTTCAAGCCCGAGATGAAGGAGATCCCCGGCGGCAAGGAGCTGATCCGCAAGGAGATCGACGACATGGGCAGGATCTCCCGGCCCGAGGTCATCGCCGGCATCATCTTCCTGTGCACCGCCGTGGCGTGGATCAGCATCCCGCTGCTCGCCGAGTACGTGGAGTGGTGGTCGATCACCATCGCCGACGCCGCGATCGCCATGGCCGCCGCCGTGCTGATGTTCATCGTCCCGGTCAACAACCGTGGCACCCGCGTCATCGACTGGGAGCACGCCAAGGCCCTGCCGTGGGATGTCCTGATCCTCTTCGGTGGCGGACTGTCCCTGTCCTCGATGGTGACCGCCTCCGGCCTGTCGCTGTGGATCGGTGAGATGGTCAAGGGGCTGGAGGCCCTGCCGATCGTGCTCCTGGTCGTCGCTATCACCGCCGTGGTCCTGGCGCTGACCGAGTTCACCTCGAACACTGCCACCGCCGCCACGTTCATCCCGATCATGGGTGGCGTCGCGGTCGGCATCGGGCTGACCGGCGACGGCATGATCAACGTGCTGGTCCTCGTCATCCCGACGGCGCTCGCCGCGACCTGTGCCTTCATGCTGCCGGTGGCCACGCCGCCGAACGCGATCGCCTACGGGTCCGGCTACGTGAAGGCCGGGGACATGCTCAAGGGCGGTATCTGGTTGAACATCGTCGCGGTCTTCCTCATCACGATCACCGTGTTCGCCCTGGCCGTCCCGGTCTTCGGGCTGACCTTCGGCTGACCCCTCGGCTGACCGGAGCGCCCCACCCGGGGCGTTTCCCTGTGGGGGGAGCTGCATAGTAGCGTCAGGCAGTGAGTGCCAGGCTATGCAGAGAGTGAGCGGATCGTAATGCCCCCCGAAGCAGTTTCCCCGACCTCGGGGGCCACGCGCTCGCCAGACGTCGACGCCGGCCCGACCGGGGAGGACGGGACAACCGGCCGGGTGGGTGGTGCCGGACGGATCGGCAGGGTCGGGTGGGTGGACGCAGCCAAGGGGCTGTGCATCCTGCTGGTCGTGAGCGGCCACGCGATCATCACGCTCAACAACAACGGCTACGCCACCGGCGCCTGGGAACACATCAACATGTTGATCGGCCCCGTGCGCATGCCGTTGTTCTTCCTGTTGTCCGGACTGTTCGCGGCGAAGGCGTTGTCGGAGAGCTGGCGGAAGTTCGCGGACCGTCGGGTGTGGATCATGGTCTGGCTCTTCGTCCTCTGGGTGCCGATCCGTGAAATCTGGCTGTCGCTGATCCCCGACACCAACGTCGGCCACAGCGGGGACATCCCCGCGCCGCGGGGAGCGGACCCGCAGAACTGGCTGCCGATGCTGGAGAACATCGGACGCTCCGTGCTGGGGCCACCGTCCTACCTGTGGTTCCTGTACGCGCTGGCGCTGTTCGCGGTGCTGTCGAAGCTCACACGCCGGGTTCCGCCGGTGGTTCAGATCGTGGTGGCCGGTGCGGTGAGCATGCTCAGCCCCATGGCGGGATTCGGCTGGCCGTGGAACGACATCCTCCACACCTACGTCTTCTACCTCCTGGGAATGTACGCGGCGCCGTGGATCCACCGCATGGCCCGGATGCGCTCGTTGTGGATCATCGGGGGCTCCACGGCCCTCTACACCGTGGTGGCCCTGTGGGTCGACGCCACCAACGACCACTTCCTCATCGGGCTCAACGGTCCGTTGAAGGTCTTCCTGGCCTCGGTGGGGATCATCGCGGTGATCAGTGCGTTCTCCTACATGGAGTCGTGGCGGATCATGGTGCCGTTCAGCAAGGTCGGTTCGCGGACGCTGCCGGTGTTCCTGATGCACATCATGGTGCTCGCCACGGTCATCTTCGTATTCAACCTGCTGCTTCCGGCGGACCCGGGGCTTCCGTTGCAGCCGCTGATCCTCGGTGTGATCGCGGTGGTGCTGAGCCTGGGCCTGCACAAGGTGCTCACCGCGAGCGGGTTCGCCTGGCTCTTCAGCCGGCCGCAGTGGCTGCGGCGCCGATACCTTTCGGTGGAATAAGACCTGTTAGTATCCTCATGGAATCAACCCTGACTTTTCCTGAGGATCTCTATGCCCCGCAATCCGCGAACGCGCGTGGCTGCCGCAGCAGTGGCCGCCGTCCTGCCCCTGTCCGTCCTCGGCGCGTCCCCCGCGGTCGCCGACGAGTCGTCCGTCGCTTCGGGCCAGACGTCCGCCGTCCCGACCTCGGCGTTCAGTGGCACCGCGGACATCGTCACCCGTTTTGATTCGCGCTCGGAAGCAGAGGGCGACGGCTACGTCGGGGAGTCGAAGGCAGGCTGGCGCGACTACGTCTACGACGCCGACGGTGGGGCGAGGTTCGAGCGCATGGAGGAGCTCAAGGTCACCTCCGAGGCGATGGACGGCCGTGAGATCCCGGTGGTCACCATCAGGGCGAAGAGCGAGAATGCGCCCACGATCTACCTGCTCAACGGTGCCGACGGTGGCGAGGGCGGGGCGAACTGGCTGAAGCAGACCACCGCCGTGGACTTCTACGGCAAGCGCACCAGCGACGTGAACGTGGTGATCCCGATGGCCGGGCGCATGTCGTACTACACCGACTGGCAGCAGCCGAACGACACGCTGGACACCGACGGCAACGGCAACGGCGGCACGCAGATGTGGGAGACGTTTCTGACCCAGGAGCTCCCCGGGCCGATCGAGTCGCACCTGAAGGCCAACGGCAAGCGGGCAATCATCGGCATGTCCATGACCGGGTCCACCTCGCTGGTCTACGCGCAGAAGTACCCCGGCTTCTACGACGCTGTCGGCGCATACTCCGGCTGTGCGGCGACGTCCGGACGGTTCTCCGCGGCCACCCAGCTGATCCTGGACCGTGGGAACGCCTCGTTCGAGCAGATGTGGGGTGACCCCAACGGCTCCGTCGCCCGCGAGAACGACGCCCTGGTCAATGCCGACAAGCTGTCCGACCAGCACAACATCTACGTCTCCTCGGGCACGGGACTGCTCGGTGAGCACGACGTGACGTCCGGCGACGTCCTCAACGGCAACGGGATCGGCATGATCGTGCCGATGACCGAAGGTTTTGCCATCGAGGCGGGCAGCAACGTGTGCACCCAGCTGCTGAAGTCGACGACCGACCAGGCCGGCATCACCGAGGACTCCAACAACCTCGTCTACAACCTGCACCCCACGGGCACGCACCAGTGGGCCTACTGGCAGGACGACATGTTCGAGTCCTGGCCCGTCATCGCCAAGGGGCTCGGCTTCAACGAGGACGACGCCCGCGGGCAGACCGAGAAGGCCAAGGCCGACTACCTGGAGGCCAACCCGGGCAGGGGTGCGGAAGGCTCCACGCCGACCTCGTCCCTGCAGTAGAGCCTCGGCAGCGGGGATGGCGACGCCGCGTCACGCGGTCAGAGTCACCCTGTCCAGCGCCCGTTTCCTGCACAGTTCGCATTCGCGCCGCTGGATGACCGTGAATGGAGCTGTCGCCTCCTCCTGGATGGTCTCCCACTGTCCCCAGACGTGGCGGCACTCGTCGAGTTGCTTCGCTGCCGCCTGCTGGACGGTCCGGCGTTTTCTCCCGAACCCCTCGATCGTTCCGTTCGACTTCTCTTCCATCGAGAGGACGAGCCACATCGTCAGCCAGGTGACGAGAGCGGAGATGGCTGCCGAGAGGATCATGCAGGTCAGGAACATCGCCATGGCCTTCCTGGCAGTGCGGTGGGGTTCATCATGGTGGTGGTGCGCATGGCGGTCCTCTCATCTGGTTGCTCCGGTAAAACAATCATAGGGGAGGGGACGGACATGAACGTGGTGCATGCCGGCGGCGCTGCCCTGCGCATCGAACGGAGCGTCCGGCTATTTAACCGAGCAGGTACATCAGGCCGCCTTGGGCGGTCTTGTTGAACTGGATTCTGGCGTTGTTTCCGCCACTGCAATTGGCGTAGAAGGGGTCGGTTCCGGAGTTGCAGCTCAGCGTGTACGTCTGCCCGGTTGCAGGACTGCTCGCGGTGACCGTCGTTTGTCCCCACGGTGGCGTCACTGTGGCGTCGGGGGCGACGCCCGGCTCCCAACTGCCTGGGTGCAGGGCCTGCTGTGCGACGTTCATCGCGAAACCGCAGCTCGTCGCACTGCCGGCGGTCACCGTCACACCGTCGACCGTGCCGCATTCGGTGCCTGTCTGATCGGGGGAGGCGGTGTCCGTCTGGGGCAGGTTTCCGCCGGATGTTGCGGACCCGCTGCTGTCGCCGCTGTCGCTCGTGGCGCCGGGGAGGTCCGGATTCGGACCGTCGCCCTGGTCGTCTGCGCCGTCTGCGTCGTCAGCTTCACCGATGTGGTCCAGCGCCGACCTGTCGTCGGTGGACGTCCACTGGATCTCGGCCTGCTCGGCATCGAGGTCGGAGGGGATCTGGTCGATCCTGTACTCCCATGTCTGCCCCTCGACCATCTGGTCACCCTCCAGCGACCAGCGCGACGTGACGTACTGGCCGTTGCCGCTGCGGCCGAGTGTCTTGAACACTCCGTTGTGCTCGGCACTGGTGTGGAATCCCGCCCGGCTACCGCCGCCGGTTGCGGCACCGTCGGCGAAAAGTTGGTCTGTCTCGATCAGTGACCCATCTGCTACGGCGAAGACCTTGGAGATCTTGAAGGGATCTCCGATCGCCGCGACCAGCATCTCCGGGGTGTCATCGCCGTCGATGTCGACGAGTGAGTACTCGAACTCGCCGGTCGGGTCGTAGAGCGGAGCGGCGTTGTCCTCGTCGGTGAAACGGTCGTTGTCGAGGTTGAGGCCGTCCAGGGCCTCGTTGTAGAGGTCACGGAGCTCGGCGTTTGGGTCGTCGGCATCGGTCGTGGTGTCGGTCGGCGACGTGGCGTCCGAGGTGCTGCCGGCATCGTCCCCGCAGGCGGCGAGGGTGGTCAGTGCGAGCGCTGCGACCACGGCGGTGGTGGTGCGGGTCATCGTGGTGAACAAGGTGAGTCTTTCGTGGGGGAAACGTCTTGTGGGCGATCATAAACGTTACCGCACTAAAACTCAGGTTCGGCGGGGAAAGATACCCAGGATCCTCGCCGACCCGTTGCGGTGGTGGCCGGGGTCGTCTCGCCTCGAACGGGAAGAAGCTCCGGGGTGGACCGACAGTGTGCGGCGAGCATCACCGTCCGGGCGTCCTGCGTTGCAACCCACACCGCGCTCCGGTGCTCGGGTAGCAATACGAAAGCCGCCTCCCGCACGTCCGTGCAGGTAGGCGACCTGTGTAGTGCCCCCGGCAGGATTCGAACCCGCGACCGACCGGGTAGAAACCGGTTGCTCTCATCCACTGAGCTACGGAGGCTTGCGCTAGTCATCGTAGTGCACGCCAGGCCACGGACACGGAATCGGGGTACAGGGGTCACGGCTAGTAACGTTCAGGGCATGTCCGACGCGGCCACCGCCACCGAATCAGTCAGCGGATCCCCGACAGGGGATCCGCAACGTCCGTCCCGCCCCTCCCGTCCTGCCGGACGGATCGGCTCGCCAGTCGCCATCTACGTCATCGCCGCCGTCATGGCCGGGCTCGTCGCCGCCGTCATCAGCGACGCCTTCCTCGGCCAGTCGCTCGCGGCGCTCGGCATCAGCGACCCCGGTCCCGTCACATCCTGGGGCGTGCCGTTGGTGCGGGGGACGGGCACCGTCCTGGCGTGCCTCGGCGTCGGCTCATTCCTCATGAGCGCCTTCGGCGCGCAACCGGGGAAGGACGGCTACCTCGGCCTCGACGGCTACCGGGCGTCCCGCACGGGCACCTGGGCGATGGCCGGCTGGGCGTTGTGCGCCCTGCTGCTGGTCCCGCTGTACCTGTCCGACCTCTCCGGCCAGCCGCTGAAGGACACGCTGCGTCCCGACATGTGGGGTGTCGCGATCGCGCAGGTCTCCACCGCCAAGGCGATGCTCTGGATCGCCGGCATCGCCGGCGCGGTCGCCGTGCTGTCCCTGTTGACCAGGCGGTGGATCTGGCAACCGGTGTTCTTCGTCCTCTCGGTGGCGTCGTTGATCCCGATCGCCCTCGAGGGGCACTCCGCCGCCGGCGGCAACCACGACTACGGCGTGAACTCGCTGCTGTGGCACATCATCCTGTCGGCCATCTGGATCGGCGGGCTGATGGCCCTGGTCGCGCACGCCGCGCGACGTGGCCCCTTCCTCGCCGAGATCACCCGGCGCTACAGCTTCGTGGCATTGTGCGCGATCATCGGCATCGCGGCGTCCGGCCTGATCAACGCGGGTATCCGCCTGTCGTTCTCCGAGTGGTTCACCACCGACTACGGCCGTGTGATCGTGGCGAAGGCCGTGCTCACGCTCATCCTGGCCTTCCTCGGCTTCGCCCACCGGCGCTGGACGGTGCCGCAGCTCGAGGCGGCCGAGGCGTCCGGTGTGAAGGCCACCGCCTGGTGGCGGCGTCCCTTCGTCCGTCTGGCGCTGGTTGAGATCTTCGTCATGGCTGCCACGGTCGGCGTCGCGTTGTCGCTGACCCGCATTCCGCCACCCGTCGAGGCCGTCGCCGACATCACCCCGGCCGAGCTGATCATGGGCTTCGACGTCTCCGAACCCTTCAGCCTGGCGGCGGTGCTCACCAACTGGCGCTTCGACCTGGTCTTCGGCACCGTCGCCCTGCTGCTGCAGGCGGTGTACATGTGGGCGTGGATCACGCTGCGACGCCGCGGCGTGGAGTGGAAGACCAGCCGGCTGGTGTGGTGGACGCTGGGTAACCTCGTGCTGATCTTCGTCACCTGCTCCGGACTCGGCATGTACTCCATGGCGATGTTCGCCCCGCACATGCTCCAGCACATGGCGCTGACCATGCTGATCCCGGTGTTCTGGGTGCTCGGCGGTCCGATGACGCTGCTGCTGCGCGCGCTGCGCCCCGCCGGACGCAACGGTCTGCAGGGTCCCCGCGAGTGGCTCGTGGTCTTCATCAACAACCCCGTCTCACGGTTCCTGACGAACCCGATCGTGGCGTCCTTCCAGTTCGTGGTCGGTTTCTACGCGCTGTACCTGTCGGACCTGTTCAGCGACCTGGCCTCCGAGCACGCCGGGCACCTGTTCATGATGACCCACTTCCTGATCTCCGGATACCTCTTCTACTGGGTGGTCATCGGCGTGGACGCCGCGCCGCGCCAGCTCAGCCCGTTCATGAAACTGCTGATGACGCTCGCGTCCATGGCCTTCCACGCCTGGTTCGGCATCGCGATGATGCAGATGGCGCAGCCACTGGCGGAGACCTACTACCTGTCGCTGCAACTGCCCTTCGACGTGGACCTCATGGAGCAGCAGCACACCGGCGGCGCGATCGCCTGGGGGCTCAGCGAGCTTCCCCTGCTACTGGTCAGCACGGCGCACGCGGTGCAGTGGCTGCGCCAGGACCGCAAGGAGGCCGCCCGCTACGACCGCAAGGCCGAGCGCGACAACGACGCCGACCTGGACGCCTACAACTCCATGCTCGCCGGCCTCACGGAAGGACGCGACGACGCCGCGGACGCCTACTACCGCACCGAGTACCGCAGCGAGGAGGTGCAGGGCTACGTGCACTCCGAGAAGGCCAAGCGCGAACAGCGGCACCGCGGCCCCGGCGAGTCCTAGCAGGTCACGGAATTCGCAGGGAGGCTGTGGACAACTTCCGTCCGGAACCGGCGGGGTTGTCCACAGGCGGTGAGAGGGTCGTTGACCCGGCGTGGGGACGCTGTGGATGATGGTCCCACCGGGGAAACGAGGTGGGGGACGGCTCCACCGACCACCGGGAGGCGGCCGGGGGCCGCCGCACAACCCGGGGGAGACCGGGGGAGGAGCGTGCCGGAGATGGCGCTACAGCAGATGTCCGTGACCATGACAGGCTTCGCCGCGACGCACCCGCAGCGGCACAACAACGTCAACAGGCTCGTCACCTTCCGCATGGCGTCCACGCCGAGCTGGAACGACAACGGGGAATGGAAGGACTCCGGCACCCTGTTCATCGACGTGCAGTGCTGGGGACGCCTCGGCCAGAACGTGCTGCAGAGCGTGGTGAAGGGCGCGCCGCTGGTCATCACCGGCCGGATGACGTCCTACACCTACGCCCCGGAGAACGCCCGCACGAACAACGAGGGCAAGGAGATCCTCCATACCCTCTGGCGGGTCTCCGCCTCCAACATCGGCCTGGACCTGAGCCACTCGCCGTCGACCTGGTCGCGGCTTGACCGCGTCAAGGAACCACAGACGCAGGACGCACCGGCGGACGCGGCGGCATCGAAGTCACCGTCGGAGAGCCTCGGCGGCTACGCGGCCGTCGGTGCCTCCGGCGCGTCCGGCGAGTCCGGTACTGACGGGGATGCAGGCACCGACGGCGACTCGGCACCGGTCGACGACTTCGTCGCCGCCGCCGGCGACGCGGAGCCCTCCTTCTGACCGTCCGGGGACGCGTGGCCTGAAGGTCGAGGAGGTGGCAATCATCAGGTTCATGACGACGAGCGAACTGCGTCGGACCAAGACACCGAAGAAGATTCGGGCGGCGGTCCGGGACGGGGAAATCTTCCGCCTCGCCCAGGGGATCTACTGCGACGAGGAGCCGGACGACAGGACGGTTCTCGTCGCGCTCCATGAACTCCGGGGGCTGGTGTACACGGGGAGTACGGCGATGAGCCTCTACCTCGACCGGCCCTTCCGGTGGCCCGTGGAAGCACGGTGCACGGGTCAGGCGCGTCGCTCAGAGCTCTACTCACTTCGCCGTGGCGTACCGGAGCGGATCCGGACGGCAGGTGGAATCGCACTGGTCAGTCCCCTGCAAGCCGCGCTCGACGCTGAGCTTCCCGACGGCGAACTCCGCGGCTTCCTCGCGAACGCCTACCACGGCATCGGTGCGGATAACCTCCTGGAACTGGACCTTGCGTCGCTGGTCAAGGGCAGGAAGCAGGCGGTCGTGTTGCTCGAGGGGACGCCGATCGGTGTAATGAGCAAACTGGAGCGCCGGGCCTTCGAGATCGTGAGTGAGGCGTTGGCGGACCTCCCCGTCACCGTATTGGTCAACCGGATGGTCGGGAACTACTGCTATGACCTCGTAATCCCGGAGGCGCAGGTGGCCGTCGAGATCGACAGTTTCAGGTATCACGCGGCGGAGGGGGAAGGTGTCACGCTGGGGAGCTTCGTCAAGGAGCGGTGGAAGGACAACGAGATCACCCACCACGGCTGGGTGCTGCAGCACTACACCGACGCCTGCATAAGACGGGCGGCCGAGCGCGTCGCCCGAGACATCCGGCGTGCTGTGCTTCCACGAATCAACAGGCAGTCCCCGGCGATTCCCGGGAGTGACGAGGACGCCGTCATGCGGTGGCACCCGGCGGTAGGGTCCACCCGCGGGTACGCGGCGGGTTAGTTTGAGGCAAGGGGTACCAAGTTGGACCTGGGAGCGTTGAGTTGACCAACTCAACGCTCCCAGGTCCAACTTGGTACCCGTCTTCGTCAGAACACCGGGTCCCGCCGAGGCAGGGGAGGGGGTACGCGCATCTTCGGGGAAGCGTGGCGTGGTGGGGTAGGCTCGTCCAACGTATATGCAAGGGCTTCGACGCACAGGCGCACGCAGCCAGGTAAACCGGAGGGAACACATTGGCCGAGTTCATCTACACGATGAAGAACGTACGCAAGGCTCACGGCGAGAAGGTCGTCCTCGACAACGTCACCATGAGCTTCTACCCGGGGGCGAAGATCGGTGTCGTCGGACCCAACGGCGCCGGCAAGTCCTCGCTGCTCAAGATCATGGCCGGCATCGACCAGCCGTCCAACGGTGAGGCGTTCATCGACCCGGGTGCCACCGTCGGCATCCTGCTGCAGGAGCCGCCGCTGAACGAGGAGAAGACCGTCCGCGGCAACGTGGAGGAGGGTCTCGGCGAGATCTTCGAGGTCAAGACCCGTTACGAGGCCATCGCCGAGGAGATGGCCACGAACTACACCGACGAGCTCATGGAGGAGATGACCGAACTCCAGGAGAAGATCGACGCCGCCGACGCCTGGGAGCTCGACTCCAAGATCGAGCAGGCGATGGACGCCCTGCGCTGCCCGGCGCCCGAGGAGATGGTGACCCACCTCTCCGGTGGTGAGCGTCGTCGCGTGGCCATGGCGAAGCTGCTGCTCAGCGAGCCGGACTTGCTGCTGCTGGATGAGCCGACCAACCACCTGGACGCCGAGAGCGTGCTGTGGCTGGAGAACCACCTGGCCAACTACAAGGGCGCGGTCCTGGCCGTCACCCACGACCGCTACTTCCTGGACCATGTCGCGCAGTGGATCTGCGAGGTCGACCGCGGAAAGCTCTTCCCCTACGAGGGCAACTACTCCACCTACCTGGAGACCAAGGCCGAGCGTCTCGAGGTCGCGGGCAAGAAGGACCAGAAGCTGCAGAAGCGCCTCAAGGAGGAGCTGGCGTGGGTCCGCTCCGGGGCGAAGGCACGCCAGGCCAAGAACAAGGCCCGTCTGCAGCGCTACGAGGAGATGGCGGCGGAGGCCGAGCAGTACAAGAAGCTCGACTTCGAGGAGATCCAGATCCCGACTCCGCCGCGCCTGGGCAACCAGGTCGTGGACGTGAAGAACCTGACCAAGGGCTTCGACGGTCGCACGCTGATCAAGGACCTGTCCTTCACCCTGCCGCGTAACGGCATCGTCGGAGTGATCGGCCCGAACGGTGTCGGTAAGTCCACGCTGTTCAAGACCATCGTGGGTCTGGAGCAGCCGGACGCCGGCGAGGTGCAGGTCGGCAAGACCGTGGAGCTGAGCTACGTCGACCAGAACCGGGAGAACATCGACCCGGAGAAGACCGTCTGGCAGATCGTCTCGGAGGGCCTGGACTACATCATCGTCGGCCAGAACGAGATGCCCTCGCGTGCCTACCTGTCTGCCTTCGGATTCAAGGGCGGCGACCAGCAGAAGCCGGCGAAGGTGCTCTCCGGTGGTGAGCGCAACCGCCTGAACCTGGCGCTCACGCTGAAGATCGGCGGCAACCTGATCCTGCTGGATGAGCCGACGAACGACCTGGACGTCGAGACCCTGAGCTCGCTGGAGAACGCCCTGCAGAAGTTCCCGGGCTGTGCGGTGGTCATCTCCCACGACCGTTGGTTCCTGGACCGTACCTGCACCCACATCCTCGCGTGGGAGGGCAACTTCGCCGAGGGCCAGTGGTTCTGGTTCGAGGGCAACTTCGAGGACTACGAGAAGAACAAGGTCGAGCGACTCGGTGCGGACGCCGCCCGACCCACCCGGGTAACACATCGCCGGCTTTCCCGATAGAATCCTCTACGAGACAAAACAGGACAACTGCGGTTCCCGCTTCTCGGGCGGACCGTTCAGGCGGGGCCTCAGCGTCACATGCTGGGGCCCCGCCCTCGTAAGGAGAAGACTTCGATGCCTTTCGTTGACCACGAGGCCACCGATGCCCGCTACCACAGCACATGGGTGAACCTCCGCTGGTCTGACTTCGACCAGTTCCAGCACGTCAACAATGCGGCGTACCTGGAGTTCTCGCAGGACGCGCGGATCGACTTCGTGCGCGACGTCCTCACGGAGATCGACATGTCGATCCCGGCGTTCGTGGTCCGGTGGGCGTCGGTGGACTACCAGAAGTCCGTGTCGTCCAGCGAGGTCGCGGTGGTGGTGGAGTCGTTCATCTTCCAGGTGGGCGTGAAGTCGTTCAAGATGCGCCAGTACATCCGCAACGGCCAGCACCGTCTGGTGGCGGTGGTGGACACGGTGAACGTGGGCGTGGACCCGATGTCCGGCAAGACCAGGGAGTGGACGGAACACGACCTGAAGGTCATCGACACCTTCCTCATCCCGCTGAACGAGGAGGAGGCCGCGGTCGACGGCACGCGCGACGGCGGCACCGTGGTCGGCGGGCGCCAGCGCTAGCCGGCGGGCGGACCGATACCCTGGCAGTCATGGTGCTCAACTTCCCCGGCTCCTCGCAGGACGCCCAGCTCACCCTGACCCTCACCCGCCCGGCGGACGTGCAGGCCGCCGCGCTGCGCCGCACGGCGGCCGTGGCGTCCCGCGTGCTGCGCATGGACACCGGCGCGATGGCGCGGGTGGTGCAGGTCGGCGACGAGATGTCGGACGTGATCTTCTCCACGCCGCTGGGGTGCATCGTCGCCGAGCGGATCCACGCGGTGCCCTCGGTGCCGGACGCGGTGGTGCTGGCTGAGCCCGTGCCGCGGCTGCTCGCCGGGGCGGTGGAGAGCCCCACGCGTGGGACGGTGAGTCTCGGCGGGGTGGTGTCGTTGCTGTGGACGGGGACTGCGCCGCCGGCGACGGGGTTCCGGTTGATCGACACGGTCCCGGCCGCCGACGTGCGCTCCCTGTTCGAGGGCATGCAGCGCGAGGCGGACGAGCACTCCGGGCCGGCGGGGTTGCCGCCGTCGCTGCTGGACCAGCCGCTGCTGCGTCTGACCGGTGATGCAGACGATGCCGGGGCGGTGGAGATCGCCGGACGCGTCGTCGCGGCGTTGGGGGCCCTGGGCCTGGTGGTGGAGCCGCGCCGCGAGGACCTGCGCGCCCACGACCTGATCCGGGTGAGCGCGACAGGCTCGTGGATCCGTATCGACGCGTTGTTCGGCACCGCCTACGTGCCGCGCCCGGGCGGGCTGGCGCGCATCCCGTCGCCGCGCTAGCGGCGTCCTGCAGCTCGTCTACTACAGCTTGTTGACGAGCATGTCGGCCACGCGGACCATGTGCTCCCACATCGCCGCGCGCGGGGCCTCGGGAAGGTCCTCGTCGCTGACGGTGTCCAGGGCGTTGCCCATGAGCACCAGCCAGCGCTCGCGGGCGGCGGCGTCGATGGGGAAGTGCATGTGGCGCATGCGCAGGCGCGGGTGGCCGCGGTGCTCGGTGAACGTCTGCGGCCCGCCCCAGTACTGCACGAGGAACCACCGCAGGCGGTCCTCGGCGCCGGCCAGGTCGTCGGCGGGGTACATGGGACCGAGGATGTCGTCGTCGGGGATCTGCCGGTAGAACTCGTGCACGATCCGGCGGAAGATCTCCTCGCCGCCGACGGCCTCGTAGAAGCTGCTGGGTTGAGTCATCAGCGGGCGTCGAAGGCCCGGGCCGTGGCGGCGCGGTCGGCGCGCGACAGGCCCTCGGACAGGACGCGGCGCAGGCCGGCCGGGGTGGACTCGTCGGCGGCGGTGGAGCGCAGGTCGTCGGCGACGTCCTCGTAGCCGGCCCAGGAGGGGAACAGCCCGTCGAGGGTGCGCAGCGCCATCTCGGACGACAGGTTCTCCCACATCTCCACGGCACGCTGCACGTACTCCGGGCCGAAGGGGGAGAGCAGCTCGCCCTGGCCGACGTGGGTCAGCCCGCCCATCATGAAGCGCAGCTCCAGGTTGCCGAGCTCACGCCCGTTGAGGGTGATGGCGTTCCAGGCGTTGCGCTTGACCTCGATGTCGGGGCGGGCGATGCGAGCCTTCATGGCGTTCATGCGTCCGGACGACGACAGGTCGGCCTGCTCCTCGTCCTCGACGAGTTCGGCGGCGTCCTCGTCGGGCAGCACGTCGACGGCGCCGACGAGGGCGGTGATCAGGCGCCAGCGCAGGTCCTGGTCCACGGTGAAGCCGGGCAGCAGGTCGCCGGCGGACACGTCGCCGATGCCGAGCAGCCCGGAGATCCAGACGGTCGACTCGGCGTCCTGCGCGGCGTTGGCGTAGGCGCGCACGAACGCCAGGCGTGCCTGGCCCTCGGTGCGTTCGGCACCGGCACGCAGCCCGGCGAGCAGCTGGGCGCGTCCTTCCGGACGCCACGACGGTGCCGCGTAGTTCTCGACGGCGCCGATGGCCTGCGCGAGGATCTGCTCGAGCACGCCGAGCTGCGTCTCCGCCCAGGCGCCGCGCACGACGAGGGCGACGAAGTCACGGGCGCGCATCTGGGCGTTGCGGGTCATCTGCCACGCCGCCGACCAGATCAGCGAGCGGGCCATCGGGTCGGCGATGCCGGCGATGTGCTCCACGGCGGTGGCCAGGGAGTCCTCGTCGAGGGCGAGGAAGCCGTAGGCGAGGTCGTCGTCGTTGACGAGCACCAGGTCGGCCTTCTTCTCGCCGACGAGCTCGGGGACGTCGGTGGACGCCCCGGCGACGTCGGTCTCCACGCGGCGGCGCAGGACGACCGACGCTGCGTCCTCTTCGTCCTGCAGGTCGTAGAGGCCCACCGCGAGGCGGTGGGTGCGGGTCTCGCCGTCGCCCGGGGCGGCGCCGGACTGGGTCACGGCGAAGGAGGAGTAGGTGCCGTCGGTAACCTCCGTCTCCGTGCCGAGGGTGTTGATGCCGGTGGTCTTGAGCCACTGGTCGGCCCAGTCGGACAGGTCGCGCCCGGAGGCCTTCTCCAGTGCACCGAGCAGGTCGTCGAAGGTGGCGTTGCCGAAGGCGTGGTTGACGAAGTGCGCGCGGATGCCGGCGAAGAACGGCTCCAGGCCCACGTAGGCGGCGAGCTGCTTGAGCAGCGAGGCGCCCTTGGCGTAGGTGATGCCGTCGAAGTTGGCGTCGACCTCGACCAGGTCGTTGGCCCCGGAGAACACCGGGTGGGTCGAGGGCAGCTGGTCCTGCGCGTACGCCCAGGACTTCTCCTTGTTCGCGAAGGTCACCCAGGCGGTGTCGTAGGACGTGGCGTGGGTCTGCGCCATCGCCGAGGACCAGGTGGCGAAGGACTCGTTGAGCCACAGGTCGTCCCACCAGCGCATCGTCACCAGGTCGCCGAACCACATGTGGGCGAGCTCGTGCAGGATCGTGTCCGCCCGACGCTCGTACTCGTAGTGGCTCGCCGCCGAGCGGAAGACGTACTCGTCGCGGATGGTCACGCAGCCGGCGTTCTCCATCGCGCCCATGTTGTACTCGGGGCAGAAGATCTGGTCGTACTTGTGGAACGGGTAGGCCACCCCGAAGTTCGCCGCGTAGTAGTCGAAGCCGGACTTGGTGACGTCGAACAGGACGTCGGCGTCGAGGTACTCGGCCAGCGACTGGCGCACGAACAGGCCCAGCGGCACGGTGATCTCGCCCTCGGGCACCAGGCGGGTGTCGGTGACGCCGGCGACCTCGGCGGTGGGGGTCAGCGACCCCGTCCACGAGTCGGTGACGTGGTACCAGGGGCCCACGCAGAAGGCGATGAGGTACGTCGACAGCGGGTAGTCCACCACCGCACGGTGGGAGGTCTCCCCGGTCTTCTCGCCGCCGGTGGTGGTGGTCTCCACGGAGTTGTTGGTGACCACGGTCCACGTGGTCGGCGTGTGGACGGTGACCTCGTAGGTGGCCTTGATGTCCGGCTGGTCGAAGCAGGCGAAGACGCGCTTGGCGTCCGCCGCCTCGAACTGGGTGTACATGTACACCTCGCCGTCCGCCGGGTCGAGGAAACGGTGCAGCCCCTCACCGGTGGCGGAGTACAGCGACTCCGCGACGATGGTCAGTTCGTGACGCCCCGCGGTCAGGTCGGTGAGCTGGAGGCCACGGGCCTCGTCGTAGCGACCCTCCCCGTCCCCGGGCAGGGCCAGGGGCAGGATGTCCGCACCGTCCAGGTCGACGGTGGTCACCTCGTCGGCGCGCAGGTCGATGAAGGTGGACCCTGCCGTGGTGGCGGTGAAGGTCACGGTGGTCACCGACGAGAACGTCTTGTGGTCCATGTCCCCGCCCTCGGTGAGGTCGAGGTCGATGGCGTAGTGGACGTTCGTGATCAGGTCCGACCGCTCGGCAGCCTCGGATCGGGTCAGGTTGGTTGAACTCATAGGGGACCACGATAGTCGGCGTGGACCGTCCTGTCCGGACATGGGTCGGTTCGGGGGCGCGTATTCTCAGTGGGGCGATCAACGACATGCATGCCAGGCACACGCCAGACAAGGAGTTGCACACATGAGCACCAGCACCACACCGGTCACCCTGTACTTCGACGCGACCTGTCCCTTCGCCTGGGTGACCAGCAGGTGGATCAAGGAGGTCGAGGCCGTGCGCGACATCGACGTGACCTTCGCCCCGATGAGCCTGGCCGTGCTGAACGAGGGCAAGGACATCCCCGACGAGTACGCCGAGCGCATGACCGCGGCGTGGGGCCCCGCGCTCGTCGCGGCGGCCGTCTACACCCGTGAGCCGGAGAAGGTCGACGCGCTCTACACCGCCCTGGGCACCCGCATCCACGACCAGGGACAGGGAGGACGCACCGGCGACGGTGCCTACGACGACCTCATCGCCGAGGTCCTGGAGGAGGTCGGCCTGTCGGCCGACTACGTCGACGCCGCGCATTCGCGCGGTGACTCGCCGGAGGCCTGGGAGCCGACGTTGCGCAGCTACCAGTCGACGGCGATCGCCAAGGTCGGCGACGACGTGGGCACGCCCGTCGTCGAGCTGGACGGACGGGCGTTCTTCGGCCCGGTGCTCACCCGGGCGCCTCGCTCGGAGGAGGCGGGGAAGATCTTCGACGCTGCGGTGACCCTGGGTAGTTACGAGCACTTCTTCGAGCTGAAGAAGTCCCGCACCGAGGACCCCAGCGCGGAGTAAGTCGCCAGGGGGCCTGCTCTCAGGTACCCCCGGGGGTGGGGCGGTCCGGGAAACGTGTAGTGGTTAGCGTTCCTTGTGGATAGTATCTGCCGTATCGGCAGTTCACGGCGCGGCGCGGTGTCGTCCGGTGCCGAGTAGCTCTCCTCTTCCTTTCCGCACCACCACACACAAGGGATAAGAACACCATGGGTTCACTTTCAGACTTCACCGACATCATCAGCGAGGTCCTGCAGATCACCCTCGGCCTGATCCGGGGCGATCTCACCGTGCTGAGCACCGAGGGCTCCCTCGAGGGCGTCTTCGACACCAGCAGCGAGTGGGACCTGACCGGTTCGCTGTCCGACATCACCGGCTCGCTGGCCGAGGGTGACGCCATCTCCGGTTCCCTGGGCGACGGCGCAGAGGGCTAGGCCATGCCTGAGATTATCGGGTCCATCTGGGAGTTCATCCAGCTCATCACCGGCATCCTCGGCGGGGACAACTCCGTGCTGAGTACGGACGGCTCGCTTGCCGGTGACGAGACCGCCGGCGAGATCGGCGGCAGCCTCGTCGGCTCCATCGTCGGTTCGCTCGGTATCGAGGACGAGCTGCCGGGAACCTTGCCCCAACTGATCGGCTCCCTGGGCGAGGAAGTCGTTGGCTGAGTGACGTTCCCCCACTCCTCGCCGTAGGGCCGTAGGGGAGGGGCGAACATCGAGCGTGGGATGGCTGAATCATCGGATTCAGCCATCCCACGCTCGATTTCTGTCCCTTCGGCGCACCCCGGGTTGAGGGGTGCCGGTGTTATCCGGGGTGCAACTACCGGTGTTGTCCACTGTCGGGGGCCGCCGTCGGATAAACTCAGGGCCATGCGTATTTACCTCGGTGCTGACCATGCCGGATTCGAGATGAAGAACGTCATTGCGGACCACCTCAAGGAGGAGGGGCACACCGTCATCGACTGTGGCGCCCACACCTTCGACCCTGAGGATGACTACCCCGCGTTCTGCATCGAAGCCGCGCGCAAGACCGTCGACGACAAGGGCTCCCTGGGCATCGTGCTCGGCGGCTCGGGCAACGGTGAGCAGATCGCCGCCAACAAGGTCGTCGGCGCCCGCTGTGCCCTGGCCTGGTCGGTGGAGACCGCCAAGCTGGCCCGCGAGCACAACAACGCCCAGCTGATCGGCATCGGCGGGCGGATGCACTCCGAGGAGGAGGTCCTCGACATCGTCGACGCCTTCATCTCCGAGTCCTGGTCGGGCGTGGATCGCCACCAGCGGCGCATCGAGATCCTCGACACCTACGAGCAGACCGGCCAGACCCCGGGGATCCCGGACGCCAAGTAGTCAGGATGACGTCGGGCCCTCCGGGTCCTGACTCTCCTGTGCCTGACCCTCCTGGGCCCGGCGTTGGCGTCCGGCGTTCCAGTCCTTGACCTCCTGGGAGTCCCAGAGGGTCAGGCCGTGGTGTTTGGCGGCCGGTTCGGGGGCCCGGCCGCGACCTGCGTAGCTGGTGAAGGTGCCGCGGGACGTCCCGGCGTGGTCGGCGCACTCTGAGGCCGTCCACAGCTCGCGACCGCTGTCCGCGTCGATGATGGTGGGCTTCATGGACGCTTACGGTACTTTTCCTTTGACAATTGGGTGGCCTCAACGCCATATCCGACCACCCATGCCGGACAAAGGTGCTGTTGAGGTCATTCTTGCCCCGGGGGCGGCGCATGACGGGGGTAACCGCAAGGCGGAACTTTAGTTATCCACACATGATCGTCCGGGCTGGGCGGGGTGATGAACCTCTCCGTGCAGGGTTGCGCGCACCGGCATAGTGTCGGAGAGGTAGTCAACGACAATTCTCATGTACAGGAGTGGCCCACATGGCTCGCAATTACGCGGAACAGCTCGTCGCAGCCCTGGAGGCTCAGGGCGTTCGTAGAATCTTCGGTCTCGTCGGAGACAGTCTCAACCCGGTGGTGGACGCGGTCAAGCGCAGCAGCATCGAGTGGTTCCACGTGCGTAACGAGGAGGCAGCCGCCTTTGCCGCGGGTGCGGAGTCCGAGGTCACCGGCAACCTCGCGGTCTGCGCCGGCTCCTGCGGTCCCGGAAACACCCACCTGGTGCAGGGGCTCTACGACTCGCACCGCAACGGCGCGAAGGTGCTGGCCATCGCCAGCCACATCCCTTCGCAGTTCATCGGGTCGCACTACTTCCAGGAGACCCACCCGGAGGCGCTCTTCGCCGAGTGCTCCGGCTACTGCGAGATGGTGAACTCCGCGACCCAGGGAGCCACGATCCTGCACCACGCGATTCAGTCGACGATGGCAGGCAACGGTGTGTCCGTCCTCGTCCTGCCGGGCGACATCGCCAGTGACGAGGCGGTGGACTCCCCGCAGCTGGAGTCGGCCATCGCCGCGGAGCGTCCTGCCGTGCACCCGGCCAAGAGCGAACTGGTCGCGCTCGCCGCGGCGATCAACAAGGCCAAGAAGATCACGATCTTCGGCGGCGCGGGCTGCAAGGACGCCCGCGAGGAGGTCTTCGCCCTGGCGGAGAAGATCAAGGCCCCGGTCGGCCACGCCTACGGTGGCAAGGAGTACCTGCACTACGACAATCCCTACGACGTGGGCATGTCCGGCCTGCTGGGCTACGGTGCCTGCTCGGAGGCCTTCGACGAGGCCGACCTGCTGATCCTGCTGGGCACGGACTTCCCGTACACCGAGTTCCTCCCGCGCGACACCGACACCGCGCAGGTGGACATCAAGGGCCGCAACATCGGACGCCGCACCACGGTGAAGTACCCGGTCACCGGTGACGTCGCCGCGACGATCGAGGACCTGCTGCCGTTGCTCGACGAGAAGGACGACTCGTCCTTCCTGTCCTCGATGCTCGCCGCGCAGGAGAAGAACCTGCGCCACGTCATCGACGCCTACACGAAGAACATCGAGAAGCACGTCCCGCTGCACCCGGAGTACGTCTCCTACGTGCTCGACGAGCTCGCCGACGACGATGCGGTCTTCACCGCCGACACCGGCATGTGCAATGTGTCGCACGCCCGCTACGTGACGCCGACCGCCAACCGCAAGCTGCTGGCGTCCTTCCGGCACGGGACGATGGCCAATGCTCTGCCGCAGGCCATCGGTGCGGCCGAGGCCGTGGAGGGCAAGCGTCAGGTCGTGGCGATGTGCGGCGACGGTGGCCTGGGCATGCTCATGGGTGAGCTGCTCACCCTGAAGCTGCACCAGGTGCCGCTCAAGGCGATCGTGTACAACAACTCCACCCTGGGCATGGTGAAGCTGGAGATGCTTGTGGCCGGCATGCCCGACTTCGGCACCGACCACGAGAAGGTCAATTACGCCGACATTGCCGAAGCATGCGGCATCAAGTCCTTCCGCATCGAGGATCCGAAGGACGTCCGCCCGGTGCTCGCCGAGGCGCTCGCCTACGACGGTCCGGTGGTCGTCGACGTGGTCACCGACCCGAACGCACTGTCCATCCCGCCGGAGATCTCGCTGGAGCAGGTCGCCGGTTTCGCCCGCGCGGCCACCCGCACCGTGCTCGAGGGCGGCGTGGGCAAGATGTTCACCATGGCGAAGTCGAACCTGCGCAACGTGCCGCGCCCGTCCGGCTTCAAGGGCCTGTAGGACGCCGAAAACTCCCTTCCGACTCTGGTCGGAGGGGGTTTCTCCGTGGAGGGAATGACGGGAATCGATCCCGCGTCTCTAGCGTGGAAGGCTGGCCCTCGCGTGCACTCTCTAGGGGCCGGGGCCGACGTTGCAAGTCGTGCGGGCTGGAGGATGATCTTCGCGTCGACCAGATCGGCCACCTGAGCGCTGTCGCCGTTGGTCGCGGTTCAGGCAGCGTCAGCCTGGTGGTACTGGTTGAGTTGCTGGGCCATGCAGTCGTATCAGCCTTTTGGGTTTTCACGGCTTCGTCGTCATCCGCATCCACCGCGCGGCGGGGATAGGGGGAGTGTCGCTCGCTGTGTTTTCCGCGAGGATCGCCGACCTTAACCTGAGTAAATTCTGTGCGCAGACATGGTTTGACATATGATGTACTAATGACGTTGAGGAAACTAGCCACCGCTGTGGCCACCACACTCGCCATGCTCACCCTCGCCGCATGCGGAGGGGATACTGAAGCAGAAGAGGTCACCCGTACAGGCGCGGCTTCGACAACGACCACGTCAGAATCTGCCAATTCATGGACGGAGTATGACCCCGGTCCAGGACGCATCGCCCAGGACCCGGTGATAGATGGCGTCTACACGGCTGACGAGCGTGATGCTGCTGGCGAGGTTGAATGGCGGCTCTCCAATGTTCGGTTGGACGGAGCGCTTTCGGAAGGCGACATCATCCGGTACGCACGGAACATCTGCTGGGGAATGGACAGCGGTAACACGACGCTGTTAGAGCAGATGCAGGAACTTTTCGATCCAGACGGCATACTTCCCAACTTCATGCTGCCCAAGTCCACCGTGGACGTCTTCTGCCCTCAGCACAGCCCGAGTGAGGATGAGTTCTCGGAGATGTATCAGGAGACCGTGGGCGGGGAACTGTGGTACCCGGGCGGTGAGCAGTGATGAGAGCGTTGAAGATGTCTGTGGCCGTAACTGCGCTCGCGGCGGCATTCGCGCTCTCGGCATGTGGTTCTGCAGGGGGCGAGGTAGCCGCGCCATCGACAGTGACGGAGACGGTGGATCGCACCGTAGGGAGGACTGTCACCGTCACGGAAACTCCGACAGTTGATCCGGAGCCCGAGCCCGACCCGACGTCTTCCTCGCGACCTGCTCCGTCAGGGGCGGGCTTGATGGACGAGATCTACGCCCAGATGATGCGGGACGAGGGGATTGAGGTGTCGAACGGGGAGTTCGCTCAGTTGTCCGTGTCGGTTTGCGACACCTTCGACAATGGAAGGGCGCAGGCTGACGCGCTCGGAGTTATTCAGGAAGCGACAGGCGAAACCGGGTGGCGGGGCACCCGTATCTTGCAGGCCGCGGTGGTCGGCAAGTGCGGTCAGCATGTCGACTACACGTACTGATCCGAATTGAACCGCCATCGTCCCGCCAGTTGAAGCGGCGCTCCGTCTCTTCTGGGGGCCGGGCTCGGGTTAAACGGCAAAATGTGTGCTCGGGATCGACACTCCGCTGCAGGTCAGCCCGCCATCGAGGACCACGATCTGCCGGACGCCGACGAGATCACAGAGGAGTGGTACCAACCAGGGGCCGCGCCACCAGAGGGGCACAAGTTCAGCCGTCGGATCGACGCCCTGATGTTCGACTCGTTGGTACGTACCGCATTCGAGATCGAGGTCACCACGGACGACTTCAAGCGCGACACCTACTGGAAGCGCCGAGCGTGGGAGAAGGTCGTCCACCGGTTCATCTATGTGGTGCCGGACTACCTCGACGCGATGTCCCCGCACGGCTGCGGCTTGTGGAAGGTCGCGCCGGACGAGCGGATCACCGTGGTGAAGAAAGCCATCGTCTCCAAGGCCCCCGACCCGCTACCGCAGACCGTCGTGCAGCGCCTGGCATAACGGGCAGCACGAGCCAGCCGACAGAAGGCCTACAATGCCTGACCAGACTTCGACCGTGACCGAATCCGACGCCCGGAAGATGCACGCCTGGTGCGACTCCCACTCGCCTACGGACACGAATCAGACCCCGATGGCGAAGGTCATCCGCCACTTTCGCGCCACGGTGCCCGTCCCGCCGCCGACGTTCGCCGACGAGCTGCGGAAGGCGGCGTCCGGGCTGCCGGTGGAGTTCAAGCTGAAGCACCAGCGCGTCTACCTCGCTGATCGTGTGGAAGCCGTGGAGGAGGAGAACTAGCGGCTGACCGGCGAGGCAGAGGAGGGATCTGAGTGGAACCGGCATTTGGCCGACCAGAATGGGTGCCTCTCCCATGTATGCGACGAGGCCCGCGCTGACCTGGATCGGGTCAAGGCAGCGCAAGAGCTAGCTCGCGAGACCCGCGCCTATACGACTCCGGAAGGGAGCCTCGTGCAGTCTCAGCTCACCGCACTCCAGCCCGCCCTGCCCGACCCCGCTGACGTGCCGGACGGTGGCCCGTGGCTCGTCTCCGTCGATGATGGGGAACCCGCCCCGGCATTCAAGGCGGACGGGCCCGGCTGGATCGTCTACTGGGAACGTGGCAACGCGCTCCCCGTCGGCTCCGAGCGCATCACCCTCGTCGCCCGCCTGACCGCCGAGCGCCCCGCCCGCGCCATCGACCGGCCCGAGGACCTGGACGCACTGCCCGCGATGTCCGTCGTGGTCGAACGCGACGGCGCCGCATGGCAGAAGCGCCCCTTCGGTCCATGGGACTTCCGCGACTGGCAGAGCCCCGCCGACGGGCTCCTGGCGAGGTTCGGCCCCGTCACCGTGGCCTACACGCCCGAGGAGCCCACCGATGACGAGTGAAGCTGAACTCCGCCCATCGCCCACGACGAGGTCACCCGGCTGGTGCGCGTCCCGCACCACCATGAGCCGCTGTGGGAGGACTACTCGCACCTGTCGGAAGCCAAATGGGAGCAGGTGTACGAACTGATCGACAACTGGCACATCCCCGCCGCCCCGGAAATGCGCGCCACCATCGCCGCCTGCACCTACGAGTACGGGGTACAGGGCGCTGGCGGGCACATGGTCAAGCTGTACCCCGGCTACGACTGGGAATGGACCGACACCGAGATCACCGCCTGGCAAGTCGCCAACCAGTGGAACGGCTGGCGCATGGTCCGCCGCCTCGTCGGCCCCGTGGAGGTGGTGGAGGGGTGAATCGACGCAAACGAAGAAGCTGAATCACGACCACCCCTACCCCTATGGGTTATTCGATAACGATCCCATCACGATTCCTTCCGCGCAGTTGCGTGCCGACATGACACGTAGATAACCTCGTTCTTGTCACCACACCCCCCTCACAGGAAGTTCCAAAAATGAAAAATGGGATCAGGAATAAAATCGCCGTGTTCTCTCTCGCGGCAGCCCTTCCGCTAGGCCTATTCCCCACAGTGGCAAACGGGGCGACGGCAGTGCCCAGCGATGCGACTGCCGTGCAGTCGGGCGCTGATGAGTACCCCAACAGTGACACCGAGAACCTGACCGCCAAGGACAGGGCCGACATTAACAGAAGCCTGACCTCACTGGGGTATTCCCCGCTTCCCAAGAGCGCTGCAGCTCTGACCCTCAACGGCGACAAGATCGTAGTCCTGGACAAGGATGGCGACGTCATTCCCATCGACAAGGGGCAGGACTTGGAAAAGGCGTCGCTCGTCCAGACCAAGGGTGTCACCGATGAAATAAAGAGGACGGTAGGGGCCTGCATCGGAATTGACCTTACCGCCAACGTCGGCGCATGGGCAGCTATCGAATCCCAAGTCAATACTTGGCAAAAGGCAGCGAAATTCGTCCTGCGACGAGTCGGATTCATTGCCGCGATCTCATGCGGTGGCGGCGTCTTCGTCGAATACCTGCTATAGAAGGAGGAAAAAAATGAACGAAAAATTCAAGGAATTCACCGGAGGAATGAGCCTTACGGTCGCAGCCGCAGCCGTCATTGTCATCGCGGCAGTGTACATATCCACCGCAGGCAGCTCCGAATGGGTCACCGCAGCGGCAGTCGTCACCGTCGGACTGATCGTTGCCGCGCTTATCCGCATCACGGGCAGCGGACGACAGCAAGGCGCTGACACAGGCGGCTCCGCCGACTGACCTCACCACTGGGATGCTCGCCCGCGCCCCAGCTCATCAAGGCCCCCACCGCGCACCTCGCGGCTCGGGGGCCTTGCGCATAACTACCCCACACCCCCTAATGTGGCTCTTCGCGATTCACAGTGCGTTGATCCGGTCGCGGAGTTGCCCGGAATGAATCAGCGACCTCAAGATGTAGTGGTCCAGATTTCGGAACCCCAGTGCAATCCCGCGCAGGTCCTCCAGCCTCCCATTGACGGCCTCGACGGGCCCGTTCGACGCTCCGACATGGAAATACGCCAAGATATCGGCCCGACGCCGCCACAACGTGCGCCCGAACTGCGCCAACTCCTCCAACCCCTTCGGCAGCTCCTTACGCAGCGTGCCGATCAACCCGGCCATCAACGTCTTGCCCCGTGACTTGCCCGGAACACCGTACGCGGCGATGAGATCCTGGTAGATGCCCCAAGTGACCTGCAGAGCGACGTAGTCGTCGTCAGTGGTCCACAGCAGATTCAGCCGTTGTTTCTGACGCTCGGTGAGATAGTTCGTCCTGGTCATCAGGTGACGGCGGTGCTTGTAGAGCGGGTCATCTTTGCGTCCGCGCCGCCCGGTCGTCTCTCGTTGCAGGCGCTGACTGCATCCGGTGAGTTTCTCGGCTGCAAGGTGCACCACATGAAATGGGACCATCACCTTCGTCGCCGCTGGTAAGGCGTGGTCCACGGCGGTGGCGTAGCCTGCGAAGCCGTCCATCGTGACGACCTCCACACGCTGGCGGAAACCAGGGTCACGCTCGTTGAGCCAGGTTCGTAGCACCTCCGCACTGCGCCCGGGTCGCATATCGATCAACCGGGCCGGCCCGCGCCCGTCGACCAGCGGGGTCAGATCCACCAGCACCGTGACCATCGAGGAGGGCTCGCCGGGACGGCGGGTGTGTTTCCACACATGCTCATCGACACCGAGTATCCGCACGTCAGCCAGATGATCGCCGGAATCGTAGACAAGGTTGCAGCACGCCTGAACCGCGATCTTGTTGACCAGCTGCCACCCCACACCTAGGGCCTTCGCTGTCGCCGAGACACTCATGCGGTCAACGGCCAGGCGTTGCAGAATCCAACGAGTCGCCCGGTGGGTCAGTTTCGCCCCGTCGTCAGCACAACCCAGTGAAGCATGGAAGATTCTCCGGCCGCAGGCATCGTTGGTGCAGGTGAACCGCGGGACACGGACGTGGAGTCGCGTCGGGAAGCCGACCACGGGCAGGTCCACCAGCTGCTGGGTGACGTGATCTCGCAACACACCTGCATGTTTGCAGCCAGGGCACCGGTCGTCGACGGCTACCTGGGCGGCGTCGATGACGGTGAACGGGCCGGCGTCCGCGGCGTCAGTGATGGTCAATCCGATATCTTCCGGTGCGCCAGATGGTGTCAGCGACGAGGTTGCCAGTAGTGTGCACTTCTAGGGTCCTGGTTCGGTTCAGATGATTGCTTCGCAACTCTCATCTTGTACCGGCCAGGGCCTCTATATGTTGTGCGACACCGCATCGGCTCCACCGTCAGCTATGCACTACGTATCGCGAAGAGCCAGTTTGCCTGCATTGATGGTTTATGCAGGTGGGGGCCGGTTTTTGGGTGTGCTTTTTAGTGTTAGCAAGTGGTGGCATCGTCAAAATGGCAACGGACGATGAACTGTTCCGGTCCCGTCGAGTGGGGCGCATGATCGAATCGGCGCGCAAGGGTGCGGGCGTGGCCCAGGCTGCGGTGCTGGAGGCGCTCGGCAAGGGGACTTCGTACCGGGCGTGGATGCGCGAGGTGGAGACCGGGGAGCGGTTCCGCGGTAAGGGGCCGACCGTGCTGCCGCCTTACGAGTACAAGAAGTTGGCTGGCGTTGTGGGGCTCGATCCGGTGGATGTTCTGTGTGCGGCGGGCGTTCCGAAGGTCGAATGGGGCGGCTATATCGAATAGTAGTTCGACTAATGCTGGTGTTGTTCGCGTCGACGTCACAGGCTTGTCCGACCTGCAGGTTAGAGTGATCGATGACCTCGTCAGGGAACTACGGAAGGTGCCAGATGATGACAAAGAGGACGGCGGACGATAGAACGCGCAATCGAACGAGCTTTGACCTGCTGGTCATCCCCAGCCGGTCACTAGTGATCGCGGGAGGCCACCTGAGTCCCGCAGAGGTCGACCGGGCCCGGTCTGACTGGGCTGCCTACGGCAACAGCGCCCCTGTGGATCCGTCGCTCCGCTGGACCATCGCCCTGTGTAACCCGAAGGGAGGCGAGGGGCGCGTGCACTCCGTGATGCAGATCCCCGCCTACGCCGGCGCATGACCCCGCGCAGCACCGAAGCCCCAGCCGGAATGGCTGGGGCTTCGGTCGGTCCGACGGGGGTAGCGCCGGTTTCGGAGCGCTGGAGCGCTCGCATGGTCGCTACTCTGGGCTGTGCGGACCATTGTCCTGACCTACAGGGCGCCGCAGAGACAGAATGCGGACGATCATGCAGGTCAAGTATGGAGGGAATGACGGGAATCGAACCCGCGTCTTCAGCTTGGAAGGCTGAGGTATTAGCCACTATACGACATTCCCGCTGTTGCGCTGACGACGATACACCACCCTGGCGACGCAGGAAAACCGGCAGGCCCGGCAGGGGAGGTCCGGTAAGCACGCCCCACTGTTGGCCGCGTCCTGCAGGACCCCGTAACATCGGCGCAAGCGCGCCTCCCCGGTGACTGCCCTGCGGTCGAGGCGGGCGCGCGGACGGGATATGGCGCAGTTTGGTAGCGCACTCGCTTTGGGAGCGAGGGGTCGTGGGTTCAAATCCCGCTATCCCGACGGGAACGGATCGGAAGTCGGTTAGGTGAGACCCCGCTGACAACCGCCGTCGGCAACACGATAAAATCGTCAACGACCATTACCGGTGGCAGCCTCCGGCCGTCCCCGCCCTCCCTGTGGTCCGTCGTCAGGCGGGCCGGGTACAGGTGGGGTGGTTGGACCCGGAGGTGACGCGGACGGAACGATCCCGTGGCCCACCGGCCGCAAGTACACAGACCAAGAACACACAGGAGTGTGCATCCGTGAAGAGCTCCGTTGAACAGCTGAGTGCCACCCGCGCCAAGCTCACCGTCGAGGTTCCCTTCGAGGAACTGAAGCCTGAGTTCGACAGCGCCTACAAGTCCCTCGCCCAGCAGGTCAGCCTGCCCGGTTTCCGTAAGGGCAAGGTGCCGGCGAAGATCCTCGAGGCCCGTCTGGGCCGCGGGTCGATCCTCAATGAGGTTCTCAACGAGATGCTGCCGAGCCGCTACAGCCAGGCCGTCGAGGAGAACGACGTCAAGGCCCTCGGCCAGCCCGAGATCGACATCGCCGAGCTCGAGGACAACGACCACGTCACCTTCACCGCCGAGGTCGACGTCCGTCCCGAGATCGAGGTGCCGGACTTCGCCGACCTCTCCGTCGAGGTCGACGCGCTCGAGGCCGACGAGGAGTCCGTCGAGTCCGAGCTGACCAACCTGCGCGCCCGCTTCGGCACCCTCAAGGCCGTCGAGCGCGCCGTGCAGGACGGCGACTTCGTCTCCATCGACCTCGACGCCAGCGTCGACGGCGAGACCGTCGACGAGGCGTCCTCCGAGGGCCTGTCCTACGAGGTCGGCACCGCCTCCCTCGTCGAGGGGCTGGACGCCGCCCTGACCGGCCTCTCCGAGGGCGAGTCCAAGGAGTTCACCACCACGCTGGTCGCCGGCGAGCACGCCGACAGCGAGGCGCAGGCCACCGTGACCGTCAAGTCGGTCAAGGAGCGCGAGCTCCCCGAGCTGGACGACGACTTCGCCCAGCTGGCCTCCGAGTTCGACACCCTCGACGAGCTGAAGGACTCCCTGAAGTCCCAGGTCGAGGAGCAGCTCAAGGGCCAGCAGGCCGCAGCCATCCGCGACAAGGTCCTGGAGGCCGCCCTCGAGAAGACCGAGGTCGCCCTTCCGGAGTCCGTCGTCAAGGAGCAGGTCGACGGCCAGATCCAGCAGCTGGTGAGCCAGTTCGGTGGCGACGAGGCTGTCTTCGAGCAGATGCTCGCCGCCCAGGACATCACCCGCGAGAAGTTCGAGGAGGACGCCCGCGAGGGTGCCGAGGACTCCGTGCGTACCCAGCTGTTCCTGGACGCCCTGGCCGACATCGAGAAGCCGGAGGTCTCCCAGCAGGAGCTCACCGACCACATCCTGTTCACGGCCCAGCGCTACGGCATGGACCCGAACCAGTTCGTGATGCAGCTGCAGCAGTCCGGCCAGATCGCGAACCTGTTCGCCGACGTGCGCCGCGGCAAGGCCCTGGCCATCAACATCTGCAAGGTGACCGTCGCCGACGACAAGGGCAACTCCATTGACCCGAAGGACTACTTCGGTGAGGAGGCCGACCTCAACGAGTCGGCCGACGCCGAGGCCGAGGTCGTCGAGGCTGACGCCGACGCCGAGGAGAAGTCCGACAACTGAGTCGGGTCCACCTCGGGCAATGAACCGCCGCACCGCTGACCTCCGGGTCGACGGGGCGGCGGTTTTCCGTACCCGGACCGCGCCGGCGCGCTGCCCGGACGCCGCCGCGGCAACCCGACCGTGCGCTGTCAGCGAACAGGGCCCCGGAGAGGGGCGTGGCGCCATGCTGTTGACTAGTCTGGTGCACAGTCCAACACGTGAACTTGAGCGAGGAGCATAAGTGAACACTAACGACATGTCTGCCGGTCAGGCGCTGCGCCAGGCGCAGATGGCCTCTACCGCGGGGATGAACCTCAACGACTCGGTGTTCGAGCGTCTGTTGCGCGAGCGGATCATCTTCCTGGGCACCCAGGTCGACGACGAGATCGCCAACAAGCTCTGCGCGCAGATCCTGCTGCTCAGCGCGGAGGATCCCGAGCGGGACATCTCGCTGTACATCAACTCGCCCGGTGGCTCGGTCACCGCCGGCATGGCCATCTTCGACACGATGCAGTTCGCACCGTGCGACGTGGCCACCTACGGAATGGGCCTGGCGGCGTCGATGGGGCAGTTCCTGCTGTCCGCCGGCACGAAGGGCAAGCGGTACGCGCTGCCCCACGCCCGGATCATGATGCACCAGCCGTCCGCCGGCGTCGGCGGTACGGCCGCGGACATCGCCATCCAGGCCGAGCAGTTCGCCCAGACCAAGCGCGAGATGGCCGAGTTGATCGCCGAGCACACCGGCCAGCCGCTGGAGCAGATCCAGAAGGACTCGGACCGTGACCGCTGGTTCACCGCCCAGCAGGCACTGGAGTACGGGTTCGTGGACCGCGTGATCAGCTCGGCGAAGGAGCAGTAAGCAGAGATGGAAAGCAACAACATGAACGGTTACACCCACGCCAGCGAACTCACCGGCCAGGTCTCGGGCGGGCAGATGCCCACCTCGCGTTACATCCTGCCGTCCTTCGTCGAGCACTCCTCCTTCGGCGCCAAGGAGTCCAACCCCTACAACAAGCTCTTCGAGGAGCGCATCATCTTCCTGGGCACCCAGGTCGACGACGCCTCCGCGAACGACATCATGGCGCAGCTGCTCGTCCTGGAGGGGCTCGACCCCGACCGGGACATCACGATGTACATCAACTCGCCCGGTGGTTCCTTCACCGCGCTGATGGCCATCTACGACACGATGCAGTACGTGCGCCCGGACATCGTGACCGTCTGCCTCGGCCAGGCCGCCTCCGCTGCGGCGGTCCTGCTGGCCGCGGGTACGAAGGGTAAGCGTGCGGCGCTGCCGAACTCGCGTGTGCTGATCCACCAGCCGGCCACCCAGGGCACCCAGGGTCAGGTCTCCGACCTGCAGATCCAGGCGGACGAGATCGAGCGTATGCGTCGTCTGATGGAGTCCACGCTGGCCCGCCACACCGGCCAGTCCGAGGAACAGGTCCGTAAGGACACCGACCGCGACAAGTTCCTCACCGCCGAGGGGGCCAAGGAGTACGGCATCATCGACCAGGTCTTCGAGTACCGCAAGCTCTCCACCCAGTAAGAACGGGTAGGACGCTGCGGCGAAGCCGCAGGACGCCGCGGGGACGCGCCGCGCCGGATCACGGATCCGGCGGGGCGCGTCCCCGCGGTTTTTCGTGCGCGTGGGGCATGCACGGCAACGCCGATAGTGCTGCCGACACGTGCTTTGGGAACCCTGAACCACCACCCTGGGTGACCCCCGATATCACGAGGACGTGAAAGAAACCCCAGCACACGGACCTGTCAGTCGGTAAAACGAGTTCACCCTGCGAACGGCTTTGCGGCCAGCGCACGGGCGGATACCGTGAGACGCACATCACGTTCACCGCAATCCCGCAGAAGGGGTTACGTCCATGGTTCCGATCAGTAACGTCTCCGTCGACGGCAGCTTCGCACCGCTGCACTTCCCGGAGTACCGCACCACGGTGCTCCGCAACCCGAACAACGACCTGCTGATGGTCCCCGAGCGTCTCGGCGAGACCACCGGTCCCGTCTTCGGCGACGGCGCCCTCGGTGCCGAGGACAACGACATGACCAAGGCCAACGGGGGAGAGGCCATCGGTCAGCGCATCTTCGTGCACGGCCGGGTGCTCGGCTCGGACGGCAAGCCGGTGCCGGACACCCTCATCGAGGCGTGGCAGGCCAACTCCGCCGGACGCTACCGCCACAAGAACGACTCCTGGCCCGCCCCGCTGGACCCGCACTTCAACGGTGTGGCGCGCACGATGACCGACAAGAACGGCGTCTACAGCTTCTACACCGTGCAGCCCGGCGCCTACCCGTGGGGCAACCACAGCAACGCCTGGCGTCCGGCGCACATCCACTTCTCCCTGTTCGGCCGCCAGTTCGCCGAGCGTCTGGTCACCCAGATGTACTTCCCAGGGGACCCGATGTTCTTCCAGGACCCGATCTACAACTCCGTGCCGGAGGGTTCCCGCGAGCGCATGATCGCCGCGTTCGACTACGACGAGACCCGCGAGAACTTCGCCCTGGGCTTCAAGTTCGACATCGTGCTGCGCGGGCGCGACGCCACCCACTTCGAGTAGTTCGAGCAGTTCGAGAAGAAGGAGAAGACCGATGATCGACAGTGACCCGACGGGTCCGTTCCGCTATCCCGCCCCCGCCGTCCGCGACCAGGACGACGCCCCGTTCGGCATCATGCCCTCGCAGACGGTGGGCCCGTACGTGCACATCGGGCTCACGACACCCGGCGCGGAGAACATGGTCGACGAGGACGCGATGTCCTTCGCCGCCGGCGAGATCGTGGAGGTGACCTTCTCGGTCACCGACGGTGCCGGGCACCGCGTGAAGGACGCCATGATCGAGCTGTGGCAGGCCGACGTCCACGGCATCTACCCCTCGCCGTTGGACGAACGCTCCGACGAGGGTTCGCTCAAGGGCTGGAACCCGTTGCTCGGCGCGGGTGTGGGCCGGGGCATGGCCGACGAGGACGGGGAGGTCACCTTCCGCACCCGCCGTCCCGGCGCGACGCCGGCGGAAGCCGGAGAAGCAGCCACCGAGGCCCCGCACCTGAAGGTGAGCGTCTTCGCCCGCGGCATCCTGGAGCGTCTCTACACGCGCGCCTACTTCCCAGCGGAAGGTGACTCCGATCTCGCCACCGACCCGGTGCTCGCCGTGGTGCCGGAGGACCGTCGTTCCCGCCTGGTGATGGAGCAGGTGGGGGAGGACTCCTACCGCATGGACATCGTCCTGCAGCACGAGGACGCCACCGCCGAGACCCCCTTCTTCCGGGTCTGACATGGCGAGCACCCGCACCCTCTACAGCGACGTCGCCTCCGGCGACACCACTGCCGCCGACGCGGTGTCGGACGCCGCGTTCGTCGCGCGCATGGTCGACGTCGAGGCCGCGCTCGCGCATGCGGTGGGCGACGCCGGCCTCGTCGATCCGGCCACCGCCGAGGCCACTGCCGACCTCATCGCGTCCACCACCTTTGACGGTGAGGACCTGACCGCGCTGGCCGAGGCGTCCATCGCCGGCGGCAACCCGGCGATCCCGCTGGTGAAGCGGCTGAAGGCCGCGGCCACGGACGCCGGGCTCGAGACCGCGGCGGTGCACCGTGGGGCGACGAGCCAGGACATCATCGACTCCGCCCTGGTGCTGTGCGTGCGCGACGCCGGCGCGGCGATCCTGGCCACCGCCGCCGAACTCACCGACGACCTCGCCGAGCTGGCGGGCACCCACCGTGACACCCCGGTGATCGGCAGGACGCTCGGTCAGCAGGCGGTGCCGACGACCTTCGGCGTCATCGCCGCCGGCTGGTTGCGCCAGACCGACGCCGCGGCGTCGGCGTTGCGCGATGCCCTGGGCGTCCTGCCCGTGCAGTACGGCGGGGCCGCCGGCAACCTGGCCTCCACCGCGCCGAATGGTTTGAGCGTGCACGATGCGCTGGCCACGCGACTGGACCTGGCGTCCTCCCCGCTGGTGTGGCACACCGACCGCCTGCCGTTGGTGCAGGTCGCTACCGCGCTGGCGGCGCTGGCCGGCTCGGTGCGCAAGATCGCCGGCGACGTGATCGTGTTCTCCGCCACCGAGGTCGGGGAGTTGCGCGAGGCCTCGCCCGGGGGTTCCTCGGCGATGCCGCACAAGGCCAACCCGGCCGCCGCCGTCGCCGCCGACGGGTACGCCCGGCGCACCCCGGCGCTGGCGGCCACCATGCTCGACGCCATGGACCAGCGCATGCAGCGCGCTACCGGCGCCTGGCACGCCGAGTGGCAGACACTGCGCGACCTCGTCGCCGCCACCGCCGGGGCCGTCACCCGCACCCGCGCCAGCATCGACGGCATCACCGTGGACACCGCGGCGATGCGCCGCAACCTCGAGCTCACCGGCGGGGCGGTGCTCGCCGAAGCATTGGGACGATACGTCCCGCGCGCCGAGGTCGACGCCGCCGTCGCCGGCGGCACACTGCGCGAACTGATGGACAAGGCCCGGGCGGAGCACGGTTTCAGCACCGACCCGGGGGACCACACCGGGCACGCCGGCGACATCGTCGACGCCGTGTTCAACGACAGGAAAGGCAGCACCCACCATGGCTGACGACTACCAGGCAGGCCGCGACGCCGCGCACGCGAGGGGCATGGCCAACCGCCGCGCCGTCCTCGGCGACGAGCACGTGGACCGCTCAATCGAGAAGAAGACCCCGGTCACCGAGAAGTTCCAGGACTTCATCACCCGCACCGCCTGGGGGGACGTGTGGGAACGCCCCGGCCTGGACCACACCCAGCGCCGCCTGCTGACCATCGCCGTACTCACCGGCGTGGGCAACGACGGGGAACTCGACATGCACATCCGCGCCGCCCTGCGCGCCGGGGTGGACGCCGACACCATCGGCGAGGTGCTGCTGCACACCGCCGTCTACGCCGGCGTGCCGAACTCCAACCATGGCTTCTCCCTGCTCGACGCCGCAGTGAAGGACCTCACGTGAGGACGCAGGTCGCCATCATCGGCGCGGGTCCGGCGGGGCTGACCCTGTCGCACCTGCTGCACCTCCACGGTGTGGAGTCGGTGGTGCTGGAGTCGCGTTCGCGCTCGGAGGTGGAGACCACGGTGCGTGCCGGGATCCTGGAGCAGGGCACCCTGGAGCTGATGCGCCGCACCGGCGTGGCCGAGCGCATGGAGCGCGAGGCCGACATCGACGAGGGCATCGAGATCTCCGTGCAGGGTGAACGCACCCGCATCGCGTTGACCGAGCTGACCGGGCACACCGTGGCGGTGTACCCGCAGCACGAGTACCTCACCGACCTCGTCGCCCGGCGTCTCGCCGACGGTGGCGCGGTGCTCTTCGACACCACCGTGGACGCCGTCGAGGGGACCGAGTCCGCTGCCTCCGCCGAGGGGCCCGTGGTCGTCGACTACACCGACGGCGCAGGACGCCACGGCCAACTGCGCGCGGACTACGTGGTCGCCGCCGACGGGTCCGGCTCGCCGCACCGCGCGAGCGTCACGGCGTCCGGCACGTCCGGCACAGCCGGCTCAGGCCGGCACCGTCACGAGTACCCCTACGCGTGGTTCGGTGTGCTGGTCAACGCGCCGAAGACGCAGAAGGAGCTCATCTACGCCACCCACCCGGAGGGCTTCGCGCTGATCTCCACCCGCTCGGAGACCGTGCAGCGCTACTACCTGCAGTGCGACCCGTCCGACACGGTGGCCGACTGGTCGGACGCCCGGATCTGGGAGGCGCTGCACACCCGTGCGGACTCCCCGGACCTGCAGGTCAGCGAGGGGGAGATCTTCGACAAGGCGGTGCTGCGCTTCCGCTCGGCGGTGAGCGAACCCATGCAACGCGGCCGCCTGCTGCTCGCCGGCGACGCCGCCCACACCGTCCCGCCCACCGGGGCCAAGGGCATGAACCTCGCCATCGCCGACGTCGCCGTGCTCGCCCCCGCACTCGTGCGCGTGCTGCGCGGCGACCCGGGCCTGCTCGCCGACTACTCCGACATCGTCCTGCCGCGCGTGTGGCGGGCCCAGCACTTCTCCTGGTGGATGTCGTCGATGCTGCACCAGACGCCGGACGCCACGACCTTCGAGTCGCGTCGGCGCCTGTCCGAACTGTCCTGCGTCCTGTCCTCCGAGGCGGGACGCCGTTACCTGGCCGAACAGTACGTCGGCCGCGATCTTCCCGAATTCGAGGTCTGAGACGTGAACACCACCGTGAACACCACGACACCACGCTCCACCGCCACCGTGACCGTGCTGTGCTGGATCGCCGTCCTGCTCGACGGTTTCGACCTGGTGGTCCTGGGCACCACCCTGCCGTCGATGCTCGACGACCCCGGCTGGGACCTCACCGGCGCCCAGGCCACCCAGATCAGCACCATCGGCCTGGTCGGCATGACCATCGGCGCGCTGGTCATCGGGTTCCTCACCGACAAGCTGGGACGCCGCCGCGTGCTGATCACCGCGGTGTTCCTCTTCTCGGTGTTCACCCTGTTCCTGGCCTTCACCACCAACGTCGCCTGGTTCTCGCTGTGGCGCTTCCTCGCCGGGGCGGGCCTCGGCGGCGCGCTGCCGACGGCGATCTCCCTGGTCACCGAGTTCCGTTCCGGACGCAAGGCCGGTTCGGCGTCCACCACCCTGATGACCGGCTACCACGTGGGCGCGGTGCTGACCGCCCTGCTGGGCATGTTCCTCATCGACGCCGCCGGCTGGCACGCGATGTTCATCGCCGGGGCCGTCCCGGGCCTGATCCTGGCCCCTGCACTGTTCCTGCTGCTGCCGGAGTCGCCGGCGTACCTGCGCATCACCGGCCGGGTGGAGCAGGCCGAGGCGATCGAGGCGTCCTACGGGCTGCAGGTCGACACCGAGATGGACACCCTGCAGGCGCAGGAGGAGGGCGACAACTCCGGTGGTATCCGTGCCCTGCTGCAGCCGACCTTCCGGCTCAACACCATCGCGATCTGGGGCACCTCGTTCATGGGCCTGCTGCTGGTCTACGGGCTGAACACCTGGCTGCCGCAGATCATGCGCGCGGCCGACTACGACCTGGGCAACTCCCTCGCCTTCCTCATGGTGCTCAACGTCGGCGCGGTCGTGGGCCTGTTCATCGCCGGACGCGTGGCGGACGTGCAGTCGCCGCGGCGCACCGCACTGCTGTGGTTCCTGCTCTCGGCGGTGTTCCTGGCACTGCTGGCCATCCGCCTGCCGTTGGTGGGGCTGTACGTGATCGTGTTCCTCACCGGTGTGTTCGTGTTCAGCTCCCAGGTGCTGATCTACGCCTTCGTCGGCGAGAACCACCCGTCCTCGGTGCGCGCGACGGCCATGGGCTTCTCCGCGGGCATCGGACGCCTCGGCGCGATCTCCGGGCCGCTGCTCGGCGGCGTGATGGTCACCGCCGGCATCGCCTACCCGTGGGGCTTCTTCGCCTTCGCGCTGGTCGGCCTGCTCGGCTTCGCGATCTTCTCGTTCTCCCGTACGCTGCGCCCGTCCACCCTTGCCGCGGTGGAGAAGGACGCCGCCGACACCGTGCACTCCTGACCTCTCCGACCGTCTACTCTCCATAAGGAGGATCCGGTGAAACCCTCATCATCCACCACACCCGCCGTCGTCGCGCCGGCAACCGCCGACGAGACGGGCGGACACCCGACCGGGAAGACCCCGAAGCGCGCGGCGCTGTCCAGCTGGATCGGCTCCGCACTGGAGTACTACGACTTCGCCGTGTACGGCACCGCCGCCGCGCTGGTCATCAACGTCCTCTTCTTCCCGCAGGGCACCTCGCCGGGAGTCGCCGTGCTCGCCGCGATGGCGACCGTCGGCATCGCCTACGTGGTCCGCCCGCTGGGCGCGCTGGTCATGGGGCCGCTGGCCGACCGCTTCGGACGCAAGTTCGTGCTGATGCTGTCGCTGTTCATGATCGGTGCGTCCACGTTCGTCGTCGGCTGTCTGCCGACCTACGGGCAGGTCGGGCTGCTGGCCCCGCTGCTGCTGGCGCTGTGCCGCATCGTGCAGGGCATCTCCGCCGCCGGCGAGCAGGGCAGTGCCATCGCGGTGTCGCTGGAGCACGCCGAGGAACGGCACCGCTCCTGGACGACCGCCTGGACGTTGCACGGCACCCAGTTCGGTACGTTGCTGGCCACCGCAGTGTTCATCCCCTTCACCGTCTTCCTGTCCGAGGACGCCCTGATGAGCTGGGGTTGGCGCGTGCCGTTCTGGCTCTCGGCGTTCGTGGTGCTGATCGCCTGGGTGATCCGTCGCCGACTCGAGGAGCCGCCGGCGTTCCAGGAGAAGGCCGCCGAGGACGGGAAGGAGACCGGGCAGGAGGACGAGTCCACCCGCCACAACCCGCTGCGTCTGGTGCTCGCGCACCACCGTGCCGCGGTGGTGCGGGTGGCGGTCGCCTCGATGATCAACACGATCAACATCGTGTTCACCGTGTGGTCGTTGTCCTTCGCCACCTCGATCGTGGGGCTGGACCGCTCCACGATGCTGTGGGTCACCGTGACCGGCAACCTGTGCGCGCTGGTGTCCATCCCGCTGGCGGGTTCGGCCGCCGACCGTTTCGGACGAAAGAAGGTCTTCATCACCGGTGCCCTGGGCGCCGCGGTGGTGATGTACCCCTACCTGATGGCCGTCAACGCCGGGAACTGGCCGCTGATCTTCGTGCTCGGCGCGGTGATGTTCGGCCTGTTCTACTCCATGGCGAACGCCACCTGGCCGGCGTTGTACGCCGAGATGTTCCCGACCTCGGTGCGTGTCACCGGCGTGGCCCTGGGCACGCAGATCGGGTTCGCGCTCTCCGGTGGTTTCGCCCCGGTGCTGGCGTCCCTGGTCGCCGGCAGCCAGGGTGACAACTACCTCGGGGTCGCGGTGTTCTCCACGGTGGTGGCGGTGCTGGTGTCGTGTGCGATCGCGACCACCCGGGAGACGGCGTTCATGAGCCTCAGCGAGATCGACGACGACAAGACAACCGTGCAGGAAGAGAAGGAGAACCGATGAGAACGTCCATCGCCACCGTGTGCCTGTCGGGCACCCTCGCCGAGAAGCTGCGCGCCGCCGCCGACGCCGGCTACGACGGCGTGGAGATCTTCGAGCAGGACCTGGTCGTCTCCCCGCACTCCCCGGAGCAGAACCGGGCCCGCGGCGAGGAACTCGGCTTAAGCTTCGACCTCTACCAGCCCTTCCGTGACCTTGACGGGGTCGGGGAGGAGCAGTTCGTCGACAACCTGCGGCGCCTGGAAGCGAAGTTCGCCATCATGCGGCGCCTGGGCATCGAGATGATCCTGATCTGCTCGAACGTCGGCTCGGCCACCGTCGACGACGACGAGGTCTGCGCCGGGCAGCTGCGCCGCGCCGGCGAGCTCGCCGCCGGCTACGGCATCCGCCTGGCCTACGAGGCCCTGGCCTGGGGGAAGTACGTCAACACCTACCGGCACGCCCAGCGCATCGTGGACCTGGCCGACCACCCCAACGTGGGCACCTGCCTGGACAGTTTCCACATCCTCTCGCGCGGCGACGACCCGTCCGGCATCCCGGACATCACCGACGGCAAGATCTTCTTCGTGCAGTTGGCGGACGCCCCGGCACGCGACATGGACCTGCTGTCCTGGTCGCGTCACCACCGCGTGTTCCCCGGGGAGGGCGACTTCGACCTGGTGGAGTTCCTGCGGCTGCTCACCGTCGCCGGTTACGACGGTCCGGTGTCGCTGGAGATCTTCAACGACTCCTTCCGCCAGGCCGACGTGGCACGCACCGCGGTGGACGGGCTGCGTTCGCTGCGCTGGCTGGAGGACCAGGTGCACCGCGAACTCGACGCGAGCTACCCGGTCGGCCTGACCCCGTTGCCGGAGGCCACGGTCCCGGACGCCTACAGCTTCGTGGAGCTGCACACCGGTCGTCTGGGCGAGATCACCAAGCTGCTGCACCAGCTGGGTTTCGTGCTCGGCGGCTACCACCGCAGCAAGGAGGAGTTCCAGGTGTGGGTCCAGGGCGAGGCACGCATCGTGGTGCGCGACCTGGGGCCCACCGGCAGCGACACGGTGATCGACAGCTTCGGGGTGGACGTCGTCGGCGCAGGACGCTCCGCGGCGCGCGCCGTGGCGCTGTCGGCGCAGCCGATCGTGCGGCAACGCCGCGAGGACGAGGCGGACATCCACGGGGTGTACACCCCCGACGGCACCGGCATCTTCTTCTGCGAGACCCCTGCCCAGGCCGCCGACGCCATGCCGGTGTGGGCCGAGGAGTTCGGCCTGATCGGCGAGGACGTGGCCGGCATCGCCGCGGTCACCGACGCCCGCCCGCGGGTCACCGGTGTCGACCACGTCGGCCTGGCGCAACGCTGGCACCGGCACGACGAGGCGGCGCTGTACTTCACCTCGGTGCTGGGGCTGCAGGCCCACACCCCGGACGCGGTGCCCAGCCCGGCGGGCTACGTGCACTCCCGTGTGATGTCCGCGCCGCACGGCGACTTCTCGCTGACCCTCAACGTCGCACCCGAGGGCAGTGAGCAGGGCGACTTCCTCGCGGCGTCCTACCCGGAGCACGTCACCCTGGAGGTGGACGGGATCATCGGGCTGGCGCGCCGGGCGCGCCGGGCGCGCCGGCGCGGCCTGGAGATGCTGCCGGTGCCGGACAACTACTACGACGACCTCGTCGCCCGGTTCAACCTGGACGAGGACACCGTGGCCGAGCTGCGCGAGTGCAACGTGCTCTACGACCGCGACGACCACGGCGAGTACCTGCGGTTCTACACCGGCACCCTGGGCACGATGTTCTTCGAGCTCGTCGAACGCCGCGGCGACTACGCCGGCCACGGGGTGGACAACACCCCGGTGCGTCTGGCCGCGCAGTACCGGGTGCTGCGCGACGCAGCCCGCGGCATCCCCAGCTGAGACCAACACCCACCCAGAACACCCACCGAGAGAAGGATATCCACCATGAGCACCACCCCCGCCCGTAGTTTCCTGTTCGGCCTGATCGGCTCGGACCTGTCGCTGTCGCGCACCCCGCCGCTGCACGAGGCCGAGGGCCTGGCCCAGGGCCACCCCACGGTGTACCGCCGCCTCGACGTGCTCACCGACCGCCTGGAGTCGCGTCCGCTGGAGCAGCTGCTGTCCAGCGCGATCGACATGGGCTTCGACGGCCTGAACATCACCCACCCGTTCAAGCGTGAGGCCCTGGACCTCCTCGACGACGTCGACCCGGTCGCCGCCCGCCTGGGTTCGGTGAACACCGTCGCCATCCGCGACGGGCGCACCACCGGGCACAACACCGACGTCACCGGCTACGCCCGGGGCCTGTCCGAACAGCTGCCGGACGTGGCCAAGCGTGCCGTGGTGCAGGTCGGCGCAGGGGGAGTGGGCAACGCCATCGCCTTCGCCCTGGCCGAGGCCGGGGTGCAGGAGCTGCAGATTCGCGACGTCGACGCCGAACGTGCCGCCGAGCTCGCCGACAAGCTCAACACCGCCACCGGGACGTCCGTGGCCACCGGCGGTGGCCCCGACGGCGTGGAGGACGCCGTCGCCGCGGCGGACGGGGTGGTCAACGCCACGCCGTTGGGGATGCTCAGCCACCCCGGGACGTCCTTCGACACGTCCTGCCTGACCCCGGGGCACTGGGTCAGCGACGTGGTGTACATGCCGGTGTCCACCCAGCTGCTGCAGGAGGCGGCGGCCGCGGGCTGCCGCACCCTCGACGGCACGCACATGGCCGTCTACCAGGCGGTCGACGCCTTCGAGCACTTCACCGGGCTGGCCGCCGACGCCGACCGGATGCGCGCCACCTTCCACTCGCTGGGGTAGGGCGGCTTAGCGCCGCTCATCGACGCTGCAGCGCCCCGGAGAGCTCCCGGCGCCCGGCGACCCCGAGCTTGCGGTAGGCGCGGGTGAGGTGGTGCTCGACCGTCTTCGCCGACAGGGTCAGCTCCCGGGCGATGTCGCGGTTGGTGGAGCCGTCGGCGGCCATCACCGCGATCTGCTCCTCCTGGGTGGAGAGCAGCGGGGTCGTCTCCTCGGAGGCGTCGGACGCTACGACGTCTGTGCTGCTTCCGCTGATCCCCGCCGCGCGGCGTTCGCGCCGGCAGCGTTCCACCATCGCCGCCGCGCCCATGGAGGCGAAGACCTCCTCGGCGCGGGAGAAGACCTCGTCGGCACGTCGACGCCGACCGAGGCGGCGCAGCACCAGGCCGTACTCCAGCAGGATGCGCGAGTGGTAGGCGCGCATCGGGGTGTCGGCGATGATGTCCACGGCCTCGTCGAAGCAGCGCAGCCCGGCCTCGACCTCGCCGCGGCGCAGCAGGATGCTGCCGCGCGGCACGCGCAGCTTCGCCGCCAGTGACGGCAGTGGGGTCGTCCCGCGGGCGGCGGCCCGGTGCTCTGCGCGTTGTTCGGCCTCGGTGACCACCGCGTCTGCGGCGCGGATGCGTCCGGCGCGCACGAGGCACTGCGCGTAGACGTCCTCCCACGGCCAGAAACCGGGCTGCTGGGTGTCGGTCTCCGTGCCGATGCGCGCCAGCGACTCGCCCATGCGCAGCGCGGCGACGAGGTCGCTGCTGTTGGCGGTGGTGATCATGCGGCTCATCGCCGCCGGCAGGCGTTGGATGAGGAAGGAGTCCGGGTCGTCCGGCAGACGCGCGGTGTAGCGTCCGGCGCCGAGGGAGTCGCCCTGGAAGGCGGCGACCTGGGTGCCCGTCCACAGCAGCACCGGTTCCAGCAGGACGCTGCCGTGGGCCTCACCGGTGGCCAGGCCGCGGTCGACGACGCGGCGGGCGGCGTCGAAGTCGCCGAGGACGTAGTGGGTGCGCGCCAGCCATGCGTCGCGCCAGACGGCAGGCAACGGGACGGACGGTTCGGAGCCGGGTGTGGTGTTCGTGTCGTGCGTGGTGAGCAGGTCGCGGGCGGTCAGCGGGTCGTCGTCGACGAGGGCGAGCCAGCCGTCGACCAGGGGGTGCAGGGGGCCGGCGTGCGTGTCGCCGGTGATGCGCCGGGTGATGCCGGTGAGCAGGTCGTCGCCGGCGGTGGTGGCGTGCCCGAGCATGGCGCCCGGGTTCCAGTCGGCCAGGGCGAGCACGGCGCGTTGGCGCGCAGCGTCGGGACCGCCTGTGCCGTCGAGCGCGCCGTGGGCGCGGCGCCGGTCGCCGTCGTGCATCGCCAGCGTCGAGCGGCAGGACGCCGCGGTGTCGCCGGCGCGTGACCACAACCGTGCCGCATCGAGGTTCCCCGCCCTCGTCAGTGCCATGGCGGTGGCGGCGGGATCCACATGCACGCTGCGCAGGGCGGTGGCCTCGCCGGCCCAGTCCTGGTTCCGGTGGTGCTGTTCGGCGGCCTCCCGCAGCAGGTCCCGGGTGTGCCCGACGTCCTGTGTGTCTCCGGCGGCCAGTGCGGCGTGCAACCGGTGGTGCAGCCGGCGGTCGGTGTCGGTGCAGGCCTCGGCGGCCCGCCGGTGCAGCTGCGCCAGGGTCGCCGGCGGTGTGCGATCGAGGACGGCCGCGCGGTGACGAGGGTCGCGGAACTGCACGTGCGTCCCTGCGGTATCGCACTGCACGGTGCGCAGGACGGTGCGGAATACGTCCTGCCCGGCGGCGTCGAGGGATGCGCCCATGGCGACGATCAGTGCGACGGGGACAGGGGAGGCGTCCGGTGCACCGCTGACGACGACGGCCTGAAGGAGGTCGGTGAGCCCAGGGGAGTCCTGGTCGAGGGCCTGGTCGAGGGCCCGGTCGAGGACACGGTCGAGGGAGGCGGCCCAGGTGTCCGGGACGCAGGGGAACACCCCGAGCAACTCGGCGAGCAGGTCGATACGTCCTCCGGTCATCGCGTGCATCTGCTCGACCGTGTGTGGTGCGGGCATGCGTCCGGTCGTGGTCTCGCAGTACGTGGCGACCTCGGCGACGGAGAGGGGAGGCAGGATCACGTCGATGTCGGCGGTGAAGTCGGTGGCAGTGGCGGTTCCCACCACCATCAGGCGGGCCGGGCGGTCACGTCGTTGGGTCTCGGCGACGAGCCGGCGCACGGTGGACGCCGCGGCGCGGTCCAGGTCCTCGACGAGCAGGAGGGTGTCGGCCGTGGCGTCGATCGCGTGCTGGTCGAGCGTGGCCTGATCGAGTTCGCCGCCGTCGGGCAGCAGCCGCTGCTGCACGGTCCGCCACCCCGGGGACCCGGTGGCCAGTTGACGCAGCAGCCCGGCGCCACCGGCGCAGCGGTCGTGAACACGGACGAGGAGTCCGCCGTGGGCGGGCACGCTCTGCTGCAGCGACAGGATCTCCCTGACCTGTGTGTGGTGGAGGCGGTCGGTGGTGGTCACGCCGGTCAGTGTAGTTGGGCGAGTCTCGCCGCCGCGCCGCTCACTCCCCGCCCGGGGATCCGAGCCCGCCGATGCGGTCGAACTCGGCGCGCATCATCCGGCAGCGGGTCAGCAGGTCCTCCCGGTCGGTGTCGACGGCTGCCGCGACATACGTGCGGAGAGCCTGGCGCCGGGATTCCCACCACTGCCGCTCAGCCTCGGTGGCCGCCGCGTCGTACCGGTTGGAGTACGCGACGCCCAGGCTCGCAGATACGGACTTCATCACGTCGTACTCGGCGAAGTAGATGTGCCCCTTCGTGGGTTCCGACAGCATGGTGACCTCCCGTGGTTCGCCGCGGGCCTATCACGGCGAAAACGTCACGACCGGGGAGAACGAGGCCGGGCGATACGCCGGTAGACCTCCTCCATGGGGCCGGTGTCCATACGTAGTCCCTGGGCGTCCCCGAACGTCGCCGCGGACGCGGCGATCCAGGACTCCCGGTCCACCGCGGAGAAGTCCAGCACCACACCGTGGCGTGCGGCCAGGTCGGTCATGAACAACCGTCCCGTGCGGCCGTTGCCCTCCCGGGCGGGATGGGCGAAGTTCAGGTCGGTGTGCACCTCGGCGAGTCCGTCCACGGTCTGCGCGAAACCGGCACCGTCCCAGTCGACGCGGCGAATCAGCCCGTCGACCTGACGCAGGTACATGCCCATGCTCGCGTGGTCGCCGAAACTCTGCCCGCCCTTGGTCATGTTCACGTCCCGGAAGGTGCCGGCGAAGTCGTAGATCCCGCCGAAGAGCTCCGCGTGGATCCACGCGAGCTTCTCGCTGGTGGTCTCCCCGTGCAGCTCACCTTCGACCGCCAGGTCGGCGAGGTCCGCGCCGAGGCGTGAGGTCATCCGGTGCTCGGCGACGGACAGTGGCTGCGCCGCGCGGATCCCCAGGCGGTTACGCAGGACGCCGGTGCCGGGGTAGAAGTACCGCCGCCACGCGGCCGCCGGGTTGGCGGCGGGCGACTGCGGCAGCTGTTGCGTCCGCTGAGTCTGCTGCGTCTTCTGAGTCCGGGTATCCCGGCTCTCCCCGTCGGACGGCGCGAGCTCGGCGACCATCGCCTCGATCTCGCGTGCGCCCATCCGGGACGGTTCCGGACGCCGCACGTCGGCGGCCAGCGCGCCCATCTCCTCGTCGGTGGGTTCCCACCCCTCCAACACACTGGAGTGCGCCGCCTGCACCACCCGCCGGGCGACTCTGTCGTCCCCGCCCTCCATCCCGGCGAACACCGACGGGAACGCCGCACGGTACCCGTCGAGCCCCCTCAAGGTGGCGAACTCGACTTGTTCTCGAGACGGTCCCTCTCCCGGTCCCTGCACCATGCCGCGCAGCCTACACCCCGGCCAGCTCCCGACCGGCCACGTAGCCGAAGGTCAGCGCCGGCCCCAGGTTGATGCCACCGGCCGGGTAGAACCCGCCCATGATGGACGCCCGGTCGTTGCCCGCCGTGTAGAGGCCCGGGATCGCCGCACCGTCCTCACCCAGCACCCGGGCCCTGCCGTCGGCACTGACGCCGGCGAAGGTGCCGAAGCTGCCCGGAAGCACCTTCACCGCGTAGAACGGTCCCTTCTCCACCGGAGCCAGCGACGGGTTCGGCCCCACCGCCGGATCCCCGCCGTAACGGTTGAACTCCGTGGCGCCGCGGTGGAACTCCGTGTCCTCGCCGCGCCGGGCGTCGTCGTTGAACCGGGCGACGGTGGCCTCCAAGCCGTCCGGGTCGATGCCGCACTTCTCCGCCACTTCCCGCAGCGTGCGCCCCTTGACCAGGTAACCGTTGCGCACGTAGGGCAGCAGCGGCACGGGGAAGGGCTTGGCCATACCCATCGGGTACCGGCGTACGGAACGTGGAGTCCGCGACCTGCCAGGAACACACCGGCTCACCGGCCGGGGCGGCGTCCAGCATCGCCGTCACGTAGTCGTGGTAGCCGTCGGCCTCGTTGACGAAGCGCCTGCCGGTCGACACCACGCCGATCGACCCCGGCTTCGCCCGGTCCATGATGTGCGGGAACGTACCCACCTTCCCGTTGAGGTACGGCACCTGCGACACCGGGCACCACGCCGCCGGGGCGGCCAGGTCCGTGCAGGACGCCGCGCCGACCGAAAGCGCCAGGCGCAGCCCGTCGCCGCTGGCCTCCTCCGGTGCCAACGTGTGGTGCTCCCGCCCGGTGGGCGTGCGCGGGAAGAGGTCACTGCGCAGCTCCACGTCCGCCGGGAACCCGCCGGTGGCCAGCACCACACCGCAGGACGCCGCCAGCTCGGCCGTGCCGTCCGGCCCCTGCACGCGCACGCCGGTGACGCGCCCGGCGCCGTCGGTCAGCAGCTCGTGGGCCGTCGTCCCGGTGAGCATCGTGACGCCCAGGTCATCGGCGGAGGCGGCCAACCGGCCGACGAGGGCGGCGCCGTTGACCATCTGCATGTTGCGCCGGTGCACCACCATGTCCCAGGCGTGCACCAGTACGCGGCGCGCGGCGTGGAACCAGCCGCTCACGTCCCCGCGCGAGGCCGACAGGAACTTCCTCAGGTCCGGCCCGGCCATGATGCCCATGCCCAGAAACGACGTCTCGTAGAGCTGGTGGCGCAGCTTCGCGCGCACCTCGGGGCGGATTCGCCGGGCGTTGAACGGTGCGGGCCCCACCGAGCGGTGCCCGGTGCCGGCACCCGGCAGGTCACCGTAGATGTCCTTGATCGCCGAGCCCGGGGTGAACTGCAACCGGGTGTTGTCGTGGAAGAAGTCCACCATGTCCGGGGCGGCGTCCAGGAAGGCGTCGATGTTCTCGGCGACATCGCCTCGGTAGCGCTCGCCGAGCACGGCGCGCAGGTAGGTGCGGAACTCTTCTGCGTCCTCGTGCACCCCGTCGCGCCGGGCGAAGCTGCTGCCGGGCGTCCAGGCCCAGCCGCCGGACCAGGTGGTGGCCCCGCCGAGCACGTCGGCCTTCTCCACCACGGTCACCTTCAGTCCGTGGTGGGCGGCGGTGACGGCGGCGGACAGCCCGCCGGCCCCGGAACCGACGATGATCACGTCTGTCATGTGTCGAGCATCCTTCTGGTCGTGTCGTGCAGATGGTGGATCCAGCCGGGCGCGCCGCGGCGCGCCAGCTCGGTGAGGTGGGGGACCTCCACGCTGACCGGGAGGTCGTCCGGCAGGACGGCCAGGTGGCGCGCCAGGTCCTGCTCGCCGTCGCCGGGGGCCAGACGGGCGGCCCGGGCCTCCTCAGTCAGCCCGGCGGTGTCGGTGGGGGCGGCTGCCGGGCAGTCGCACAGCTGCACCATGTCGACCAGGTCGCCGACCTGTGCCAGCTCCTCAGGCTCGGTGCCGACGCGTGCCAGGTGCAGCATGTCGGGCAGCACGCGTGCCCCGGCGGCGCGCGCGATGCGTCCGGCCTCGGTCAGTGAGCGCACCGCGCGGTAGGAGATCGGCTCGAGGGCGGGCACCACGCCGTAGGACGCGGCGTCCTGCGTCAGCCGCCCCAGCGTGTCGGTCAACCGCGCGCGGTCCTCGTCCCCGGCGGCGACGGTGAAGCGGGTCGCGCCGAGGGCCCGGGCGGCCTCCAGGGCGGGGAGCCAGTCGTCGGGGCCGGTGGTGGCGTCCAGGCGCAGGAACTCGGCGTCGAGGACGTACAACCCGGTGGCGTCCAGCGCCTCCATCGTCCGGGCCAGCAGGGGCGAGCCGGGGGACAGGTCGTGGTGCGGTTCCTCGGGTGTGACGGCGAGTACGCGCAGGCCCACGAAGTCGAAGCCGGCCGCGGCGGCGAGACGCACGAGCCGGTCGGGTGCGACGTCCAGAGCCGACAACGGGGCCAGACCCACCGGGCGCGCGGCGTCCCCCATGCCGGTCAGCCCGCCAGGAAGCCGGTGACCAGGCCGTTGACGGTCTGCGGCTGCTCGAGGTTCGGCAGGTGTGCCGCCGGGGAGAGCACCACGTAGGACGCCCCGTCGATGCGGTCGGCGATGACCTTCACCGTCTCCGGGGCGGTGGACGGGTCGTGTTCGCCGGCGATGACCAGCGTGGGCACGGTGATCTCCGACAGCCGGTCGGTGAAGTCCCACCCGGACAGGGCCCCGCAGCACGCCGCGTAACCCTCGTCGTCGGTGTCGGCGACCATGTCACGGTAGTGGTCCGTGGTCGCCGGGTTGGCCGCGCGGAACTCCGGGGAGAACCAGCGGGTGATCACCGTGTCAGCCAGCGCCCGCACACCCTGCCCGCGGGCGGTCTCTGCGCGCTCGACCCAGCCGGAGGGCTCGCCGAACTTCGCCGCGGTGCAGATGAACACGGCCTTGTCGACCCGCCCGCTGGTGGCGGCGAGGTACTGCGCCACCGCGCCGCCGAGCGACAGCCCGACCAGGGTGAAGCTCTCCACACCCAGGCCGTCGAGGGTGTGCAGCACGTCGGCGGCGAGGTCCTCCACGCCCGGTGCCGGGGCGTCCTGCGGGGTCAGGGGGGAGCGGCCGTGGCCGCGGTGGTCCAGGGCGATCACGCGGCGGTCGTGGCCGAGTGCGTCGAGCTGCGGCAGCCACATCTCGGTGGTCGAACCGAGGGAGCCGAGCAGTACGACGGTACCGGTCGCTGCGTTCCTGGCGGCCGCGTCGTCCGGCCCGTAGTCGACGGCGTGCAGGGTGAGTGGTGTGTTCACGGTCGTTATCCTTCGCTCTCGAGGACGGCGGCGAGCCCCTGGCCGCCGCCGATGCACATCGTGGCCAGGCCACGCAGGGGCGTGTCCCCAGTCTGCCTGCGACGAAGCTCGTGGCACAGGGTCACCAGCATCCGCGCGCCGGTCGCACCGACCGGGTGGCCCAGCGAGATGCCCGAACCGTGCGGGTTGAGCCGAGGATCGTCGGCGTCGACACCCCACTGCCGCAGCACCGACAGGGCCTGGGAGGCGAAGGCCTCGTTGAGCTCGATCACGTCGAGGTCGTCCAGTGTCAGCCCCAGGCGCTCGAGCACCCGGGCGGTGGCGGGCACCGGCCCGATGCCCATGGTCTCCGGGGCGACACCGGCGACGGCCCAGCCGGCCAGCCGGGCGAGCGGCTGCAGGCCCAGCTCCTCGGCGCGGGCGCGGGTGGTGACGATCATCGCCGCCGCCCCGTCGTTCTGGCCCGAGGCGTTGCCGGCGGTGACGGTGGCCTCGTCGTCCTGGCGTCCCATCACCGGACGCAGCCCGGCGAGCTTCTCCTCGGTGGTGCCCGGGCGCGGGTGCTCGTCGGTGTCGACGACGGTGTCCGGGTCGCGACGGCGCCTGCCCGGGACGGTGACCGGGACGATCTCCTCGGCGAAGGTGCCGTCCTGCACGGCGGCGACGGCACGGGCGTGGGACTCGGTGGCCAGCGCGTCCTGCGCCTGGCGGGTGATGCCGTACTCGCGACGCAGGTTCTCGGCGGTCTCGATCATGCCGCCGGGGATCGGGTGGTCGCGTCCGCCGGCGGACGCCCGGCCCTCGGCGAGACGGTCGTGCAGCACCAGGTCACCGCCCTTGACACCCCAGCGGATCGAACCGTCCACCGAGTAGCCCGTGCGGCTCATCGACTCGGCACCACCGGCGATGACCAGCTCGGCGGCACCGGTGGCGACGTGGGCGGCGGCGGTGACCACGGCCTGCAGGCCGGAGCCGCAGCGCCGGTCGAGCTGCATGCCGGGGACGGACTCACCGAGGCCGGCGTCCAACGCGACGACGCGCCCCAACGCCGGTGCGGCACTGTCCGGCGAGGCCTGGCCGAGGATGAGGTCGTCGATGTGCTCGGGCGACAGGCCGGTGCGCTCGACGATGGCGGCGACGACGGTGGACGCCAGGTCCTGGACGGGCACGTCCGTGAAGGCACCGCCGTAGGCGCCGACCGGGGTACGCAGCGGGGAGCACAGGACGACATCGGTGGGGTCGGCGGGGTCGGTGGGCTCGGGGTTGTTTGTCATTGGTTTCCTCCGTGGTGGTTCAAGGGTGTCAGGGATCTCAGGGGTGCTGCGCGGCGAGGTCGTCGCTGATGGTGGCGGCGGTGGCGACGAGCTCCGGGATGATGCGGGAGTGCAGGTCGTCGAGGTCGTGGACCTCGGTGCGGGTCGACACGTTGACCGCGGCGACGGTCCGTCCGTCCGGCGTACGTACCGGGGCGGCGACGGACCGCAGGCCGACCTCCAGCTCCTGGTCGACGAGGGCGAAACCCTGTTCGCGCACGCTCTGCAGTTCGGCGCGCAGCTGGTCCGGGGAGGTGCAGGTGCGCGGGGTGGGGGCGGGGAGGTCGCCGGCGTCGAGGATCGCGTCGAGCTCGTGGGCGGGCAGGTCGGCCAGCAGGACCCGTCCCATCGAGGTCGCCGTGGCGGGGAAGCGGGTGCCGATGGTGATCGACACCGCCATGATCCGGCGTACCGGCACGCGGCTGACGTAGACCACGTCGGAGCCCTCGAGCACCGACATGGAACTGGACTCACCGATGCGCCGGGAGAGGTCCTCCAGGCGGGGCTGGGCGATGTCCGGCAGCGACAGCGAGGACAGGTAGCTGTGCCCGAGTTCCAGGACCCGGGAGGTCAGGCGGAACTCCGTGCCGTCGGTGCTGGCGTAGTCCATGGAGACCAGGGTGTGCAGGAAACGGCGGGCGGTGGCGCGGGCCAGGCCCGTACGCTCGGCGACCTGGGCCAGGGTGAGGGTGGGGTGGTCGCCGTCGAAGCAGCGGATCACCGCCAGTCCGCGGACGAAGGACTGGACCTGGCCGCCGTCCTGTTTCTCGGTCGTGTGCTGTGTCTGTGTCACCGAACTTCTCCCGTCATCCGTTCATTTAGCGAACAATTGTCCATTGCGCGAACACCAGTGTACAGTTTTCCATATGCTTGACAAAACATTCACCACAGCAGACGAGGCGGTGGCCGACCTCACCGACGGAAGCTCCCTCGCCGTCGGCGGATTCGGCCTGGTCGGCATCCCTTCCGTGCTGATCGAGGCCGTGCGCAACCTGGGCGTCGGCGACCTCACGATCATCTCCAACAACTGCGGCACCGACGGCTTCGGCCTCGGCACGTTGCTGGAGGATCGTCGGGTCGCCCGCACGGTGGGCTCCTACATCGGCTCCAACCGGATCTACGCCCAGCAGTACCTCAACGGCGACCTGTCGGTGGAGTTCACCCCGCAGGGCACCCTCGCCGAGCGTATGCGTGCCGGCGGCGCCGGTGTGCCGGCGTTCTACACCAAGGCCGGCGTGGGCACCGAGCTGGCGACCGGCGGACTGCCGGTGCGCTACAACCCGGACGGCAGCGTCGCGGAGTTCTCCGAGCCGAAGGAGACCCGCACCTTCGACGGTGAGGACTACATCCTGGAGACCGCCATCCACGCCGACGTCGCCCTGGTCCACGCCCACAAGGCCGACCGCAAGGGCAACCTGGTGTTCCGCGAGACCGCCCAGAACTTCAACCCCGAGGCCGCCAAGTGCGCCCGCGTGGCCATCGCCCAGGTCGAGCACCTCGTCGACGAACTGGACCCCGGCGAGGTCCACCTGCCCGGCATCTACGTGGACCGCGTGGTGCACGTCGGCCCGCAGGAGACCGGCATCGAGAACCGCACGACCCGACCCGACGAGACGACCAACGAGACGACCGACGACAAGACGGAGGCCTAGAGAGCATGGTCTGGAATCGTGAACAGATGGCCGCACGCGTGGCCCGTGAACTCGCCGACGGCCAGTACGTGAACCTCGGCATCGGCATGCCGACGCTGGTCCCCGGCTTCCTGCCGGAGGGCATCGACGTGATCCTGCACTCCGAGAACGGGGTGCTGGGCGTGGGGCCGTACCCCACCGACGACGAGGTCGACGCCGAGCTGATCAACGCCGGCAAGGAGACCATCACCGTGAACCCCGGGGCGAGCTTCTTCAGCTCCTCGGAGTCCTTCGGCATGATCCGCTCGCGCTCGGTGGACGTCGCCGTGCTCGGCGCGATGGAGATCTCGCGCTACGGCGACCTGGCCAACTGGATGGTGCCGGGCAAGCTCGTGCGCGGCATGGGCGGGGCGATGGACCTGGTCCACGGGGCGCAGAAGATCATCGTGATGACCGACCACGTGACCAAGACGGGCACGCCGAAGATCGTGGAGCAGTGCTCCCTGCCGCTGACCGGGGCGAAGTGCGTGGACCTGATCGTGTCCTCCCACGCGGTCTTCGAGGTCGACGCCGAGGCGGGCCTGACCCTGGTGGAGTGCGCCGACGGTGTGAGCGTGGAGGAACTGCGCGAGATCACCGCCGCACCGTTCGCCGTGCGGTGACCTGGCGTCCTGCGCGGGGGAGGGGACTAGAACACGATCGTGGTGTTCCCGTTCCGGATCACCTTGTCCTGGGCGTGCCAGAGCACGGCGCGGGACAGGACGGAGCGCTCGACCTCCGCGCCCAGCCGCTTCAGGTCGGCGACGTTGTCCCGGTGGTTGACGCGCACCACGTCCTGCTCGATGATCGGGCCCTCGTCCAGGTTCTCGGTCACGTAGTGGGCCGTGGCGCCGACGAGCTTCACCCCGCGCTCTTTGGCTTTGCGGTAGGGGGCCGCGCCGATGAACGCCGGCAGGAAGGAGTGGTGGATGTTGATCACCGGCACACCGACCTGCTCCAGGAAGTCACTGGAGATGATCTGCATGTAGCGGGCCAGGACGATGAAGTCCACGTTGCCCTTCAGCAGACGCAGGATCTCCGCCTCGGACTCTGACTTGTCCGGCCCCGCCTGCGAGGGGACGTGGAAGAACGGTACCCCGAAGGATCGGACGTCCTCGACGGTATCGGTGTGGTTGGAGATCACCATGGGGATGGAGACCGGCAGGTCCCCGCGGCGCTGGCGCCACAGCAGGTCCAGCAGGCAGTGGTCGTCCTTGGACGCCAGGATCGCCATGCGCTTGGGCTGAGAGCGGTCGGACAGCGACCACGCCATGTCGTAGGGCTCGAGGGTCTCCGTCAGGTCGGCCCTGATGTCGTCCATGGCGGTGACGAGGTTCTGACGGTGGAAGACGATGCGCTGGAAGAACCCGCCGTCCTCCGGGTCGGAGGAGTGCTGGTCCAGCGAGATGATATTGCCCTTGTTCCGGGTTATCAGTGCGGCGATCACGGAGACCAGGCCGGGCTGGTCGGGTCCGTGGACCACCAGACAGGCGTGGTCGGTCAGGGAGGTGATGGACGGGGACAAAGGGATCTTCCTGGTCGCTGGGGGCGGGCTGGGTATAACTGGGTTGGGCTGGCCGCCCGGTGGCGGCAGTCGCTTCGGTGGCAGTCTACCCCCACGGTCCCACGGCTCCTCTACACCCCGACGCGCCCGCTGTCGACGACACTGTGCCGGAACGTCCGCCACCGCTGCGGGCGCGGGGGTATGATGGGCCGGACGCGTTACCAACGGATCACCAAGTTTCACAGGAGAGTTCGTCTCACATGCCATCGATGCAGGAAAGCGCCGAACTGCTCAAGTGTTCGTTCTGCGGAAAGAGCCAGAAGCAGGTCCGCAAACTCATCGCAGGGTCAGGTGTGTACATCTGCGACGAGTGCATTGAGCTCTGCAACGAGATCATCGAGGAGGAGCTCGCCGCCGGCGTGACACCCGCCGGGGAGGACGCCGACCTGCCGCACCCCGCGGCGATCACCACGTTCCTCGACGAGTACGTCATCGGGCAGGACGAGGCCAAGCGCACCCTCGCCGTCGCGGTCTACAACCACTACAAGCGTATCCGCGCCGAGACGGCCAACGCCGGTGCACGCCGCAGCGACGACGCCGTGGAACTGACCAAGTCCAACATCCTCATGCTCGGGCCCACCGGCTCGGGCAAGACCTACCTGGCCCAGTCGCTGGCCCGCATGCTGGACGTGCCCTTCGCCATCGCCGACGCCACCAGCCTCACCGAGGCCGGCTACGTCGGTGAGGACGTCGAGAACATCCTGCTCAAGCTGCTGCAGTCGGCGGACTTCGACGTGTCCAAGGCACAGCAGGGCATCATCTACGTCGACGAGGTCGACAAGATCTCGCGTAAGTCCGAGAGCCCCTCGATCACCCGCGACGTCTCCGGCGAGGGTGTGCAGCAGGCGCTGCTGAAGATCCTGGAGGGCACGGTCGCCAACGTGCCGCCGCAGGGCGGGCGCAAGCACCCCAACCAGGAGCTCATCCAGTTCGACACGAAGAACGTGCTGTTCATCGTCTCGGGCGCGTTCGCCGGCCTGGAGAAGGTCGTCGCCGAGCGTCGTGGACGCAAGGGCGTGGGCTTCGGTTCCGAGATCCGCGGCAAGTCCGACGAGGACCCGGATCCGTTCCGCTTCGTGGAGCCGGAGGACATGGTCAAGTTCGGCCTGATCCCCGAGCTGATCGGCCGCCTGCCGGTGATCACCCACGTCGGCCACCTCGACGAGGACGCCCTGGTGCGCATCCTCACCGAGCCGAAGAACTCCCTGGTGCGCCAGTACCAGCGCCTCTTCGAGATGGACGGGGTGCAGCTCACCTTCGAGGACGACGCCCTGCGCGAGATCGCGAAGAAGGCGCTGGAGCGCGAGACCGGTGCCCGTGGCCTGCGCTCGATCGTGGAGCACCTGCTGCTGCCGATGATGTACGCCATCCCGGACGACCCGGACACCGGTGAGGTGATCATCTCCGGCGGGTGCGTGACCGGCGAGGCCGAGCCCGAGCTGCTCACCCACGAGGAGGTCGCCGAGCGCGACCGCCGCAGCGCCTGACCGGGGCGCCGCGGTCTGCAGTGCGGGACCGGCGTTCTATAACCCCGCGCGGTTGGTGGTCATCGGGGTGTCGACCACCAATAGCGCGGGGTTCCGGGTTGTTCGGGGGTCCGGGATCCCGGCGATGTCAGCTGAGCCATGCCCCAGGCAAGATTTTCGGTGTTTCCTGGCCTGGGGCATGACACAGATGACATCGGGTGCCGGAGCTACTCGTCGTAGAGGTCGGCGATGTGGTCCTCGTCGGGGTCCTCGGGGATGTCGGTGTCGATGCCGTGCCCCTCTGAGCTGTCCCCACCGAGCTCACCACCGAGCTCACCACCCAGCTCCCCACCGAAGGAGTCGAAGGACGGGTAGGAGGAGACCTGGGACTCCCGCGGGGCGGTGTACTCCGGCAGGTCCTCGGCGCGGTAGGTCACGACCTCTTCCACGGAGCCACCGTCGCCGGCGGTGTACAACGACGCCGACACCGACGACGGGGTCCGCGTGGTGGGGGCCGCGTGGGTGTACGAGCTGCCCTGGGTGGTGGGCATCGAGGTGGTCAGGAAGGCCAGCACGGTGTCGCAGGCCAACTTCTCCAGGCCCTCCACGGTGGCGGCGTGGTCCATGTCCGTGCCGTAGAGCAGCTGGAACAACCCGCCCTGGGAGGCGGGGAAGCAGCACAGGGACGTGATCAGCACGTACACGTCCTCGGCGGAGATGCCGGGACGGAAGGCGCCGTAGTCCTGCCCGCGCATCAGCACCCGGTCGATCTGCAGCACCACGGGGGAGGTCTCGAGCACGTCGTTGCGTCCTTCGAGGTGCCCGCGGGACAGGACGTTCTCGGAGATGATCAGGCGCACGGCGTCCGGGTCGGCGCGGTGGCGCCGGTAGGCGGTGCGCACCAGGGAGCGCACGGCCTCGGCGGGCACGAGGCGTTCCACGTCCAGGTCCTCGGGGCGGGGCCAGAGCCGGCGGAAGGCGTAGCGCACGGCCTCGTCGTAGAGCACGCGGGTGTCCCTGAGTAGGGGGTGTGTGGCGGGTACACCCGCACCGACGGCGATGTCGCGGGTGTCGGCGGAGAGCCCGGAGCGCACGAGTTCGGGGATCGCGGTGTCCAGGACCAGCTGGTACTCCTGCGGGGAGCAGTCGTATCGCCGGTGGCTGCCTGGCAGGTCGGCGGGGTCAGTGATCAATGGGGCGCTCCTGGCCTGGTCTGGTGCGGCGTCTGGTGCAGCGACTGGTGCGGCGGGGACGTGTGCTGGGGTCGGGGATCCTCCCGTGGGCGCGGCAACCGGGTGTCGCCGTGTACTCCCATGCTAAGCGGAACCCACGCCAGGGACGCACATAACGTTTATGCCCCCACCTATGAGGGGGCACCGGAACAGGGGGACAGTTGCTCACGTCTACATTGGTGGGGCACCGAACACCACTGCAATCGCGAAAAGGAACGAGGTCGCACACCATGCCGACACAACCCATCACCGTCACCGTCACCGGGGCCGCCGGGCAGATCGCCTACTCCCTGTTGTTCCGCGTCGCTTCCGGGGACGTCTTCGGTGACCGCCCGGTGAAGCTGCGTCTGCTGGAGATCCCGGCGGCGAAACGCGCTGCGGAGGGGGTTGCCATGGAGCTGCTCGACTCGGCCTTCCCCCTCATCGCCGACATCACCGTCACCGACGACCCGGACGAGGGTTTCGCCGGTGCGGAGGCGGTGTTCCTCGTCGGCGCGAAGCCGCGCGGCAAGGGGGAGGAGCGTTCGGACCTGCTCACCGGCAACGGCAAGATCTTCGGCCCGCAGGGCAAGGCCATCGCGGCCAACGCCGCACCGGGGGTGCGTGTGCTGGTCGTCGGTAACCCGGCGAACACGAATGCCACGATCCTGGACGCCCACGCGGGCCTGGAGGCCGGGCAGGTCACGGCGATGACGCGTCTGGACCACAACCGGGCGCTGGCGCAGGTGGCAGGGAAGCTGGGTGTCACCCCGGGCCGGCTGTCGCGCATGACCGTGTGGGGGAACCACTCGAACACGCAGTTCCCGGACGTCGCCGAGCTGCTGCTCGACGGGGAGCCGGTCGCCGGCACGCTGGACCCGGAGTGGGTGGACTCGGAGTTCATCCCGCGGGTGGCCCAGCGCGGCGCGGAGATCATCGACGTGCGCGGGTCGTCCTCGGCGGCGTCCGCGGCGTCCTCGGCGGTGGACCACATGCACGACTGGTTCAACGGCACCCCGGAGGGTGACTGGACGTCCGTGGCGCTGCGCTCGGACGGTTCCTACGGGGTCGCCGAGGGTCTGTTCGCCAGCTTCCCCTGCCGCGCGGTCGACGGCGTCTGGCAGATCGTCCAGGGCCTGGACCTCGACGACCGGCAGCGCCGGCGCATCGCCGACAGTGCCTCCGAGCTGGCGGAGGAGCGCGACACGGTGCGCGACGCGGGCATGCTGTGACACAGTAGGTAGATGCTTCATGGAAATGATGTGGATCACAACGCACCGGACCTGAATCCGGGTAACGGGCGCTACCGTCCGGGGGCGGTCGACAAGGTGGTCGGCCTGGGCGCCCGGCTGCTGGGTACGGTGGCCGGCCTCGTGCCACGGGCGGCGTGGCGGCGGGCGGGGTTGCGCCGTAACGGCGACGGCGACGTCCTGGACCCGGACGTCACCGCGACGCTGCTGGCGTTGCGCGTGGTCAGCGGGCTGGACATCGTGGACGTGCCGCCGGTGCACTCACGGCGCATCGTGGAGCGCGAGGCCTTCATCGCCGGCGGCAGTCCGAGCGTCGCCGAGGTCCGTGAGGAGCAGGTGGCCGGCGTGCCGGTACGCGTCTACCTGCACCGGCCGGCGGACGCCTCGCCGCGTCCGACGCTGGTGTACCTGCACGGCGGGGGCTGGGTCACCGGGTCCCTCGACAGCCACGACGCCGCCTGCCGCAGCCTCTGCGCCGACGGCGGTGTCACGGTGGTGGCGGTGGACTACCGCCTGGCCCCCGAGCACCCCTTCCCGGCGGCGCTGGAGGACACCACGGCCGTCTTCGCCGCCCTGCAGGACGGTGCCCGCGTCGCGGACACCACCGTGGACGCAGGACGCCTCGTCGTCGCGGGCGACTCCGCGGGCGGGAACCTCGCGGCGTCCTGCTGCCTGTGGCTGCGCGCGCAGGGGCGCGCCCAGCCTGCACTGCAGCAGCTCTTCGTCCCGGTGACGGACCTGTCGCAGCGCTCGGCCAGCTACGCGGAGTTCGGGGAGGAGGGGCTGTACCTCACCGCCGCGCAGATGGAGTGGTACGAGCACCACTACCTGGGGCGTAACGGTGACCTGACTGAGGCGATCGACCCGCGCGACCCGCTGGTGTCACCGATGCTGGAACCCGACCTCACCGGACTCGCCCCGGCGTACGTGGCGGTGGCCGGGTTCGATCCCCTGCGTGACGAGGGAGAGGCCTACGCGGGCAGGCTGGAGGACGCCGGGGTGGAGGTCACGCTGCGGCGCCACCGCGGGCTGGTGCACCCCTTCGTCAACTCCGTGGCGGTGTGGTCCGGGGCGCGGGCGGCGATGGCGGAGGCCACCACGCACCTGAGGTCGGCGCTGGGGACTACCCCGGGCGCGCATGGCTGAGAACAGGAACCCGTCGATCAAGGACCCGGAACTCTACGAACGGCTGCGCGGGGAGGGGGAGTCGAAGGAGAAGTCCGCCCGTATCGCCAACGCCGCGGCGAACACGTCCCGCTCCGAGATCGGGCACAGGGGCGGGGGTCGCCCAGCTACGACGAGTGGACCCGGGACGAGCTCTACGAGCGGGCGCAGGAACTCGACGTCCACGGACGCTCGTCGATGACGAAGGACGAGTTGATCGAGGCGCTGCGCGACAGCTGATCGCCGCGCGTCCTACTCCAGGTGGTCGAACTTGCTCTCCCACGCCGCGGCGACGGGGTTGGCGTCGGCGATCATGTAGTTGAAGCGGTCGTTGGCGATCTCCACGACCTCGCCGAGCAGCTGCACGTGCTCCTGGGCGGGGGAGTTCTCCAGGCGGCGGATGCCCTCGCTGATGATCTGGGTGCGCGAGTCGAGGCGCCCCAGGCAGGTGACGAAGGGCATGCCGAAGCGCTCACGGTAGCTCTCGGAGAGTTCCACGAGCTGTTCACGGTCGACGTCGTCCATGTTGTCCAGGTCCTCCATCGCCACCGAACCGGCGAAGCCGGAGATCCGCTTCGACGCCTCGGGGTCGAGCAGCAGCTCGGCCATGGAGGGGTAGTCGCGGATGAGGGCGCGCTGGTCGTCGCGGTCGGCGGTGAGCACCGCCTCCTGCACGGCGTCGCGCAGGTCCTGGACGGTGTCGAAGGGGGCCGCGGCGTGGGCGTTCTCCAACGGCCACAGGGTGTTGTTGAACAGTGGGGCGAAGGTCTCCACGAAGGTGTCGCGGTCCATGGCGTTGACGTCCTCCAGGGTGACCGCGCGCCCGCTGGCGTCGCGGGTGACGTCCGGCGAGGTGCGACGTCCGACGTGGAAGAACAGCAGGTTCAACAGGATCGCGGCGATGGAGCCGGTGGTCACGCCCGAGGCGAAGAACACCTGCGCCCAGTCGGGGAACAGTTGGGCGATGTCCGGCTTGAAGGCCACGAGCATGCCCAGACCGATGGAGATGGTCATCACCGCGGCGTTGCGGTTGTCCGCCAGGTCCACCTTGCCCAGGGTCTGGATGCCGACCAGGGCCACGTTGGCGAACAGGGCGAGGCTCGCCGCGCCGAGCACGGGGCCGGGGATCGCGTTGACCACCGCGCCGGCCTTGGGGATCAGACCGATGACGATCATGATCACACCGGCGCCGGCGACGACCCAGCGCGAGCGCACCCGCGTCATACGCACCAGGCCCACGTTCTGCGCGAAGCAGGTGTAGGGGAAGGAGTTCAGCACACCGCCGAGGGTGGTGGACAGGCCGTCGGCACGCAGCGCGGCGGAGATGTGCTCCTTCTTGATGCGCTTGCCCACGATCTCACCGGCGGCGAAGACGTCGCCGGTGGTCTCCACCATGGTGATCAGCATGACGATGCACATGGAGATTATGCCGGTGAGCACGAACTCCGGGGCGCCGAAGTAGAACGGGGTCGTGAAACCGACCCAGTCGGACGAACCGACGTCGTTGAAGCCCGCGTCGCCCAGGGCCACGGCCACGACGGTGCCCACCACCAGGCCCATGAGGATGGACAGGGTGCCCAGGAAGCCCTTGAAGAAGCGCTGGGCCAGCAGGATCACCGCCAGGGTCAGACCGGCGTAGGCCATGTCGCTGGCGTCCGGGGTGCCCTCGGCGAAGTTGGTGATGTCGTTGGCGGCGACACCCAGCAGGGTGATGCCCATCGTGGTCAGCACCGTGCCGATGACCACCGGCGGGAAGAACCGGATGAACTTCGCGAAGTACGGTGCGGCGAGGAAGGTGAACAGGCCGGCGACGATGATCGACCCGTAGATCGCCGGCAGTGCCTCCGTGCCGCCCTCACCACCGGTGGTGGCCAGTCCGATGGCGATGATCGGGGAGATGGCGGTGGTGGTCACACCCTGGATGATCGGCAGGCGCACACCGACCTTCCAGAACCCCACCGACTGGATCAACGTGGCGATGCCACAGGTGAACAGGTCGGCGTTGATGAGGTGGATGGTGGTCTCGGCGTCGAGCCCCAGGCCGCTGGCGATGAGCAGCGGCACGACCACGGCACCGGCGTAGAACGCCAGGACGTGCTGGGTGGACAGGATCGCGAGTTTGCCCTTGGGCGGTACCTGGTCGACAGGGTGGCGGGTGGACGCTGGGGGCGCGTCGGCACGGGTGCTGGAGCTCATGTGGCGGCTTTCCGGGAAACGTCGGTCGCGGGCCCGGCGGCGGGGCCCGCGTCGGTAATTACCGGATAAAGCATATGCGGTGCTGCGTGGACGCCCAACGACCGGGGTTGTCGGCGCCCTCGGTGCTCCTACAGCCGGTCGCGGTAGACCACGCCACCCTTCATGACCATCGACAGGTACCTGTCCGGGTCGGTGAGCACCGAGATGTCCTTGAGCGGGTCACCGTCGACGATGATCAGGTCGGCGTAGGCCTCCGGCCCGACCACGCCGATCCGGCCCTCCAACCCGACGAGCTCCGCCGCGGTGGTCGTGGCCGCGCGGATCACGTCGATGGCGGGCTGCACCTCCCGCCGGATCGCGAACTCCTCCAGCTGGTGGACCTGCTGCCCGCCGATGAGGTCGGAGCCGTAGACGAGCTTGACCCCCTCGGCGTGGGCCATCTCGAGGGCGGAGAGGCCGGACTCCAGGACCTGCGAGTTCTTGGCGTGGCTCTCCGCGGAGAGCCCCATGGAAGGCCCCAGCCGGTCCATGGTGTTGTACGTGACCAGGGTGGGTACGAGGAAGGCGTCGTACCGGATGAAGTCCTTCACCGTGGTCTCGTCGATGAGGTTGCCGTGCTCGATGCACTTGAGCCCGATGCGCAGCGCATTGCTGATCGCGCCGGCGAGGTAGGTGTGCCCGGTGACGTACGCGCCCTGGGAGGACGCCTCGGCGACGGCGACGGCGATCTCCTCGTCGCTGTACTGGGTGGACGAGATGCTGTCGGTCGGTGAGGTCACCCCGCCGGAGAGCATCAGCTTCACGTGGTGTGCACCGGTGCGCAGGATCTCGCGGGTTCCCTTACGCACCTCGTCGACCCCGTCGGCGACCAGGGCGATGGTGGGGCAGCGGGAGCAGCCGGTGGGGTTGACCTCGTTGCGGCTGCGCCCGTCGCCGTGCCCGCCGGTCTGGGTGAGGGCCAGGCCCCCGAAGATCAGACGGGGCCCGTCGAGCACCCCCTCGTCGACCGCCTGTGCCAGGGCGAAGTCCGCACCACCGGTGTCGCGCACCGTGGTGAACCCGCGCTGCAGCATGTCGCTGAGACTGCGGGCCGCCTTCGCGACGAGGTAGGACGGCCGCCATCGCAGCAGCTCCGGGTGTCGAAGGACTGGAAGTAGACGTGCACGTGGCCGTCGACCAGCCCGGGCATCAGCGTCCTGCCCTTCACGTCGATCACGCGGTCGGGGTCGGTGACCCGGACCTCGTTGCTCGGGCCGACCTCACGGATGAGGCCGTCCTCGACGATCACGGACTGGTCGGGCCGGATCTCGCCGAGGTGGACGTTGAGCACCGCCGCATTACGGAACAACGTGGTCGTCATTGCTGCCTCCAGGGTGGGGGAAGGGTAGGCAATCATCTTCACACCCCGGAGGTGGGGCCGGCAACGGTCTTCTTCCCCGGCCCAGAGGCCTATGTCAGAGGCCTATGTCAGAGGCGAGACGCGCACGAGGTGCTCGTTGACGAACTCGCCGACGCCCCACTCGGCGAGCTCACGGCCGTAGCCGGAGCGTCCCACACCACCGAAGGGCAGGCCCGCCGCGGTGACGGAGGCCTCGTTGACGAAGGACATGCCGACCTCCAGGCGGGCGGCGGCGTCCTCGGCGAGCGCCAGGTCGGAACCCCACACGGAGCCGGAGAGCCCGTAGTCGGAGTTGTTGGCGATCTCCACGGCCTCGTCCACGTCGGCGGCCTTGTAGACGATGGCGACGGGGCCGAAGACCTCGTTGCAGCCCACGTCCGCCGACGGGTCGACGTCGGTGAGCAGCGTCGGCTCCATGAATGCGCCGGGCCGGTCGATCGCGTCGCCGCCGACGCGGACGGTGGCGTCCCCGTTGGCCTTGGCGTCGGCGAGGCGCTGGACGATCTCGTCGCGGGCGTCGATGGAGGACAGCGGTCCGACGTCGGCCTCCGGGTCGTCCCACGCGCCGACGGTCAGGGCACCGATGCGCTTCTCCAGGCCCTCGACCACGCGGTCGTAGAAGCCGTCCATCACGATGAGGCGCTTGGGGGCGTTGCAGGCCTGGCCGGTGTTGTACATGCGGATGCCCACGTACTGGTCGAGGACGGTGTCGAGGTTGTCGTCGTCGAGGACGATGAACGGGTCGTTGCCGCCGAGCTCGAGCAGGGACTTCTTGTAGTTCTCGCCGGCGGTCCTGGCGACCGCTGCGCCGGCGCCCTCGGAACCGGTGAGGGAGACTGCGGCGATGCGCGGGTCGGCGACGAAGGCGTCCATCTGCGAGCCGGAGGCGTAGACGTTCTGGAAGACGTCCTGCGGCAGGCCGGCGTCCTCCAGGATGTCCTGGCAGGCCTGCGAGGACAGTGGGCAGATCGACGCGTGCTTTAGCACCAGCGAGTTGCCGAGCAGGAGGTTCGGTGCCGCCCAGCGGGCGACCTGGTAGTAGGGGAAGTTCCACGGCATGATGCCGAGCAACGGGCCGATCGGGTCCTTGCGTACGTAGGTGTGGCGCGCGCCCTGGGCGGGCAGCTGCTTGTCGGCGAGAAGCTCGTGGGCGTGCTCGGCGTAGTAGCGGTAGATGTCGATGACGATGTCGAGTTCGGCCTTCGCCCAGCCGTCGAGCTTGCCCATCTCACGCCCGATGTAGGACGCGAGTTCGTCCTTCTTCTCTTCGTAGAGGTCGGCGGCGCGGTTCAGCACGGCGGCACGCTCGTCGACGGTGGTGGTCCGCCACTGCCTGTAGGCGGCGGTCGAGCGGTCGAGGATGGCGTCGCGGTCGGCGTCCTCGATCCTCGTGAACGTGTCTTCGGTCTGTCCGGTGGACGGGTTGTTCACACTGAAGTTGCTCATGTCCCCGTTGTACGCGCGGTGGTGGGGGACTGTCACCCAGGCGAGCCGCCGGCCCCGTACCCGGGTAGCTTCGGGTGTCATGGGGGCTACAGAGGATTCCCGCGCAGACGGTTTCTGGTTGGTGTCGGACCTGCATCTGGGCCACGCCAAAGTCTCGGCGCTGCGCGGGTTCCCCGATGTCGCCGCCCATGACCGGGCGATCCTGGACAACCTGCGCGAGGTGCCGGACGGGGCGACACTTATCTGCCTCGGCGACATCTCGGTGCGTGACGACGCCGGGGCGCTGAGGACGTTGGCACAGCTCAAGGCGGAGAAGGACTTCACGATGGTCCTGGTGCCGGGCAACCACGGCAGGGTGCATCCCGTGTTCGGGATCGACTCGGTGGTCGAGTGGACGCCGGCGTACCGGCAGGTCTTCGACGTCATCTCCCTGGAGCTGCAGGTCAAGGTGGGCCGCTGGCTGGTGCTGCTGACCCACATCCCGGCTCCCGGGAAGGTGGAGGACGCCCATCTCACCCCGGCGTTGACGCGGTGGGCGGCGCGTGGCGGGGCGACCAGCCGTGACGGGTTCGACTGCACGGTGCACGGGCACACGCATTCGACGGTGGCGGTGAGGCCGAAGAACGTGAACGTCAGCCTCGAGGCCACCGACCTGAAACCAGTGTCATCCGGCCAGCTGCTGGATCTGGTGACCCGCGCGGTGAAATGGAAGCATTGAGGCTGTCTCTAAATGACATTGACGGGATATAAATAGATCGCTAATGGCATAATCAGCACTTCGATTGCTATAGCAGTAGAAATAGGCAGGCGACGCTGCCCTTCATTCGCTGTTAGGCTTGGAACAGGTACCGAGATGAGCCTCGGTACCGTGGCTTTTCGGGCGGTGCGGGATTACATAAATGTTACTCGCAACGCATTCAACTCCGTGGGACGCTCTACGTCGCTTCCTGAGGCGTACAAGGCTTCGCACAGTAAGAGAGAAAGGTTCCAGACCATGAGTGAAATCGCCAAGGACGTCTTCTGCCTGTCAGGCACGGACGTCAACGTCGGAATTCTGCGTGAGGGCAGCGACCTCACCATGATCGACGGTGGGTGGCCCGGCGACGTCGAGGCCATCGAGGAGGCGCTGCGGTCGATCGGGCACAAGCCCGAAGACGTCCGCGCGATCCTGCTGACCCACGCCCACGTCGACCACCTCGGTGCGGTGGACGCGTTCCACCGCCGCTTCGGCACCCCGGTGTACTCCGACCCGGTCGAGGTCCACCACGCCGCACGCGAGTACCTCGAGCAGGCCGGCACCGACGAGGTCGAGCAGGGCCCGATGCCCCAGACCATGGAATGGTGGGAGCGGGTGCAGAAGGTCGGCGCCGAGCAGGACATCAAGATCACCGACGTCCAGCCCGTCGGCGACGGTCCCATGGACATCCCCGGGCGTCCGGTCCCGGTGGCCACCCACGGCCACACCTCCGGCCACAGTGCCTTCCTGGTGCCTTCCGTCGGCGTGATCGCCACGGGCGACGCCCTGGTCACCGGCCACGCCTGCTCGACCAAGCAGGGCCCCCAGCCGTGCCCGTGGTTCTTCAACCACTCCCGCTCCGAGGCCCTCGAGGCCCTGGACCTCCTGGAGGGCGTCGACGCCGACGTCATCCTGCCGGGTCACGGCGACCCGATGAACATGAAGCTCGCCGACGCAGTGAAGGCCGCACGTACCTTCGCAGCAGACACCGGCTTCGACAACCACTAGATCGGAAAGGTCACGTCATGTCACGAATTCCTCTGTTCGACCCGTCCACCGGCACCGAGGAGGAGAAGCGGGTCTACAACCGGTTCCCCTCGAACCTCGTCGCCGGTCTGATGCGCACCACCACCGGGATCACCGACGCCTACCTGGACTACGGCAACTCGTTCCCGAACTCCCCGCTGGACCCGCAGATCCGTGAGATGGTCACCCTGCGCGTCGGTGTGATCTCGCACAGCGACTACGAGTGGATGCAGCACGCCGACAAGGCCCGCTCCGTGGGTGTCACCGAGGACGAGATCAAGGCGATCCAGTCCGGTGACTTCAGCTCCCTGAGCGATGCCAAGCAGAAGGCGATGGAGCTCACCGACGACCTGGTCGCCAACCCCAAGGCCGGCCCGACCTTCGAGGCCGTGGTCGAGGCCCTGGACGAGCAGTCCGCCGCGATCATCACGCTGCTGGTCGGTCACTACATGATGACCGCCCGGTTCCTGATGACCCTCGAGATCCCGCTGGACGACAACCCCACCAGCTGGGACGGAGCGTAGGCCGCACTCGGCCGACGCACAGCCCGCCGCGGTAGCCGCCACCGGCGAAACGCGCAGGCAACCACAGGACGTGGCCCCCGGGAGGACAATCCCCGGAGGCCACGTCCTTCTGCGCGTGCAGCTTCGTGGGACCGCGCCGGATCTGGACCGGACAACGTATGCCCTCGCTGAACGGACACGAACAATCTCCAGGGACCGCATCACCGGCGATGCGGGGGTTGTGGACACGGCGACGATGGAGGAGGTCGACCAGTGGCTGCGCGACGTCCTGTCTCTTCCTGAGCCGTCCTGGGTCCTCGGAACGCCCACCAGCCGGTCACGTTCATGTCCGGGCCCTGCACTAGACTGTCCTACCGTGACTGATCAGACCAGCTCCAGCGCAGCCAGCAGCAACCCCGACACCTCCTCCCGGGCCGACCGGCTCCCGAAGCAGTGGACCCCCGCGGACGTCGAGAACGACCTCTACCAGGGGTGGGTCGACTCGGGTTACTTCCACGCGGACGCCACCAGCGACCGCCCGCCGTTCTCCATCGTGCTGCCGCCGCCGAACGTCACCGGTCAGCTGCACATGGGTCACGCCCTCGACCACACCCTCATGGACTCCATGGCCCGGCGTAAGCGCATGCAGGGCCACGAGGTCCTCTGGCTGCCGGGCTCCGACCACGCCGGCATCGCCACGCAGACCAAGGTCGAGGGCATGCTCAAGGAGACCGAGGGCAAGGACCGGTTCGACTACGGGCGCGAGGAGTTCGTGGACAAGGTCTGGGAGTGGAAGGAACAGTACGGTGGCGTGATCCAGTCGCAGATGCGCGCGATCGGCGACTCCGTCGACTGGGAGCGCGAGCGCTTCACCCTGGACGACGGGCTGTCGCGTGCCGTGCAGACCATCTTCAAGGAGCTCTTCGACCGCGGCCTGATCTACCGCGCCAAGCGCATGGTCAACTGGTCGCCGGTGCTGCGCACCGCCATCTCCGACATCGAGGTCGTCTACTCCGACGACGAGGGTGAGCTGGTCACCCTGCGCTACGGCGACGCCTCCGGCGAGGGCGCGCACGTGGACGTCGCCACCACCCGTGTGGAGACGATGCTCGGCGACGTCGCCGTGGCCGTCCACCCGGACGACGAGCGCTACCGCGACCTCGTCGGTTCCCGCCTGCCGCACCCGTTCATCGAGGGCCACGGCATGGTCGTCATCGCCGACGACTACGTCGACCCCGAGTTCGGTACCGGCGCGGTGAAGATCACCCCGGCGCACGACCCGAACGACTTCGAGATGGGCCGCCGCCACGACCTCGACATGCCCGAGGTCATCGACCAGACCGGCCACATCGCCAACACCGGCACCCGCTTCGACGGGATGGACCGCTTCGAGGCGCGCGAGCAGATCCGCCTGGCACTGGAGGAGCAGGGGCGCGTGGTCAAGCGCATCAGCCCCTACGTGCACTCCGTGGGGCACTCCGAGCGTTCCGGCGAGGCCATCGAGCCACGCCTGTCGGAGCAGTGGTGGGTGAAGGTCGAGGAGCTGGCGAAGATGTCCGGCGACGCCGTCCGCGAGGGCGACACGGTCATCCACCCGGCCTCCCAGGAACCGCGCTGGTTCGACTGGGTCGACGACATGCACGACTGGTGCATCTCCCGGCAGCTGTGGTGGGGCCACCGCATCCCGATCTGGTACGGACCCGACGGCGAGATCGTGTGCTGCGGCCCGGATGACGAGGCCCCCACCGGCGAGGGCTGGTACCGCGAGGAGGACGTGCTGGACACGTGGTTCAGCTCCGCGCTGTGGCCGTTCTCCACGATGGGCTGGCCGGACGCCACCGACGAGCTGGCGAAGTTCTACCCGACGTCCGTGCTGGTCACCGGCTACGACATCCTGTTCTTCTGGGTCGCGCGCATGATGATGTTCGCCACCTTCGCCGATACCGTCGAGGGCTCCGTCCTCGACAACGGTGAGCCCGGCACCACCGCCGACCAGCGTGCCGGACGCCCCCAGGTGCCCTTCACCGACGTCTTCCTGCACGGACTCGTCCGCGACGAGCACGGCCGCAAGATGTCCAAGTCGCTGGGCAACGGCATCGACCCGATGGACTGGGTCCGCGACTACGGTGCGGACGCGCTGCGCTTCACGCTGGCCCGCGGCGCCAACCCGGGAACCGACCTGCCGATCGGTGAGGACTCCGCGCAGTCCTCGCGTAACTTCGCCACGAAGCTGTTCAACGCCACGAAGTTCGCCCTGATGAACGGTGCCCGCGTGCTCCCGGTGGACGGGCAGGACGCCTTCCCGTCCCGCGAACAGCTCACCGACCCGGACCGCTGGATCCTCGACAAGCTCGAGGAACTGCGCGTGCTCGTCGACACCCACCTGGACCGCTACGAGTTCGCCGTGGCCAACGAGGCGCTCTACCGCTTCACCTGGGGCGAGTTCTGCGACTGGTACCTGGAGATCGCCAAGGTGCAGATCCCGCGCGACTGGGACGCCGCCACCGAGGCCGAGCGCACCCGCGGCGAAAACACCCAGCTTGTGCTCGGCCGGGTGCTCGACACCGTCTTCCGCCTCCTGCACCCCTCGATGCCCTTCGTCACCGAGACCCTGTGGACCGTGCTCACCGACGGCGTCGACGGCTACGCCGACAGCCTCGTGGTCACCGACTGGCCCACCGCCGCCAACACCAACGGTGGGGCGCAGACGGACGTCGACGCCGTGCGTCGTCTGGACGACGTGGAGAAGCTCGTCACCGAGGTCCGCCGCTTCCGCGCCGACCAGGGTGTCAAGCCCACCCAGAAGGTGCCGGGACGTTTCGACGCCGCGGCCGCCGACCTCGCCGGGCTCGAGGACGCCGTGCGTTCCATCGTCCGACTCACCGCCCCGGCCGAGGACTTCACGCCGACGGCGTCGGTGGAGCTGCGCCTGTCGGGTGCGACGATCACCGTGGAGCTGGACACGTCCGGCACCGTGGACGTCGCCGCCGAGCGCAAGCGCCTGGAGAAGGACCTGGCCGAGGCCAACAAGGAGCTCGAGCGCGCAGACAAGAAGCTCGGCAACGACAACTTCCTGGCCAAGGCGCCGGAGAAGGTCGTCGCCGAGATCCGTGAGCGTCGCGGCATCGCCGCCGACGAGGTCGAGCGCATCAACGCCCGGCTGACCGACCTGGCAGGGAAGTGACCCCGCAACAGTGACTGACAAGCACGACGAGAACAACGACTTCGGCGAGGCCCAGCTCAACGCCACCGGCCTCGACCTGCCGATCGACCTGTCCGAACCCGCCAACACCGACGACGACGCCGCGAAACTGGCCCGCCCGGTGACCGCCGGCGACCTCGCCGCCCTCGCCGAGGTCGAGGCCGAGCTCAACGAGCGGTGGCCCGAGACCAAGATCGACCCCACCCTCGACCGCGTCCGCCGGCTCATGGACCTGCTCGGCAGCCCGCAGCGTAACTATCAGGCCATCCACGTCGCCGGGACCAACGGCAAGACCTCGGTCACCCGCATGGTCGAGTCGCTGCTGCGCGCCTTCCACCGCCGCACCGGACGGACCACCAGCCCGCACCTGCAGCTGGCCACCGAGCGCATCGCGATCGACGGCACGCCGCTGCACCCGGCGGACTACGTGGCCACCTGGCGTGAGATCCAGCCCTTCGTGGAGATGGTCGACCGCGAGTCCGAGGCCGAGGGCGGTCCGCGGATGAGCAAGTTCGAGATCCTCGTGGCCATGGCCTACGCCGCCTTCGCCGACGCCCCGGTGGACGTCGCCGTCGTCGAGGTCGGCCTCGGCGGACGCTGGGACGCCACCAACGTCATCGACGCCGACGTCGCCGTGGTCACCCCGATCGGGCTGGACCACACCGACTACCTCGGCGACACGCTGGCCGAGATCGCCGGGGAGAAGGCCGGCATCATCAAGCAGCGCTGGGACGCCGACGACCTGCTCACCCCGCCGGACAACGTCGCCGTCATCGCCGAGCAGGAACCCGAGGCCCTCGAGGTGCTGCTGCGCCAGGCAGTGGAGGCCGACTCCTCGGTCGCCCGCGCGGGCGAGGAGTTCGCCGTGGTGGAGTCCGCCGTCGCCGTCGGCGGTCAGAACCTGTCGCTCAAGGGACTCGGCGGGGTCTACACCGACATCTTCCTGCCGCTCTCCGGCGCCCACCAGGCACGCAACGCCGCCACCGCACTGGCCGCGGTGGAGGCGTTCTTCGGCGCCGGTGCCGGACGCATGCTCGACGAGGACACCGTCCGGCGTGGTTTCGCCCAGGTCAGCTCGCCGGGTCGCCTGGAGCGCGTGCGCTCGACGCCCAACGTGTTCATCGACGCCACCCACAACCCGCACGGCGCCAAGGCGCTGGCGCAGGCCGTGGACCGTGACTTCTCCTTCCGACGCCTCGTCGGCGTGGTCTCCGTGCTCGGAGACAAGGACGCCCGCGGCATCCTGGCCGCCCTGGAGCCGGTGCTCGACGAGATCGTCGTCACCCAGAACACCTCCCCGCGCGCCGTCGACGTCGAGGACCTCGCCGAGTACGCCCGCGACGCCTTCGGCGAGGAGCGCGTGCACGTGGCGGTGAACCTGCCCGGCGCCGTGGAACTGGCCGTCCAGCTCGCCGAGGACGACGGTGGCTTCGGCGACAGTCAGGTCTCCGGCGCCGGCGTACTGGTCACCGGGTCGGTCGTCACCGCCGGCGAGGCCCGCACCCTGTTCGGCAAGGACCCGGCATGAGCGGCACCGTGACCGGCACCCTCGTCGCGCCGAAACGCGTGGCGCTGTACCTCGGCTCGGCCACCGGCGACAGCCCGGCCTACCGCGAGGCCACGGTCGCCGTGGTCCGTCAGCTGGCCGAGGCCGGGCACTCCCTGGTCTACGGCGGGGGATCGGTCGGCCTGATGGGCGTGGCCGCCGACGCCGCCCTGGCCGCCGGCATGGCGGTCCACGGTGTCATCACCCGCCACCTCTACGACGGCGAGACCGGCCACACCGGGCTGACCAGCCTGGAGATCGTGGACACCATGAACGAGCGCAAGGAACGCATGGCGTCCACCGCCGACGCCATGGTCACCCTGCCCGGTGGGATCGGCACGCTCGAGGAATTCTTCGAGGTGTGGACCGGCCAGGTGCTGGGCATCCACCACAAGCCCGTCGCCCTGGTCGACGTGGACGACTACTGGGCCCCGCTGCTGGCGATGGTCGACCAGATGGTGGAGCGCGGGTTCTTCTCCGCCGAACACCGCGACAACCTGATCCACCTCACCGACCCTTGCGGACTGGCGAACGCGTTGGACTCCTGGACCCCGGCTACGGCAAAGTGGTCCCAGAAGAGCCACACCGGCACAGGCGAGATGAGGATGCAGTGAGTGAGAACACCACCCCCCTGGGGCCCGCACACGAGATGCAGGTCGACCCGTTCAAGGGGCTGAAGGGGATGATGGCCGGCATCATGCTGATGGAGGCCATCACCGTGCTGCTCGTCCTCGCCGTGGTCGGCGTGGTCGACGACGGGGCGCACGCCACCGTGTTCAACATGACCTACGTCGCCGTGCTCGGCCTGGCGATGGTCGTGGCGTCCTTCCTGCAGTTCCGCCCCTGGGCGGACAAGATGAACATCACCCTGCAGGTCTTCGCCCTGATCGGGGTGGTCGTGCACCCCACGATGCTCTTCGTGGCGATCCTGTTCATCCTCGCCTGGTGGTACACCTACCACCTGCGGGCGAACGTGAAGAGCCGCATGGACAAGGGCCTGCTGCCTGCCCAGCACTACTACGTCGCCGAGGACCGCGACTGATTCGGTCCTCCGCACGTGCGGCGGCGGGTCACACCTCGCCGGCGTGCTCCAGGACGTACTCGTCGATCTCGGTGGTGGGGGCGTCGAGCGGGCCGTCGTACCCGTTGCGCTTGATCCAGGAGGCCACGAACTGGCAGGACGGCACCACCGTGAGTCCCTGATCACGGGTGTCGGCCAGGGCCTCGCGGACCAGCAGGCTTCCCAGCCCACGGCCGGCGTAGTCGTCGGAGACGATGGTGTGGTGGAAGATCCGCTCCGGCCCGTCCGGCGCACCGTGCTCGGTGTCGCGGTCCACGAAGTAGGCTGCGCCGGCGCGGGTGCCGTCGGCGAGGTAGAGCCCGTAGGCGTTGCCCTTCGACCTCAGACGGACGGTGACGGGGTTCCCTTTCTTGTCCGTGAGTTCAGTCATTGTCTCTCCTTGTCACCAGTGTCATCTCGTTCCCGTGTTCTTCCTGTGTCGAATCTATCAGGGAAACGGCGGGGCCGACATGGCCAACCTCGCGGGTAGCATGACCTTTCGATGAATACATATCGACCCGGGGAACGGGTCCTCGCCATGTGCCTGTCGGCCGTCGCCGGCTACGCCGACTCCATCGGCTTCATGTTCTACGGCGGGGTGTTCCTGTCGTTCATGTCCGGCAACAGCACCCGCCTGGCCGTCTCCTTCGTGGAGGACGACGCCGAACTCATGCGCCTGGCGGGACGCTGCATCGTGCTGTTCATGGCCGGGGTCATGCTCGGTGCCCTGGTCCACCGCCTGGTCACCCGCCGGTGGGGACGCTACCGCTCGCGCGAGGCGGTGCTCGCCACCGTCTCGACGATCTTCGTGGCGTCCTGCGCGCTGCTGGCCCTCGACGCCGAGGTGTGGGCGGTGATGCTGCTGTCGGTGGGCATCGGTGCGCTGAACTCCGTCTTCGAACGCGACGGGGAGGTCAGCATCGCGTTGACCTACGTGACCGGGACATTGGTGAAGGCCGGACAACGGTTCGTGGACTCCTTCTTCGGCGGACGCATCTCGGCGTGGGTGTACCCGCTGCTCATGGCACTGTGCCTGTCGGCCGGGGCGATCGTCGGTGCGCTGAGTTTCTTCCACGCCGGGCTGAGTGCGGTCGTGCCGCTCACCGGCTTCCTCGTGGTCGTCACCGTGGTCAACCAGGTGCTGCGCAATCGCCGGCGACGCCTGGGCTTGCCGCTTTAACTTGTGTTCACCCGTGTTCGGTAGGCTGATGCCCATGACTGAACGCACTCTCATCCTCATCAAGCCGGACGGTGTCGCCCGCGGCTTCGTCGGCGAGATCATCGCCCGTATCGAGCGCAAGGGCCTCACCCTCTCCGCCCTGGACCTGCGTGTCGCCGACCGCGAGACCGCAGAGAAGCACTACGCCGAGCACGCCGACAAGCCGTTCTTCGGCGAGCTGGTCGACTTCGTCACCTCCGCCCCGATGATCGCGGGCATCGTCGAGGGCGAGCGCGCCATCGACGCCTGGCGTCAGCTGGCCGGCGGCACCGACCCGGTCGCCAAGGCCACCCCCGGCTCCATCCGCGGCGACTTCGCCACGGCCGTCGCCGAGAACGTCGTCCACGGCTCCGACTCCCCGGAGTCCGCCGAGCGCGAGATCGGCATCTGGTTCCCGAACCTCTGATCCGCCGCTCCACGGCTCCCCGCCGCGACTCCTACGAGGTCGTGGCGGGGAGTTTTTCGTGCCCGTGCCTGTGTCATGTCAGCTGGGTCATGCCCCAGGTAGGAGAACACCGATTTCCCGACCTGGGGCATGACTCAGCTGACAGGGGCAGTGCCCACCGGTCCGCGCGCGAGGGCGTCGCGTCCGTCCTCGGTCAACGTCACCCACCGCACGACCGTGGTGGCGTCCTTGCGCTCACGCAGGACGACGGCCAGGCCGCGTGCGGTGAGCGAGCGCAGCGCGGCGTCCAGCGTCTCGTCGCGTGAGGCGTCCGGTGAGGCGTCCGACAGGAGCGGGGCGGAGAGGTCGGCGAGGACGTCGCGACGCACCTGGCGTCCCCCGGGGACCGCCTGGGCGGCGTAGAGGGTGGAGGCGACCGCGTCGGTGTCGTCCGACGGGGACCAGTCCGGCTCGGTGGCGAAGACCGTCGACAGTGCGACGTAGCCCTCCGGCCGGGCACCTTCGATCACGAATGCGCGCCAGAAGACCACCAGGCTCACCACCGTCACCACCGCGGCGTAGATCCACCCGACGGTGGCGGAGTCGATCAGCTGACCGATCCACATCAGCACGTAGATCCCGGGGACGGCGAAGGACAGGAACGTGCGCAGCGTCTTGTTCGGGCTCTGAGGCTCCTCCATGGTGCCGCCGACCTCCGCCGGGGAACGGTCGTCGGCACGCATCGGGGCGTACTCGTTGCTTCGCAGTCCCTTCGCCCGCAGCGACATGCCCAGGTACATTGCGCCGATGAGCAGCACCACCGCGGCGAGTGAGAGGGTCCACGGTCCTGCGATGGGGGAGGACGAGGCGCCGACGAAGGTGGCGAACAGCACGGCCGCCACCACGCGCCCGGGGAGGGCGGGGGTGACGGAGTCCTGAATCTGTTGGAGAGTGCGAAATTCGGGGCTCATATAAGCCACCGTAACGTGTTGCACAGCTCGCAGCACGGGGGGCGGTGTGGCGGGGCCCCGTCCGGCGGCCGCAGTGTGCAACAATGTGCGGAGACACGTGCAGCACCCGGGAAGACGGTGTGCTCCGAATGTCGGACAGATTTCTAGGCACGACAACCGTGCAGACAACATCGAATATGAATGCCACGGCGGCACGACCCCGTACGACTCGGGTGGACGACGCGACAGTGTGGCTGCGACCTGATCGGACCGATCACACGCGCCCGCTCTTTTCCCGGGGACCAGTTCCCGGGCCGTCCACCGGGACGTCCTTGACGGGGACGCCGCGACCGCACCACCTCGACGAGAGCGTCGGGACGTGGTGGGCGGTCGCGAACGACGTTCCGTACGTGGCAGGTCAAGAGGAGAAAGCATGGCGAAGACAGGCCAGGAACTTGCCGCAGCTGCGGCAGACGTGAAGGTCGCCGACCTGGGGGAGAAGGTCCGTGTCCACGCACTGGCCAAGGCCCTGGGGATCCCGAGCGCGCAGATGATCACCGTGCTGGGGGAGCATGGTGTGGAGAACAAGCGGGCCGCGTCGACGGTGACCAGTGCCGAGGCGGAGCGGGTGCTCGGCGAGATCGGCAAGGCCGGGAAGGCTGAGAAGGCGGAGAAGGCTCCCGCGAAGAAGGCCCCCGCGAAGAAGACCCCGGCCAAGAAGGCTCCCGCGAAGAAGCGGGCGCCGCGGACGACGGCGACGAAGACGAAGCCTGCCGCTGAGGCCGCTGCCGCGGCAGAGCCCGCGGCAGAACCCGTAGTAGAGCCCGCAGTCGAATCGGCGCAGCCGCCGAAGGAGCAGGCGGCACCGACGCGTCGTCGGGCACGTTCCGGCAAGGTGACGCGCAAGGCCGCGGCCCCCGTCGCACCTGCTGAGCCCGTCGAGGCAGTTGAGCCCCTCGCGGCTGTCGAGCCCGAGGCGAAGCCGGCACAGCAGTCGACCGCGGCAGCGCCGGAGGCATCCGAGACGCCCGAGACGAAGAACACGGGGTCGGCGTCGCGCCGTCGCCGGCGTCGGCGCGTGAGCCGTCCGGCCGGACAGGACGCCGCCATGGACACCAGGGACACCACGGATGGCACGGACACGGCAGACACCGCCGCGACCGAGCAGAAGCAGGAGCAGGCGGCCGCCCCGAAGGCGCAGGCGCCGAAGAAGCGGGCTCCGAAGCAGGCCCCGAAGAAGCAGGCCGAAAAGAAGCAGCAGCCCCAGCCCGAGCCCCAGCCGGAGCAGGTGAAGGAACCGGTGCAGGAGGCCGCGGCGGAAGCACAGCCGGAGGCAGAGGCGCCGCGTCCGGTGGTGCGTCGTCGGATCGTCCGACGTGTCGGTTCGCGCAGCGCGGCGGCCGGTGCGGAGGCACTGCGTCGCGAACGCGAGGAAGAAAACAGCGTCAACAACAGCGGCAACAACGCCGGCAGCAACGCTCCGGCGTCCGACGAGCAGGGCGAGGGGTCGGCGTCCTCCCGTCGTCGTCGCGGCAGCCGTGGTCGCGGCCGGGGCCGCGCCGACCAGCAGGACCAGAACGAGCAGCCCAAGCAGGACCAGCCGAAGCAGCAGAAGCAACAGTCCGCGCAGGACACGCAGCAGGACTCGCAGCAGGAGAAGTCCCAGGAGAAGGCCCCCGAGCAGACCCCGGTCGTCGACGAGCCGGTGAAGCTCAAGGGTTCCACGCGGCTGGAGTCGAAGCGCCGGTGGCGTCAGGAGCAGGGCAACGAGAAGCACCGGGCGGTCACCCGCGCGGAGTTCCTCGCGCGCCGCGAGAACATCTTCCGCTCCATGGTCGTGCGCGACGCCCACCGTCACGACGGCAACGGCTGGACCACCCAGGTCGGCGTCGCGGAGGACGGCTTGCTCGTGGAGCACTTCGTCACCAGCGACGACCAGCAGTCCACCATCGGCAACATCTACCTGGGGCGCGTGCAGAACGTGCTGTCCAGCATGGAGGCCGCCTTCGTCGACATCGGAACGGGCCGCAACGCCGTGCTCTACGCCAGCGAGGTCGACTGGCGCTCCGGGCACGTCCGCGGCCGTTCGCGGCGCATCGAATCGGCGCTGAAGCAGGGAGACCAGGTGCTCGTGCAGGTCATCAAGGAGCCGCTCGGGCACAAGGGCGCCCGGCTGACCAACCGCGTCAGCTTCGCCGGACGCTACCTCGTGTACGTCCCCGGCGGACGCACGCAGGGCATCTCCCGCAAGCTGCCGGAGGCCGAGCGCAAGCGTCTCAAGTCGATCCTGCAGCGCGTGGTGCCCGAGGACGGCGGCACGATCATCCGCACCGCCGCCGAGGGTGTCAGCGAGGAGAAGATCGCCGAGGACGTCGACCGTCTGCACCGCCGCTGGGTGGACATCACCGAGCGTGAGGAGAAGGAGCGCGCCAAGAAGGGCGCCTCCCCGGTGACCATGTACGAGGAGCCGAACCTACTGGTCAAGGTGGTTCGCGACATGTTCAACGAGGACTTCAACGAACTCGTCGTCGACGGCAACCGGTCCTGGCAGCGGGTGCGCGACTACGTGCACCGCATGGCCCCGGACCTGGAGTCGCGCGTGGTGCGCTGGAACCCCGAGGAGCACGGCGGCGACGACGTCTTCGCCGCCTACGAGCTCGACGCGCAGCTGTCCAACGCGCTGAGCCAGAAGATCTGGCTGCCGTCGGGTGGCTACCTGATCATCGACAAGACCGAGGCGATGACGGTCATCGACGTCAACACGGGCAGCTTCGTCGGCTCCGGCGGCAACCTCGAGGAGACGGTCACCAAGAACAACCTGGAGGCCGCCGAGGAGATCGTGCGCCAGATGCGCCTGCGCGACATCGGCGGGATGATCGTGGTCGACTTCGTGGACATGGTGCTCGAGGAGAACCGTGACCTGCTGCTGCGCCGGCTGCACGAGTACCTCGCCGCCGACCGCACGAAGCACAAGGTCTCCGAGGTCACCAGCCTGGGCCTGGTGCAGATGACGCGTAAGCGCCTGGGCGTCGGCCTGGTGGAGACCTACTCCACGCAGTGCGAAACCTGCCACGGCCGCGGCATCATCCTGCACGACGACCCGGTGGAGCACGAGGAGGTCGACGACCGCCAGGAGCGCCGCGACCATGGTGGCCGCGAGGGGCTCAAGCAGGCCCGTCACGAGCAGGAGATCCGCAAGCGCTACGAGGACAGCGCCATCGAGGACGCCCCTGCGCCCGCGCAGGAGGACCAGCACGCCACCGCCGACGCCACCGCTGACGCCACCGCCGAGGTCGCCAAGACCGTGCACGGCACCCACGCGCAGGGCGGTCGCCGACGGCGCAAGGGGTCGGCCCCGGATTCGGGTCCCGAGTCCGTGCAGGACATCGTCGCCTACGCGCTGAGCCGCGCCGGCGAGGAGGACCCGGACGAGCCCAGCGGCTCGGACTACGTGTCTGACGAGGAGTTCAGCGAGTCCGCCGACGACGCCACGGAGCAGCTCCTGCGCGGCATCGTTCAGGACGAACCCGCGCAGGACGTTCCGGCGCAGGACGAGCCGACGCAGGACGCTCCGGCGCCGGTGGCAACGTCGCGTCGCAAGGACCGTCGCGGTCGCCGCGTGGTGCGCCGCGTGGCCCCGGCCGAGCCGGTTGTTGAGCCTGCCGAGCCTGCTGTCGAGCAGGTCGCCGAGGCTGCCGCAGAGACTGCCGGCGACTACGAGTCGGCGAAGGAGGCGTTCGAGCGCTCGCCGCGTCGTCGCCGACGCGTCCGCGGCAACTCCCGCTCCGACGTCGCCCCGCGGCCGCAGGACTACGGTGCCGAGGCGTCCGACGCCGGACGTCCCGCCGAGCCCGCTGAGGCAGTACAGGACGTCGCCGAGTCGTCCTCACCCGAGCCCGCGCGCTCAGCGGCCCCGCAGGTGCGTTCGGACCGCAGGGGCCGACGCCGGGTGGTGCGTAGCGCCCGGTGAATCACCGGCGTGTCGTTCCCCGTCCGGCCCGCACCCTGTGGAAGCGGTGGAGATTTTGTTTTCCCGGGGTAGGGCGGTAGCCTTGCATAGTCGCTGTTCGACCATTGGTCGATCGTGTCCGTCGGCACCCCGGTTACAACCGGGGAGCTACGGTTGCGCCGCACGTCCGGCGCAGAATCGATCGGGTCGGACGCAGTGAAATAAGCAATGAAGTCCAGTCAGATTGCCTTTTCAGGCCGTGTCCCGCCCCGTGCGGGGATGCTCGGTGGAGGGGCGGCCTGAGCCGAGTAGAGAAACAAAGGGGTAGCCCTTCCATGTACGCGATCGTCAAGACCGGCGGAAAGCAGTACAAGGTTGCCGAAGGTGACCTCGTCAAGGTCGAGAAGATCGAGGGAGAGCCCGGTTCGTCCGTGGCCCTCACCCCGGTTCTCCTCGTCGATGGCGCTGACGTCACTTCCGGTGACAACCTCGCCGACAAGACCGTTGCTGCCGAGATCGTCGACCAGACCAAGGGTAAGAAGATCAACGGCATGCACTACCGGAACAAGACCGGTTACAAGCGTCGTTACGGCCACCGTCAGCAGCTGACCGTCCTCAAGGTCACCGGCATCAAGTAAACCCAGCGACCGCTGCGTCCCGCGCGGCGGTACGAGCTTTTCCGAGGAGGGAAAAGACCATGGCACACAAGAAGGGTGCTTCCAGCTCCAGCAACGGTCGCGATTCCGAGTCCAAGCGTCTCGGTGTCAAGCGTTTCGGTGGTCAGCAGGTCAAGGCCGGCGAGATCCTGATCCGTCAGCGCGGTACCTCGTTCCACCCCGGTGAGAACGTCGGACGCGGCGGCGACGACACCCTGTTCGCCCTGAAGGGCGGCGCCGTGCAGTTCAGCACCCGCCGTAACCGTCGTCTGGTGAACATCGTCGAGAACGAGACCGTCGAGGCCTAAACCTCCGGTCACCGCCGTCCGCGGCGGTAGAGCCCCGGGACATCCCTGATGTCCCGGGGTTTTGTTCTGCGCATTGCGCCGTGACCAATGGTGAGGCTATCTTTAGTTCTGATGAACTCACCGAACCTCACAGCATCAGCGGCGGGGATCACCCGCCGTGCCTTCTTCGCCGGGGCCCTCGGGCTCGGCGCCACCGGTCTGCTCGCGGCCTGCGGCAGCGGGGGAGACGGCGGAAGCGGCGACACCCAACCCTCCGGCGCGGCCGGCGGTTCGGAGGATCAGGGGCTGCGCGTCGTCGCGCTGAACACCGGGCAGTTCGAGACCTGCCTCGCCCTCGGCGCCCCGCCCGTCGGCATCGCCCTGGCCAGCTCCGTCGGCACGGTCTCCGACGGCATCCCCGACTTCGTCAAGGACCGCTTCGGATCGCAGTTCGACCTGGACACCGTGGAGTCGGTGGGTGAGCGCCAGGCGCCGGACCTGGAGGCCGTCGCCGCACTGGACCCCGACCTGATCCTGTCCAACAAGCGCGCCGACCCCACCCTGCTCGACCAGCTCGGCCAGCTCGCCGAGGTGGTGCTGTCCAACGGCGGGTCGGAGGAGTGGAAGGCCGACCTCGGGGTGATCGGCGACGCGCTCGGTGTCCCGGACCAGGCCGAGGAACTCCTGGAGAGCTACGAGACCCGAGCCCGTGACTGGGCGGAGCGCCGGGGCAGCGACGGCACGGTGTCGCTGGTGCGCGGCAAGGGCGACGAGTACCTCATGATGGGCGCGCGGGCGCTGGCGAGCATCGTGGCCGTCGACTCCGGGCTGACCCGCCCGGAGAACCAGACCTTCGACGACGCCCCGGGCCACGACATCTCCCTGGAGAACGCCGCGGACCTCGACGCGGACTGGTTGTTCTACGGCTTCCCGCAGGGTGCGGCGGACGTGACCTCCAGCGACTCGTGGACCGCGCTGCCCGTGGTGCAGGAGGGGCGTGCCTTCGAGGTGGAGGTCGACCCGTGGTTCCTCAACGCCTCGGTCGTCGCCGCCGACCGGGTCCTGGACGACATGATGGAGCTGATCGGGGATGCCTGACCTGCGGTGCTGAGGCCCGTGTCCGGAGCGGGTGGTAGGATCGTCGGGATTCTCCAACCACCCCTTTTAACCGCCTGAACTGGAGGGCGTCCAATCATGTCACGCTTCGTGGACCGAGTCGTCCTGCATCTGCAGGCCGGCGACGGCGGAAACGGCTGCGCCTCGGTGCGCCGCGAGAAGTTCGTCCCCCTCGGCGGCCCGGACGGCGGCAACGGCGGGCACGGCGGGGACGTGGTCCTGGAGGTCGACCCGCAGGTCCACACCCTGCTCGACTTCCACTTCCACCCGCACATCAAGGCCGAGCGCGGTGCCGCCGGTTCCGGCGACCACCGACACGGCGCCCGCGGCAAGGACCTCGTGGTCCAGGTGCCCGCCGGCACCGTCGTGCTCGACGAGAAGGGCGAGGTCCTCGCCGACCTCACCACCAAGGGGCAGCGCTACGTCGCCGCCGCCGGTGGCCACGGTGGTCTGGGCAATGCCTCGCTGGTGTCCAAGGCACGTAAGGCGCCCGGTTTCGCCCTGCTGGGTGAGCCCGGTGAGATCGGCGAGATCACCCTGGAGCTCAAGTCCATGGCGGACGTGGGCCTCGTCGGCTTCCCGTCGGCCGGTAAGTCCTCGCTGGTCAGCGTGCTGAGTGCGGCCAAGCCGAAGATCGCCGACTACCCTTTCACCACGCTGCAGCCCAACCTGGGCGTGGTCAACGTGGGCCACGAGGTCTTCACCATCGCCGACGTGCCCGGTCTGATTCCCGGTGCGAGCCAGGGCAAGGGACTGGGCCTGGACTTCCTGCGCCATATCGAGCGCACCGCCGTGCTCGTGCACGTGGTGGACTGCGCGGCGCTGGAGTCCGACCGTAACCCGGTCGACGACATCCGTGCCCTGGAGACCGAGCTCAAGGACTACGAGTCTGAGCTGTCGGCGGACGCCGGCCTCGGCGACCTCAGCGACCGCCCCCGGGTGATCGTCCTGAACAAGATCGACGTGCCGGACGCCCGCGAGATGGCCGAGATGATGCGCCCCGAGCTCGAGGAGGCCTTCGGCTGGCCGGTCCTGGAGATCTCCACCGCCACCCACGAGGGCCTGGACCCGCTGCGCTACGCGCTGATGGGGATCGTCTCCGAGCACCGGCGCGCCCACCCCGTCGAGGAGGTCGCCCCGCAGGTCGTCACCCCGAAGAACCTGCGCGGCAAGGGCCGCGGCAAGTTCGCCGACTTCGAGGTCAGCAAGGACCCGGAGTTCGAGGACGCCTACATCGTCTCCGGTTCGAAGCTGGAGCGCTGGATCATCCAGACCGACTTCGAGAACGACGAGGCCGTGGGTTACCTCGCCGACCGCCTGGCCAAGGCCGGTGTCGAGGAGGCGCTGTACAAGGCCGGTGCCTCCGCCGGTGACGAGGTGACCATCGGTGCGATCACCTTCGAGTGGGAACCGCAGACCTCCGCCGGCGTGGACCTGCTGCCCTCCGGGCGCGGCACGGACCGCCGCCTGGACCGCACGGGGCGTTCCACCTCCGACGAGCGCAAGCGTGCCTCCCAGGCCCGCCGCGGCCTGATCGACGAGTACGACTTCGGCGACGGCGAGGAGCCGGACCGCGAGCGCTGGCAGGGCTGATCCCCAGACCGACTTCAGCCTGAGCCTCTTCGGGCCACGCCCAGCCACCCGGACACCCGATTCCGGGGGAGGGTGCGGGGCCCCGCGATGTGGGAGTTTCGTCGGACGTGTCCGAGTTCCCTCCCGTTGCGGGGCCCCTTCGCCCGTCTCGTGGCGAGGAACGGTGCCACTGGTCCATAATGAAAGACATGTCTGACACCACTGATGCCTCTGACATGTCCGCAGAGCCCACGGTATTTGAGTACCCTGCGCCCCTGGAGTTCGGGACGGATGCTGTGCATCAGCCCGGTCCCGTCATCCCGGCGACCTCCAAGGAATTCCCGGACGCCGAGGTCAGTGAGGATTCCCCGGCCTACGGCCACCACTCCGACGTCCGTGAGACGATCCGCACCGCCAAGCGTGTGGTCGTCAAGATCGGTTCGTCCAGCCTGACCGACGAGACCGGCCTGGTCAGCCCGGACCGGATCGACGTCATCGCCGACGCGCTGGAGGCGCGCATGGACCGCGACACCGACGTGATCGTCGTGTCGTCCGGCGCCGTCGCCTGCGGCATGGGCCCGCTGGGCCTGGCGCAGAAGCCCACCGACCTGGCGACGAAGCAGGCCGCCGCGGCGTCCGGCCAGGTTCTTCTCGCCCAGGAGTGGGCCCGCAGCTTCGCGCGGTACGGACGCTCCGTCGGTCAGGTGCTGCTCACCGCCTCCGACGCGGCGCGGCGTGACCGCGCGCGCAACGCGCAGCGCACCATCGACCGGCTGCGCCAGCTGCGCGCCGTGCCGATCGTCAACGAGAACGACACGGTGGCGACCTCGGAGATGCGCTTCGGCGACAACGACCGTCTGGCGTCCCTGGTGTCCCACCTGACCTACGCCGATGCGCTGGTGCTGCTCTCCGACGTCGCGGGCCTCTATGACCGCAACCCCGCCGAGCCGGACGCCCGCTTCATCGCCGAGGTGCGTACCAGCAAGGACCTGCGCGGCGTCGTCGCCGGCGACGGGGGACGGCTCGGCACCGGCGGTATGGCGGCGAAGGTGTCCGCCGCCCGGCTGGCGTCGCGCGCGGGCATCCCGGTGCTGCTGACGTCCACCGAGAACATCGGCGCGGCGCTGGACGAGGCCATGGTCGGCACGTGTTTCTGGCCGCGGGAGGACCGCCTGTCCGCCTGGAAGTTCTGGGTGCTCTACGCCGCCGACTCCGCCGGCACGCTGCACCTGGACGCCGGTGCGGCCGCGGCGATGGAACGCCACAGCTCCCTGCTCGCCGTGGGCGTCGCGCGGGTGGACGGTGCCTTCACCTCCGGCGAGGTGCTGGACATCGTGGGCCCGGACGGCGACCTCATCGGCCGCGGCGAGGTCAACTACGACTCCGCGACGCTGGAGGGCATGGTCGGCAAGTCGACCGCGGACCTGCCGGAGTTCGCGCAGCGTCCGGTGATCCACGCCGACTACATGGCGACGTACTCGAACCGTCAGTCGCGGGTCTACGGCGCGACGAGCTGACCCACCGCCTGAGCCGGTCACCCAGATTGTTGAACAATCTGGGTGATTTTTGTGTGCCGGTCACGTAACCTTGGGTGTCATGACCGACGCGAACACCGCCCAGAACCCGTCCACCGCCACCGCCACCTCCGGCGACACCGCCGGGCTGACTCCCGTGCGCGCCGCCGAGCGCGAGGAGGTTCTCGCCAAGGCGCAGAAGGCCCGCGAGGTCTCCCAGCGTCCCGCGCTGACCACCACGCAGAAGAACGACCTGCTCCTCGCCGCCGCCGACCGCCTCGTCGCCGAGACCGACTCCGTGCTCGAGGCCAACGGCCGCGACATCGACGCCGGACGGGAGCGCGGCATGTCCGAGTCCCTCATCGACCGCCTCAGCCTGGACGCCGCCCGCGTGGAGGGCATCGCCGGCGGCCTGCGCCAGGTCGCCGACCTCGCCGACCCGGTGGGGGACGTGGTGCGCGGTTCGCGTCGTCCCAACGGCCTGGAGATGCGCCAGGTCCGCGTGCCGCTCGGCGTGATGGGCATGGTCTACGAGGCCCGCCCCAACGTCACCGTCGACGCCTTCGGCCTGGCCGTGAAGTCCGGCAACGTGCCGCTGCTGCGTGGCTCCAAGTCCGCACAGAACTCCAACGCCCGCCTCGTGGAGATCCTCCAGGACGTGTGCGAGGAGCACGGCCTGCCGCGCGAGACCGTGCAGCTGCTTCCCTGCGAGACCCACGACTCCGTCCAGGACCTGATCACCGCCCGTGGCCTGGTCGACATCGTGATCCCGCGTGGCGGCGCGGGCCTGATCAACGCCGTGGTCACCGGTGCGACCGTGCCCGCCATCGAGACCGGCACCGGCAACTGCCACTTCTACGTGGACGGCTCCGCCGACGTCGACGAGGCCATCGAGCTGGTTATCAACGGTAAGACGCGCCGCTGCTCGGTGTGCAACGCCACCGAGGTCGTGCTGCTCGACGCCGCCCTGCCCGACGAGGACAAGAAGCGCGTTCTGACCTCCCTGCAGGACGCCGGGGTCACCGTGCACGGCGAGGTCTCCGAGCTCTCCGCCCTGGGCGTGGGCGACGTGGTCCAGGCCGAGGAGAAGGACTGGACCGACGAGTACGGCTCCTTCGACATCGCCGCGGCGATCGTGGACGGGGTCGAGGCCGCGGTCGCCCACATCACCCGCTACTCCACGGGCCACACCGAGGCGATCAGCGCTACGGACTACAAGGCCACGAAGTACTTCGAGCAGAACGTGGACGCCGCCGCGGTGATGATCAACACCTCCACCGCCTGGACCGACGGTGAGATGTACGGCTTCGGCGCCGAGATCGGCATCTCCACCCAGAAGCTCCACGCCCGCGGGCCGATGGGCCTGCCGGAGCTGACGAGCACGAAGTGGATCGTCAACGGCGAGGGCCAGGTCCGGCCCTAGCTAGCTGTACTTCCCGCGGGCGGCGCCCCCTCCATGCGGAATAGTCGCCCGCCCAGGTAGGGAATCGGGGTCAAATGCTGCCTGGAGGGGTGATCGCTCTGAAGCGGGGGCCGGGCCGAGTGGGGGAGAGCGGCACGGCCCGTGGGGAGCGGCGAGTTCGCAACCCCGGAGGTTGGTGTGACTGACCTCCGGGGTTGCTGTCTGCGCGGGGAGGGGAACGCCCGAGTCGCCGCCCGCGGTGCAGTGCTCCCGCGCGCGCCGGCCGTCTCCGCCGACAGCCCCCGCCGCCTCGGTCCCGGGTGCGGAATAGTCGCCCGCCCAGGTAGGGAATCGGGGTGAAATGCTGCCTGGAGGGGTGATCGCTCTGCAGCGGGGGCAGGGGAGAGTGGTGAAGAGGGTCGCGGCTCGTGGACAACGGCGACGGGACAACCCCGCGAGGTTGGTGTGACGGGCCTGAGGGGCGGCTCTCTGTAGGATGCCTTGCATGACGAAACATTCTCGGGAGACTCTCACCGTGATGGTACTGACCGCCACCCTGGTCGCCGCCATCGTCACTCCGGCGACGGCCCAGGCAACACCCCAGTGCCCGTCGGTGGTCACCCTCGCCGCCCGCGGCAGTGAGGAGGAGGAGACGTACGCGCCCGAGGCGTCCAACGGGTTCTCCAACGGGTACGAGGGCGAGACGCTCCACCGCTTCCTCACCTACGCCAGCGCCACCCACCCGGGCCTCTTCGCTGCAGGTGAGAGCACCGTGCTGGCGGTCGACGCCGAGCGTTACCCTGCACGGTTCCCCGTCGGGGAGGCCGGCGAGGACCCCGGCCCGGCGACGATCGTCTCGGGTGTGGGCCTGTTCGTCGACTCCATGGCCCGCGGGCTGCCCGGCGGCATCGAGATGGTCGAGGAGTACGAGCGCGAGTCAGGCTGCCGGCCGGAGTACGTGGGCCTGGGATATTCGCAGGGTGTCGCGGCGCTCGCCCCGGTGCAGCACGTGCTCGCCGCGCAGGGTCGGCTACGTGGCGCGGTGTACCTGGGCAATCCGTTCCACCGCGCCCCGGAGCTCATCGGCGGCGGGGCGATGGCGGATGTCCCGGTGCACAGTTTCTGTCTGCCGGACGACTTCGCGTGCGACACGGGCCCGCGCGCGGTCGTCGCCGCGTTGCAGGACGACGAGGGCGCCGGTGCGCACGACACCTACTTCCGCGACGCCGTAGTGGACCCGGATGCGGCAGGCCCCGGTGAGCGTGAGGCGGCGGACGTCCTCGCCGGCCTCGTCACGGCCACCCGATGAACAGCCCGGTAGAAGTCAGTGGATGAAGAGCACCAGCGGGCCGGAGTACAGCAGTGCGGCCATGATGCAGGCCACGGTGACGCCCAGGTGCAGTGGCATCTCGCGCATGCCGACCTTCTTCGGCGGCCAGGGCGTCCCCGCTGCGGCGGACGCTGGCACCGCCCGTGAGCGCCACAGCGCTGCGGCGAAGACGACCACCGCGAGCAGCCAGGCGGCCCAGTGCACGTGGTTGACGAACAGCGTCGCCGCCACGGCGAGCAGGGCGGCGAGGTGGTAGATCTGTGATCCGAGCAGCCAGGCACGGTCGCCCTTCTTGCGGATCATGGTCTTGACGTAGGGCACGGTGCCCACGGTGTACAGCAGCAGCCACAGGAAACTCACCCACACCGCCGCCGGCAGCGCGTCGACGACGTCCGGCGTGAACAGGTTGGACGTCCACGTCACCCCGCCACCGACGGGGGAGGACGCCCCGAGGGCGACCGTCGCGCCGACGGGCACGATGAACGCCGAGGCGGCCGTGGTCGCCACGCCGGACGCCAACGACCGGGGCGTCCCCCGCCATGTCTCGTACACGGCGATCGCGACGAGCGGGCCGAAGACGAACACCCACCACAGCAGGTGCGGCTGCAGCAGCAGTGCGGCGAGGCCGGCGAGAGCGGCGAGGGTCCCGTAGACCAGCGCGGGCGTGCGCGCGCGGCGGCGCATCGTGGGGTTGCGCGAGCGCATGAACAGTCCGATGGCGAAGAACGCCAGGTAGCCGACGGTCCAGGCCACCGTCACCGCCAGGAAGGTCAGGGCCATGCCGGCGGTGCCGTGCAGCCCGTCGCCGAGGTTGGCCGGGGTGAGCGTGTCCCAGATCTTCAGGCACCAGAACAGTGCGATGACCGGTGGGACCACCACCATCGGCCATGCGCCGTGCTGGTTGGGGATCCACGGGTTCAGTCTCGTCGCCATGGGGAAATGATATCGCGGTGAGATACGTTCGTCGTGCTTTCTTTCGTACCTGGGTTACCCGTAGCATGGGCGGACGTGAGCCAGAACCGCCGACCGGAACAGCGTCCGGAACATAGTCCGGAACACCGTCCCGACCGTTTCCCGGACAAGCCGCCGGAGCGTATCGGGGTGATGGGTGGCACGTTCGACCCGATCCACAACGGGCACCTCGTCGCCGGCAGCGAGGTCGCCGACCGGTTCGGGTTGGACGTGGTGATCTACGTGCCCACCGGACACCCGTGGCAGAAGCGCGACAAGGTCGTCACCGCCGCGGAGGACCGGTACCTGATGACCGTCATCGCCACGGCGGCGAACCCGCAGTTCCTGGTGTCGCGCGTGGACATCGACCGGCCCGGGGCGACGTACACCGTGGACACGCTCAAGGACATCCAGCGCCGCTACCCGGACGCCGAGCTGTACTTCATCACCGGGGCGGACGCGCTGGAACGCATCGTGACCTGGCGTCACTGGGAGGACGTGTTCAACCTCGCGCACTGCGTGGGCGTGACACGTCCCGGCTACGACCTGGCGGACGCCGGGGAGGCGCTGCGCAGCCAGGTCGACTCCGACCGGTTGAGCCTGGTGAACATCCCGGCGATGGCCATCTCCTCGACGGACATCCGCGAGCGCGCGCAGGACGGACGCTCGGTCTGGTACCTCGTGCCCGACGGGGTGGTGCAGTACATCGGCAAGACCGCGCTGTACCGGCGCGGCAACAAGGACAGCCACGGCGGGCTGCCGTGGGCGGTGTCGGACCCGGAGGACCCGGAGGACCTGGGGGAACTGGGGGACCCGGCAGATCCCGACGCGGACGTGGAGCCGGACGTGGACTGGAACCCCGAGGAGGACGGCGACCGCTTCCCCGACGGCTGGTTCTGAGCCCCTGCGGCAGGTCGCCGGGTGCCTGATGCTGCGATCCGACGTCCGGCTTGTAGAATCACTGGCGGAAAACATCTGACCTCTACCCCCATGAAGGATCCGGCACCACGTGACCGCTAGCTCCGACGCCATCAACCATGCGGGCATCGCCGCCCGCGCCGCCGCCGAGCGCCTCGCCGAGGACGTCGTCGTACTCGACGTGACCTCCCGAATGCCGCTGGCGGACTGCTTCGTGCTGGCCACCGGCGACAACGAGCGCATGGTCAACTCCATCGTCGACGAGGTGGAGGAGAAGCTCGCCGAGGTCGGCGTGAAGGCCCGCCTGCGCGAGGGCCACCGCGACAACCGGTGGGTCCTGCTGGACTACAGCACCATCGTGGTGCACGTCCAGCGCCGCGAGGAGCGCGAGTACTACGCCCTCGACCGCCTGTACCGCGACTGCCCGACCGTGGAGGTCGAGGGTGTGGAGCAGGCCGACCGTGGCTTCTGGGCCAGCGACGTCAGCGCCGAGGAGATCGACGCCGACGACCCCTTCGCCGCGCAGAGCGTCGCCGACCTGCCGCTGGCGGGCCCGGCACCCGACGAGGACGAGCTCTAGGAACCGGTGACCGTGTCCCCGGGGGTGTCCTCCCAGGTCCAGGGGACACGTCTGCCCGAACGCAGGCTGATCCTGATCCGCCACGGGCAGACCGAGTTCAACCTGGCCGGACGTATGCAGGGTCAGTTGGACACGCCGCTGACCACCGCAGGACGCGCCGAGGCCGAGGCCGCCGCGGCGGAGCTGGGCACCTGGCCGATCGGCACGGTGGTCAGCTCGGACCTGCAGCGTGCCCGCGACACCGCCGCCCTGCTCGCCGAGGCCCTCGGCATGGGCTACACCACCGACGCGCGGCTGCGCGAGACCGACCTCGGTGACTGGTCCGGCAAGGCCCACGAGGACGTGGACGCGGTGTTCCCCGGCCAGCGTTCCCACTGGCGGCTGAACCCCACGTGGGCACCGCCGAACGGGGAGACCCGCCTGGAGGTCTCCGACCGTGCCTCCGAACTCGTCGACGAACTCATGGCCGACGACGCGTGGGACGCCGGGACGGTGATGCTCGTCGCGCACGGCGGTACCATCGCCGCGTTGACCTCCCGCCTGCTCGGCATCCCCACGGAGCACTACCCGATGTTCGGTGGCCTGGGGAACGCACGCTGGTCGCAGCTGGTCGCGCGTCCCACCGTGGATCTTGGCGACCCGGCCCTGTGGCGCGAGCCCCGCTGGTTCCTGGAGGGGTGGAACGTGGGCGTTGCGGCGCCGAGGCCGGTGGCCGTGGTGAACGCGGACGAAGGTGAGGTGACCGGGCGATGAGCGTACTGGTGGTCACCGACTCGTCGGCGTGCCTGCCTCCGGCGTTGGCCACGGAGTACGGCATCACCGTCCTGGACTTCCACGCCGAGGGCGAGGGGGAGGACGAGACGACGGCCGGACTCGGGGCACTGGAGCTCACGGCCTGTTACGCCCGGCTGCTGGAACGCGGTGGGGACGACGGGGTCGTCGCCCTGCACATCTCCAAGGAACTGTCCGGCACCTGGTCGTCTGCGTCGCAGGCCGCCGCCGTGCTCGACGGGCGGGTTGAGGTCATCGACACCATGTCCGGTGGCATGGTCATCGGGCAGGCGGCGATCGCCGCGGCACGCTGCGCCGACGACGGTGGTTCGCTGGACGAGTGCCGCGGGGTCGCACAGCACGCCATCGACACCGGCCAGTTGTGGCTGTTCGTGAACCGGCTGGACACCCTGGCCCGCGGTGGACGTCTCACCGCAGGTCAGCGACTGTTGTCCACGGCGTTGGCGATCAAGCCGATCATGCACCTGGCCGGTGGACGCCTGGAGCTCGCGGCGAAGACCCGTACCCGCTCGAAGGCGATGGAGCGCATGGTGACCCTCGCCGCCAACGCCTACCGTGGCGTGGCCGAGGGGTTGCTGCCGGCGGAGGAGCTGGAGGATTCGGAGTCGGACGGCCCGGAAGGCTCGGAGGGCTCGGAGGGCTCGGAGGGAGCGGCGTCCCGGGATCCTGCCGCGACGGTCGCTGCATCGGAGGCCGACGAGGTCACCGCCACGGTGGACACGGACGGTGCCGACAGCGCGGATGATGTTGACGGTGTTGATGCTGCTGGCGATTCCGATGATTCCGATGAAGCCGTGTCTCCGTCCGACGATGACTCCGCCGGGAATGACGAGGTCGTGGAGGACGCCGGCACCGGGGAATCCACGGAGAAGCCCGAATCCGACGATGCCTCGGAGCGTCCCCGAATCTTCAGCTTCGGTGGCCGAGACAAGGCGGACAAGGAGAAGGCCGACAAGCCTGACAAGGCCGAGAAGACAGACAAGGCAGAGAAGCCGGAGAAGGCTGAGTCCGAGCGTTCGCGGTCCCGGCGTCGTGGCGAGGACCTCGTTCCGCTGGTCGACCTGCCCCGCGTGCCGATGCACCTGGCCGTGCACCACCGTGAGGCGGAGGAGGCTGCCGAGCAGTTGCGCGCGAACCTGCGTGAGAAGCTGCCGGACTGCGTGGTGATCTCGGTGGTGGACATCTCCCACGCGATGGCGGTGCACACCGGCCCCGGGGCACTCGGGGTCTCCCTGGTCCAGGACTAGCTCAGGACTAGCTCAGGACTTGTCCCGCACTGCCCCTCGTCCGTACGTGAAATAGTCGCCCTCCCAGGTAGGAAAACAGCCAGAATCGCTGCCTGGGAGGGTGATCGCTCTGCAGGGGGGGGGCGGACCGGCGGGCAGCGCGGGGATTTCATCCACAGCCCCCGGGTTGTCCACAGCGTCCTGGGGCGATGGGAGGAACCGGGGCAGCTGGTGTCCGGGCATGCACTTACATGGTGACCCATGGGCGGAGACGCAGAGCACAGGACACCGGCATCACGCCGGCGAGGCGGCACACGGCAGGCGGTGGCTGACAGGGTGGAGGCCCTGACCCAGCCGGTGCCGGGCCATGAGCTGGCGGATGTCCGGTTCGAGCGTCGGACCGTGATCGGTCCTAGGTCCGCCCGGATCATGATGGCGACGGTCGCGGCTCTGGTGGTCGTGGTGGGAGGGGTGATGCTGGTCAACGACAGGGACGGTGGCGGCGCCGGCGACGATGCCCGGGGGGACGTCGTGGCAGGACTGTCACCAGGGGAGGACAAGGAGGCGGGAGTGCCAGGGGTGTCGGGGGTCGCCGGGGTAGAGCCGGCGGGGGACACCGGGGGAACTGGCGCGGACGGGGACGGTGACAGGGACGACGCCGCAGGTGTGGGGCCTGTGGTGGTGTCGGTGCAGGGGTTGGTGCACCGGCCGGGTCTGGTCACCGTCGACGCCGGGACCAGGGCAGGTGAGGTGATCGACCGCTCGGGAGGGGTCCGGGGGGGACGGTCGTGTGGAGGGGATCAACCTCGCCGAACCCGTGGTCGACGGCATGCAGATCGTGGTGGACCCGGAGGGCTCGCGGGTGCTGTACCCGGGGGAGCGCGGCGAACCCGCGCAGCAGCAGTCACCGCAACAGGCACAGCAAGAACAGAACCGACAGCAAGAGGGCCAACCAGGCGGCACGGACAGCGCCGGCCTGGTGAACATCAACACCGCGGACGCGACCGGGCTGGCCACGTTGTCCGGGGTGGGCCCGGCGACGGCGGAGGCGATCGTCGCCTGGAGGGAGGCGAACGGGTCCTTCGGTGCGGTGGAGCAGTTGATGGAGGTCAAGGGCATCGGGCCGGCGAAGTTCGAGGCGTTGCGTGACGGCGTCACGGTCTGACTGGTCGGTCAACCCCGACCTCACTCCGCACCCGGGGTCGGGCACGCCGTGGTCGGCCAGGGACCGTGATCCGGTCAGCCCGGACGTGGTGCGTGCACGTCGGGGCCCGGATCTGCGTCTGGTGCCGTTCACGGTGGCGGTGTGGTTGGCGGTGACGCTGACGATCGTGGTGCGCACCCCGTGGATCGCCGCAGGTCTGCTCGTCGCCGCCGGTGTGGCGGGGGCGGGTGTGGTGTGTCTGGGGCCGTTTCGCCCCGGGGCGTCGGTGGCGGAGGACCGGCCACGGGTGGTCGTGCGCACGTGTGCGTTGGTGGCGGCGGTGGCCGCGGCGTGGTCGGGCCGGGCGTCCTGGCTGGTGGCGCGGGTGGACCGCCATGAGTTGCGTGGCACTTCGACGCGCCTGGCGCAGGACGTGGAGCTGGCGACGGCGCCGAAGCGGCTGCCGGGCGGCAGCGTCCTGCTGAATGTGCGCGTGGAGGAGCTGGGCACGGTGCCGGTGTTCCTCGACGCCCGCGACGTGGAGCCGGCGGTGTTGTCGTGGCAGCCGGGGACGACGCTGGCGCTGCAGGCGGTGGCGTCGGGGACGCAGGACGCGGCGATGGTGCCGCTGCGGCTGTCGGCGTCCGGCGTCCCGCAGGTCGTCGCCGCGCCGGACGGTCTGGCCGGGGTGACCGCGCACCTGCGCGCCGGGTTGGCGCAGGCGGCGCAGGGGCTGCCGGGTGGCACCGGTGACCTGGTGCCGGGCATGGTCGTCGGCGACGTGAGCATGCAGGATCCGGTGGTGCGCGAGCAGTTCCTGGCCACCGGGCTCACCCATCTCACGGCCGTGAGCGGGGCGAACCATGTTTCAACAGGTGACTCACGCCGACTCTTGATGGCCAACCATCCTGTACCGCACGGTAAGTCTTCGGCGGTACGGTTCGAGCGGGCTATGATGACGACATGGAACACGCATCATGGCACTTTTTTATCCCGCTTGAAACTGCACTGCCCGTACCCGACGGCTATTGTTCCATAAAGCATTCAACCGGCCTAGTCAGCGTTAGTGGGGGGACCCAGTATGAGCCACGCCCAGACGCTGTTTTTTCAAATTCAGCCATGAAAACGTATTGACCTCGCCTTTTCCGGGGATTGAGGCTGTCGGGAAAGCGGTAAACAAAAGAAAAGTCCGGTCGGCCAACGAAATAGAAGAGGAAACTCCCTTTCCTGACCAATTGGTAGTCTCGGTAGTGGAGATTGCAATTAGCAAGAAATACGTCAGTATGACAGAACGTCCAGACAGTCAAGACGACAACATTAGTGGTGCCTTTGACCATGCGTTGGAAAGCCTCAATATTTGGCTCCAAGCGCTCTCGATGGTGGCAGGGAAACCGATCCCCTCGGTTCGCAGGGAGGCGTTGCCGCCTGTATCCCTAGTTTGTTCAGGTCTCTTCGAGCCTTGGGAACTGAATGGTGATTCCCTCCCCAGAGTTTCGCCAGAGAGTGTCTTCATGTTGAACCACAATATTCCAGATATTGGTTCGGCTCCTGAACCTGCTGAGCGGCTAGACGGTTGGATGGATGCGGCACTCGCCTCGGTGGCTATACCTGGCCCTTTCAGCGTAGCAAACGGACTAAAGGTTGAAGCTGAATATTTCAAAATATCTCAAGGGAACTACCAAGTATCAGTAATTCTTTATGCTGCGTCCTGCGAGTCATTCTTGAACGAGTTGCTGTTACACCTGCTTTGGGAGGATAATAATCGGCCAGAGGATACGTTACGGTATTTCGTGGACACCGGTCGTAAGGGTAAAAAGCAAAAATGGAGAAACCGTGGTATAACCGACGTGGTTATAAATCGTCTTCTACCCCTCCTGACGAGCTATTCCAAAGGGCAAGATCTTCCTGGTCCGGTTGTGGCATGGAGCGAAAAAATTGCGAAGCTACGAAATAGTATTGTGCATGGCGCTCACTATCCGTCGGTAGAAGAGATGTCAGCATGTGTTGATGCCTATAGTGGCCTAATGGACTACATCTGCGAGTGTGTTTTTGTAGTGCGAGATAGGTTCAAATTTACTGCGCTGAGTATTCTTGGAGAAAAGGGACTTGTAGACGGTGGCGTGTGGGATGAGTTCTCTCATCTCGAAAAAAGCCTCGAAGATGTCTATGTTAGATATCATGCTTTTCGGACGTGGTCTGACCATGCTACGAATATACACCGAGGCTTGGTCAAAATTGGGGAACCCGCGGATGCTGAGTCTGGAAAACTATTGTTAGTTGAAGTCGAAGGCTATGAAGAAAGAGTGTATGCAGTTCACTCGGACGGAGTCTTTGCTACGGAGGTCCCCCTTGATTTGTACGTGGAATCGGCTGTGTATAAGCTGCTAAAAGCATTCACGGAAGATGAAATAAAAATGGATCAAACAGTAAAGTCAAGTTTTGAACTTGGCGGATATGAACTTCCTTCCGGGGCAAAATGGAACCTCTATGCCCATGATGTCATACCCGGGCCTCCAATGATGATTGATGAAGTTTATAAATCTGACAATGATCGCTGATTTCTCCAGCCTCCGCTCGCCAATCCAGTCCGCGCCCCACTGATCTGTGGCATACTCACCTCAGCCGTCGTCCCTCCCCCCAGGGACGGCTAGGTCCCGCCGTCGAGCGCCGCTGCACATCCCCCCAACAGTGTGGCTGGACGCTCCGGCGGGGCCGACCTACGTCACCGCATAGGGACCGGTCCCCGCCAGTGCCGTGTACAGCGTCTGCCTGCTCACACCGAGGTCCCGTGCGACCTGTGCCTTCGGTACCCCGGCCGCGATGCGCTCCCGGCCCTCGCTGATCTGGTCCGGTGTCATCTTGACCCCCTTCGCGTACACGCCCTTTCGCTTGGCGATGGCGATGCCCTCAGCCTGACGTTCCCGGATGGTGGCCCGTTCGAGTTCGGCCACGGCACCGAGGATGGTCAGCATGAACCGTCCCTGCGGGCTGCTCGTGTTCAGTGCCGGGTTGTCGACGAACTCCACAGCGACGCCCCAGGCCACCATCCGTTCGATGAAGGCCAGCAGGTCTGTCGTCGACCGGGCCAATCTGTCCGGCGACTTCACCCGGATGGTGTCGCCGTATCGCACGTAATCCAGCATCGCCTGCAACTGCGAGCGGTTGGTGTCCTTGCCCGAGCCCTTCTCTGCAAAGAGCCTGTCGACCTGACCCAGAGCCTCGATCTGCCGATCGAGGCTCTGGTCCTCGGTCGAGACCCTCGCATACCCGACGACCGCACCCGTACCCTGTCCATCCATCCCTAGACCTCCCTACACAGCTGTCCACCATGTCGATAATTGTGTGACTTTGTCCGTTATATGGCGTGCAATTTTTAGCACTCGGTGTCTTACTTTCCCGCCGGCACTTGCGCTGTCTGCGACCTACGGGCGCGAGCATCTTGGAGGCTTTCGACTCAGGAGTTGCTCTGGCCGCTACTCTGCAGAGCATGACGTCTTCATCCCCACCAGTTCGTTCCTCGGCCCCGGACTCCACATTCCGGTTGGCAGCCTATGCTGTGTGCGTACGT
>NZ_JBQSYJ010000009.1:0-168989 GCF_052379185.1 Corynebacterium sp. AOP12-C2-36 | reverse complement strand
ACCCCACCGCCCTCGACGAACACCTACACCCCCTCCTGCAAGGCCGCCCCCTCAGTGAACTAGTGTTCCGCTCCCTGGAGCTGAAACCCATCCGCCACAGCAACTACGGCAGGCGCACCTTCCGCCCCGCCGTGAAACAACTACACGCCACCAACCCCGACTTCCCCAACCTCACCCTCCACGACCTCAGGCACACAGCCGCATCCCTCGCCCTATCCTCCGGTGCCACACCACCAGCCGTACAACGCATGCTCGGCCACTCCAACGCCGCCTTCACCCTCCGCGTGTACACAGGCCTATTCGATGACGACCTCGACTCAGTAGCCGTGAAGATGGATGCGCTGATCAATAGCGGACTGAAAGCGGACCAGACAAAGAAAGACCCTCACCCCGAAGAATCGGAATGAGGGTCTGACCTGGAGCTTAACTTGTGGAGCTGAGGGGAATCGAACCCCTGACCTTCTGCTTGCAAAGCAGATGCTCTACCAATTGAGCTACAGCCCCGAGGGGTCTTACTGGTGGGCCTAGGAGGACTTGAACCTCCGACCTCTTCGTTATCAGCGAAGCGCTCTAACCGCCTGAGCTATAGGCCCTCGAACGAGACAGAACTTTACCCACACAGCCCTGAACACACAAACCGTGTGGTCAGGCTACGTTTTCAACGTCCTGCGGCTCGTTCACCGACTCCGGCTCGATCGTCACGCGCAACCCGCCCACGAGCCCGGTCGCCGCATTGTAGAGCAACGCCGTGACGGGGGCGAAGAGCGTCACCACGACGAACTCCAGCAGCCCCACACCGGCGGCCACACCGAAGTACAGGCCGGCGGAGATACGGTCCGCCCCGATGAGGTCGGCCAGCAGGTTGTTCATCCGGTCCCACACACCGCCGAGGCCCAGGAAGATGTAGATCAGGGCTGCGGCGACCATCCAGGCGGCGAACACGCACGCGCTGAGGACCGCACCGATCTTCAGCGCGCTCAGCGGCGCGATCTCCCGGAGCGAGGCCCTCATGACTTCTCCGCCGTCTGGTTGACCGCTTCCTCACCCTCGTCCTCGACGTTGCGGTCGATGGCGAGCAGTTCCACACCCTTGGCCAGGTCGACCAGACGCACACCCATCGTGGCGCGCGAGGAGCTGCGGATCTGCTTCACCGGGGTACGGATCACCCCGCCGGCGGAGGTGATGGCGAAGACCTCGTCGTCGAGGCCCACCGTCACCGCGCCGATGAGCTTGCCGCGCTTCGGGTCGTACTTGAACGTCATCACGCCCAGGGTGCCGCGCCCCTTCACGGGGTACTCCTCCACCGCGGTGCGCTTGCCGTAGCCACCGGACGTGGCGACCAGGAGGTAGGAGTTGTCGTCGGCGACGGTGAGCGCCAGGAGCTGGTCGTCACCCTTGAAACGCATGCCCTTCACGCCGGCGGTGGCACGTCCCATGGGACGCAGCGTGTCGTCGTCTGCGGTGAAGCGCAGCGCCTGGCCCTCCTCGGAGACCAGCAGCAGGTCGTCCTCCCCGGTGCACAGGCGCGCACCGATGAGCTTGTCGCCCTCGTTGAGGTTGATGGCGATCAGGCCGCCGGAGCGGGCGGTGTCGTAGTCGGTGAGGTGCGACTTCTTCACGCGGCCCTGCTGCGTGGCGAGCACCAGGTAGGGGGCGTCCTCGAAGGACTGGATCTGGATGACCTGGGCGATCTGCTCACCCGGCTGGAACTCCAGCAGGTTCGCCACGTGCTGGCCGCGTGCGGTACGGCTGGCCTCGGGCAGCTCGTAGGCCTTGAGCCGGTAGACCCGTCCGTAGTTGGTGAGGAACAGGATGATGTCGTGGGTGGAGCACACGAAGAAGTGCCGGACGATGTCGTCCTGCTTCAGCTCGGCTCCGCGCACGCCCTTGCCGCCGCGGCGCTGCGAGCGGTAGGAGTCCACCTTCGTGCGCTTGGCGTAGCCGGTGGAGGTGATCGTGACGACCACGTTCTCCCGGGCGATGAGGTCCTCCTCGGAGACGTCGCCGGTGGCGCCGACGATCTCGGTGCGGCGCTCGTCGCCGAACTTCTCCACGATCTCGGCCAGCTCGTCGTGCACGATGGTGCGCTGACGGTCGGGGGACGCCAGGATGTCCTTGAGGTCCGCGATGGTCTCCTCGATCTCGGCGAGCTCGTCGATGATCTTCTGGCGCTCCAGGGCGGCCAGACGGCGCAGCTGCATCGCCAGGATGGCGTCCGCCTGCACGTCGTCGATGTCGAGCAGGTCGCGCAGGCCCTCGCGGGCGATGTCGACGGTCTGGGAGCGACGGATCAGCGCGATGACCTCGTCCAACGCGTCCAGCGCCTTGGCCAGGCCGCGCAGGATGTGGGCCCGCTTCTCTGCCTCGTCGAGCCGGTGCTGGGTGCGCCGGACGATGACCTCGATCTGGTGCTTCACGTAGTAGCGCAGCATCTGGTCCAGGCGCAGCGTGCGCGGCACGCCCTCGACGATGGAGAGCATGTTGGCGCCGAAGCTGGTCTGCAGCTGCGAGTGCTTGTACAGGTTGTTCAGCACCACGCGCGGCACGGAGTCGCGCTTCAGGGTGACGACGATGCGCATGCCCACGCGGTCGGACGACTCGTCGTCGATCTTGGCGATGCCGGCGATCTTGCCGTCGCGGACCTGCTCGGCGATCGAGGCGACGAGGTTGTCCGGGTTGACCTGGTAGGGCAGCTCGGTGATGACGATGATCTGCCGGTTGCCCTCCTCCTCGATGGTGGTCTTGCCGCGCATGCGGATCGAGCCACGTCCGGTGGTGTAGGCGTCCTTGATGCCGGTGTCGCCGACGATCATGCCCGCGGTCGGGAAGTCCGGGCCCTTGACGCGCTCCATGCAGGCGTCCAACGCGGTCTGCTCGTCCGCCTCGAAGTTCTCCAGCAGCCAGAAGACGGCCTCGGCGAGCTCGTTGAGGTTGTGCGGCGGGATGTTCGTCGCCATGCCGACGGCAATGCCGCCGGAACCGTTCATGAGCAGGTTGGGCACGCGCGACGGCAGGACGTCCGGCTCGGTCGTCTTGCCGTCGTAGTTCGGGGAGAAGTCGACGGTGTTCTCGCGGATGTCGCGGACCATCTCCAGCGCCAGCGGGGTCAGCCGGCACTCGGTGTAACGCATGGCGGCGGGGCCGTCGTTGCCGCGGGAACCGAAGTTGCCCTGCCCGTCGACCAGCGGGTAACGCATCGACCAGGGCTGCGCCATACGCACGAGGGTGTCGTAGATGGCGGTGTCGCCGTGGGGGTGGTAGTTACCCATCGTCTCGGCGACCGGCTTCGCGGACTTGACGTAGCTGCGGTCCGGGCGGAAGCCGGAGTCGTACATCGCGTACAGGACGCGGCGGTGGACGGGCTTCAGCCCGTCCCGGACCTCGGGCAGCGCACGGCCGACGATGACGCTCATGGCGTAGTCGATGTAGCTGTTCCGCATCTCCTCATTGAGGTCAATGGGGGTGATGCGGTCGAACAGCGTCTCGCCGCCGCCGTAGTTGTCGTCGCTCACTTCGGTGCGATCCCTTCCAGAAGACTAGGTATAGACCTGGCAATCTTACCACCTCATGACCCATATCCGGGTCAGGTGCGTACCATGGTCGGCGACCACCGACACCGCAGTAGAAGGAAAGCCTGTCCATGCCCCGTCCCGCCCGTCCCGTTCACTCCGCCACCGTGACCGGTTCCTCCCGGATTTCCCGCGACATGGTGCGCGTCACGCTCGCGTGCGACTCCCTGCCCTACGCCGACCTGGAGCACACCGACCATTACGTGAAGCTGCTCTTCCCGCCGGAGGGGGCGTCCTACAGCTGGCCGTTCGACCCGGCGCAGGTACGCGAGGAGCTGCCGCGGGAGGAGTGGCCGGTGACGCGGACGTACACGCTGCGTTCCTGGGACGCCGGGGCACAGACCGTGGACATCGACTTCGTCTCCCACGGTGACTCAGGCCTGGCCGGACCGTGGGCGGACGCCGCCCGTCCGGGCGACGGCATCGGGTTCATGGGCCCCGGCGGCGCGTGGCACCCCGAGGGGGAGCACGTCGTCTTCGCCGGCGACGAAGCCGCCGCCCCGGCGATCTTCGCCGGTATCGAGGCGTTGCCGCAGGACGTCACGGCGGAGGCGTGGGTCGAGGTGTCGGACGCCGACGCGCACCTGCCCGCCCCGTCGCACCCGGGGACGACGATCCACTGGGTCGAGCGCGACGGCGCGACGCACGGCACGGAACTGGTCCGCGCCGTCGTCGCGGCGGGTGTACCGTCCGGCGAGACCCGGTGGTTCATCCACGGGGTGGCGGAGATGATCCGTGACCTGCGCCGTCACCTGTTCGTGGACAGCGGTGTCCCGAAGTCGGACGTCTCGATCTCCGGCTACTGGCGTCTCGGAATGGTCGAGGACGAGTGGCAGGCGAGCAAGCGGGAGTTCACCGAGGAGATCGAGACGGACGAGGCTCAGGCGGCGGCGAACAGGTAGTCGCGCTGTTCCGGTGCGATGTCACCGGTACGACGTCCCGTGACGTGCATGAGGGCGACGGTGTGGTCGCCGGCGTCGAACTCCTGGTAGAGCCGGGCGGTGAGGTGCACCGCCGCGCCGTCGACGACGCCCGCACCATCCTCCGAGGACAGTGAGTGGGCGATGTTCGCCACTCCGATGGTCTGCAGCGGGTTGAGCACGGAGATGCCCAGACGGGGGGCGGTGCGCAGCTGGCGCCAGGTGAGGTCGTCAGAGGGGATGCGCACGGAGACGAGTCCGGGGGCCAGGCTCTCGTCGAAGTAGGAGTCGATGACCACGCACATCATGGTGCCGTTGACCTCTGCTGCCAGGACGGCCAGGGGAAGACGGGGTGCGGACACGGTGTCCGTGGGTGCTGTGATCATGGTGACCAGTAGACCAGTCTGTCTGCAAAAACGCAAGGGCCGCAATGCACCTGGAAGTCATTTGCGCAGGTCACACCATGAATATTATGCAGACCGAGCGGTCTATATTGCGGGTACCCCCACTTCTGCCCCGCTGGAAGCTTATTCGAACACACTGTTGACCGTGTCCATGGGGTCAAGTAGAGTGTTCACCAACAAAGGAAAATACCTCCGGATCGCAGTTCGGGACAAGGGGTGGGGACCATGGCAGTTGACCTGGTGGAGATGCCGACGGACGCTGAACTACTGGTGTATCCCATCAACAGGGCCGAGATGACCCTAGTCGCCCACCTGTCCACCGTCGCCGCCGACCAACGCCACAGTACCGCACTGGCCCGCCGGGGACGGGGTCGCGGTGAAGCACGTCGTTTCGTTCACTCTGGCGAACGGGCGGTTCGTATGCCTGATCTCTTCACCATCGCCGGTGAGGACGGCCGGCTCAGCCTCGAACACCTGGATCTCGTGTGGTTGATCATCAACCGCCATCTCCGCCACCTCCCGTCCCGGGAGGCTGAGCCGGTACGCCGGGCACTGGACCTCGCCGTCGAGTGCGCGGTAGTCGAGTGGATCGACGGCATCACCTACCCCTCCCCCGTCCCACTTGAGGCCCTCGGGGATCTCGTCGAGGAGGTGATTCTCGCCCTGGACTCCGATCTCGTCACCGAGACCGAGGAGTTCGAGACCGGCCAGGCCCGCGTCTTCCGGCGGGACAACCGCATCGTGCTCGACTGCGGCAGCAAGGCGACCGCCACCCGCGTATGGGACGCCGTCAACAACGCCGGCTGGAAGATACTCCAGGACCTGAAGGAGACCACCGAGATCCCGGACGTCCGGGAAACCCTGTCAGCATGCCGTGCCAAGGTCATTCTCGAAGCACTCGGAGACGGGGCGAATAACATCACTGTGACGGTAAACCTCTACCGTCTGACCCAGGACGACCACACCGGCTACGGCCCCGGATTCATCCCCGGAGTCGGCTGGGTGTCCACCGCGGCGGCCGGGATGCTGGAGTCCCGGGCGTACTCCCCCCGACTCCTGACCGGAACCCTCGACCCGGTGGAGGCCTACACGTTTCCCGTGAAACACAAGGCGGCGATCATGGGGCGGGATTCGCACTGCCGCTTCCCCAACTGCACGGTGCCCGCATCCCAGTGCCAGTTCGACCACATCGAGAACAGTCCGCACACGGACCCCACGAGCAACGGTCCCACCTCCGTGGCGAAGGGCCAGCTACTCTGCCGCCACCACCACAAGTTGAAGACGCAGAGACGGTGGTCGTGCTCCACCGAGGACGACGGGGTCACCATCCACTGGATCGGCCCGGCCAACGACCACTACACCACCACCGCCGGCGGACCGGTCCTGAGAATCAGATCTGACTGACCGAGGATATGAGCTCGGTGACCTGGCGGCGAAGATCCACGATCTCCGGATTCGTCGACAGTTCCCGAAGGCGTGCCTGGATGGTTTCACGTGGAACATCTGCGTCCACATCCACCCGCAGCGATTCAGGGACCGCGACTTCCTCCAACACCCTGCCCGGACCTCCCGCCATCACGATCACCCGATGGCCCAACAAGAGCGCCTCCTCGACACTGTGCGTCACGAAGACGACGGAGGGAAACGCCGTGGCCCACACACGCAGTAGCTCAGCCTGCAACTGCTCGCGGGTGAAGGGATCCAGTGCGCCGAAAGGCTCATCCATCAACACATGCTCCGGTCCAGCCGCCAGAACCCGCGCAATCTGGGCTCGCTGCTGCATGCCACCGGACAGTTCATGAGGCAGACGATCGGCGGCATCCTCGAGACCGACGAGTGCGAGCAACTCATCGGCACGCGCGGACTGCTCCTCACTTCCTGAGTACCGGTGGGCCAGCCTCGTGTTCTCCCGCACGGAGTACCACGGGAACAACGTCGGCTGCTGGAAGACCACTCCCCTCTCCGTGCCCGGTCCACCGATCTTGCTCCCGTCGACCTCCACCAGCCCGGAACTCGGCTCCAGGAAGCCAGCCAGCAGTCGCAGCAACGTCGACTTCCCGCAGCCGGACGGCCCCACGAGGCAGACGATCTCGCCGTCCTCGAAGCGCAGCGAGATGTCACTCAGCGCCTCGACCTCTCCCCCACTCTGCGTCCGGTAGATCTCACCGACACTCTTCAACTCGATCATTTGCCGTCCTCCCACAGGTCTGTGCGGACCACGTCGGAGTAGTCCTGCTTCGCACTCGGTATGTCGCCCTGCTCCACGAGGAACTGCGCGGTGGAATGCAAGGCCTCGGCGACGTCGCCGAGGTATTCACTCTGCTCGTCCCCGCGGATGAACCGCTGACCGTCCACCTGGAGCTCCGCCGCCTCCTCGTCCATCCCGGACGCGGTGGCGTTCACCGACACGAAGTCATCCAGCTCCCCGGTCCGGTCGGCGATCCAGGACTCCAGTTCCAGCCATGTCGACAAGAGCTCCGGATTCGCCTCGGACCACGGGTTGGACGCCAGGGACACGTTGTAGGTCGCATGGCCCGCCGCCGCCTGCTCCTCGGAGTCAGTGAGCACCGTACCGGGGGTCGTTCCACCGGTGCCGTCCTTCAACTCCTGCAAGGTCGGATCCCACAAGTAGGCGGCGTCGATCCGGTCGGACTTCCACGCTGCGGGCAGCTTGTCCGGGGAGATGTTGGTGATCTCCACGTCCCGGGACGGGTCGAGTCCGGCGTCGATGAGAGCGTTGAGGAGCGAGTAGTGCGCCGTCGACGAGAAGGGTACGGCGATGCGGGCACCCTTCAGGTCCTTGATCGAGCTGGCGTCCTTCGCCACCAGAGCCTCGGTCGTTCCGATCACCGAGTTCGCCTGGACCACCGACACGTCCAGATCGAGCGGTTCACTGAGCGCCTTCGTGGTGGGAGTCGAACCCAGTGCGGCGAGGTCCACTGAACCGGCCGCGAAGCCCTGGACGATGTCCTGACCCGTCGGATAGCGTGTCCAGTCGATCTCCGCGTTCGGCAGGCACGCCTCGGCGAGACCCGTCGCCTCCGTGTAGAGGTCCGTGGCCGGACCGCCGAGGTAGCCGACGCGGACCGACCCGGAGGCCTCGGAAGGTTTCACGGGACACGTCGCGTCCTCTCCCCTGTCCTCCCATTCGCTCGCCGGCGGGCCCACACATCCGGCCACGGACGTGAGGAGGACCGCCGCGCACAGCGCGGCCGTTCTGCGGATGGTCACTGTTTTGTCCTCCAGGGTGAGTACCGGGCTTCGACGGCCAGGAGTAGTTTGTCCACGATCAGTGCCGCGACACCGATGACGATGATGCAGGCGATCGTCAGAGAGGTGTCGAGCTGGGTGCCCGAGATGTAGGCGAGCCCGCCGATGCCGGGAATACCGTCGTTCATCTCCGCAGCGACGATGGCGGACCAACACAGTCCGGCGGCCACGCGGGAGCCGCTGATGATCTCCGGGAGGGCGGCCGGCAGCAGCACGGTGCGGAACACCTGCACCCGGGAAGCGCCCAGCGACGTCGCCGCACGGATCCAGTCCTGGCGCACACCGGTGACGCCGAGCAGGGTGGCGACGGCCACGGTCGGGAATGCCGCGAGGAAGAGGAGGATCACCTTCGACTGGTCGCCGATCCCGAACCACACGATCAGCAGACCGATGTAACCCAGTGGCGGCAGCGCCCGGAGGAAGGAGAGGTACGGCTCCACGACACTGCGAACCGTCGCATTGGAACCGAGCCACCATCCCAGCAGGACACCAACGACGATTCCGGCGGTGAGGCCCACCGCGATACGTTGCAAGGTGGCGAGGAGATGCTGCCAGAGGAAGTAGTCCTGAACTCCACAGGTGCTTGTGCATAAGTTCGTGTCGACGAGTTGCCGGGCAACGTCGTCGGGGCCGGGCAGCAGGACCGGGTCGATTCCCGTGAAACGTGCGATAAGCCACCAGACGGCGAGAACTCCGGCGAATGTCAGGAGATGGAGAGGTAACCTCCTCATGCATCGAAATTCGTCACAGTGACGCCTCGGGCCCGGATGGCGGGGACGACCCCCTCCCCCACCTGATAGGCCTCCTCGAGATGCGGAACCCCGGAGAGGACGAAGTGGGACACACCGACGGCGCGGTAGTCGTCGATCCGCTCGGCGATCTCCTCGTAGGAACCGACGAGTGCCGTGCCGGCCCCGCCACGCACCAGACCGATCCCCGCCCACAGGTTCGGGGAGACCTCCAACGTCCGGGCGTCCTGCCCCGGGGCGAAGTCTGCGCCGCGGCCATGGAGCTCACTCATGCGCCGCTGCCCCTCGGACTGTGAGGTCGCGAGTCCCTCCTGTGCGGTACGCACACGTTCCGGATCCAGGGAGTCGAAGAGTCGCTGAGCCACCGACCACGCCTCCTCGGCGGTCGGCCGGGCGATCACATGGAGGCGCACACCGTACTTCAGCGTCCGCCCGTGGGCGGAGGCCCGTTCACGGACGCGCTCCAACTTCTCGCCCACCTGCTCCGGTGGTTCGCCCCAGGTGAGGTAGACGTCCGAACGTTTCGCCGCCACCTCGATCCCCTCGGGTGAGGACCCGCCGAAGTAGACGGGCGGTACCACCTCGGGACGCTGCTTCAGTGCCGCGTCGTCCACACTGAGATGTTTCCCGTGAAACGTCAACGGTTCATCGGACGTCCAGAGGTGGTCGGCGACGGCGAGGGTCTCGTCGGCGATGCCGTAGCGCTCCGCCTTGGTGGTGTAGTCGCCGAAGGCGCGTTGTTCGGAGTCCTCTCCCCCGACCACCACGTTGAGCAGCAGGCGTCCACCGGACAGCTCCTGGTAGGTCGCGGCCTGGTGCGCAGTGAGCGAGGGCCCGATGAGGCCCGGTCGGATGGCCACGAGGAACTTCAGACGGCTGGTGGTGGCCAACAGGGCCGCGGTAGTCACCCAGGCGTCCTGGCACCACCGACCGGTCGGGGTGAGCACGGACTCGAAGCCGTTGCGCTCGGCAGCGTGAGCCACCTCGGAGAGGTACTCCAGGTCGGCGGGTCGCTCGCCGCGTTCCGGGCCGGCACCGTGCCCGCCACCCACGATGTTCCGGGAATCGCCCGAGGTCGGCAGAAACCAGTGCAGTGTGATGTTCTGTGTCATGACCGCTGAGTAGACCATCCTGTCTGCAGCCACGGCGAACGTTTTGCTCAGCACGAATTAATAGACCGATCGGTCTGTCTTTTCAGCGTGATCTGAATTACGCTGAATGCCATGACCACCGTCCAACTCTCCCCGACTGCGCACTTCACCGCCCCTGCCACCGGCCCGGCGAAGTGCCTCCACCAGATCCGCACGTCCCCGGGAATCACCCGTGGACGCCTCCACGCGGACCTCGGCATGTCGCAGCCCACGGTCACACGCCACGTCAGCGCCCTCATCGACGCCGGGCTGGTCGAACAGGTCTCCCCCACCAGCGGCGGCGGAGTCGGACGTCCCGGCTCCACGCTGCAGCCCGACGGGCGCGACCTCACCGCGCTCGGCGCCCACGTGGGCCTGCGCAGCACTCAGCTGGTCGCCGTCGACGGCGTGGGCCGTCCCCTCCGCAAGCGGACGCTGCGGCTCCCGGTCGCCGAACTCAGCCCGGAGGACGCCATGGAGGCCGTGCACCACGCCCTGATGACACTGGGGCGGGACTTCCCCACCCCGGTCAGCCTCGGCATCGCCTTCTCCGCCCACGTGGACTACGCCGGACGCATCACCTCACCGTCCTACGGCTGGCAGGACGTCGACCCCGTCGCGCAGCTCGACACCGACATCCCCGTCGCAGTGTCCACCGGTGTCGGCGCGATGGCCGGCTCCGAGCTCAGCAGTTCCCCCCTCGCCCTCAGCCGCGACCCCCTGGCCTCCACGTTGTACGTCTACGCCCGCGAGCTCGTCGGACACGCGTGGATCGTGGGCAGTGCCGTGCACCAGCCGTACACGGGCTCGGCGCCGTCGGCGTTCAACGACATCGCCGCGTCCGGCAGTTTCTCTGACCGCCACGGGCACCCGTTGGGGTCGACAGCGGTGCTGGACGTCGCCCGGCGGCGCGGCCTGAACGTCTCCACGGTGCCCGACCTGGTCGCGCTGGCCGAACGCAACCCCGTGGGCCGGGAGATCCTGGACGAACGCGCCACGCTGCTCTCCCGGATCATCTCACTGGCCGTCGACGTGGTCGACCCGTCCACCGTGGTCTTCGCCGGAGAGACGTTCACCGCCGACCCGGGCACCGTGCGCATCATCGCCGAGGGGCTGCGCGGGACGGGACGCCAGCTCAGCATCCAGCGCGCCGGCGACGGCATCCTCTCGCGCGCCGCCGCGGTCACCGCCCTGCACCGCCTGTGGCAGGACCCGCTGGCCGCCCAGAGCGCCTAGAGCGCAGCGACGAAGCGCTCGAGGCGCTCGGCGACGTCATGCGGCTCCCGCGCCCACCGGTTGTGCCCGAGCGTGCCGGGGAACTCCTCCACCTGCGCCGGAAGCAGCTCCGCCAGCGCCTCGCAGGACGCGAGGGTGCAGTACGTGTCGTCGCGGTAGCGGGTGAGCAGCACGGGGACGTCCACGGTGCGCATCGCCGCCATGTAGTCCAGGTCGGCGCCACGCAGGTCGCGCAGCTGGTTGCTCCGCCCGAACCGGGCCCACTCCCCGATGTGGACGCCGGACTGGCGACCGTAGTTCGTGACGTCGAGGCGTCCGTCCGGCCAGTAGCCGAGCAGGCGGCTGACGCCCTCCATGAGGTAGCCGCCGAAGTGCAGGCGTGAGCGCTCGGGATTGTCGAACGTCCGGTAGTACGGCGAACCGCTGCCGACACCGAACATGCCGGTCACGTTGAGTTCGCGGGCCTCCGGGCGGGCCAGGAACAGCGATCCGATCTGTCCGCCCATCGAGTGCGTCAGCAGGACGGTGGGGTGCTCGACCGGCAGGCCGAGCGCCTCCTTCGCCGCGCGGATCGTCCGCGGGTAGTCGCCGGACGCCATGTCGTGGTAGCCCCAGCTCGCCGTCCGGCTCGCATGGGCGGTGCTGTCACCCTGGCCGCGCAGCTCGCCGACGGCGACGGGGAATCCGCGTGCCGCCAGGTCCTCGGCGATGGGGCGGTAGTAGCGTGCACCCATGCCGAGACCCGGCCAGACCATGACCAGGGCTCGGTCTGCACCGGGGAACAGCCGCACCGGGGAGGTGCTGCCGTCGGGCATCGCGACGTCAGACATCGAGGAACCGGACGTCCTTGGCGTTGCGGGTGATGAAGCTGCGGCGGGCGACGACGTCGTCGCCCATGAGGATGCTGAAGGTCTCGTCGGCGCTGGCGGCGTCCTCCAGGGTGACCTTCTTCAGGATGCGGTCGGTGGGGTCCATGGTGGTCTCCCACAGCTCCTTGGCGTTCATCTCGCCGAGGCCCTTGTAGCGCTGGATGCCGTCGTCCTTGTTGATCTTGCGGCCGTTGGCCAGGCCCTCCTGCAGCTGCCCGTCGCGCTCGGCGTCGGAGAAGGCGAAGCCGGGCTCGCCCTTGCCCCACTTCAGCTTGTACAGCGGCGGCTGCGCGAGGTACACGTGGCCCTCCTCGACGAGCGGGCGCATGAAGCGGAAGAGCAGGGTGAGCAGCAGCGTGGCGATGTGCTGGCCGTCCACGTCGGCGTCGGCCATCAGGACGATCTTGTGGTAGCGCAACTTCGTGATGTCGAACTCGTCGTGGATACCGGTGCCCAGGGCGGTGATGATCGCCTGGACCTCGTTGTTCTTCAGCACCTTGTCCAGGCGTGCCTTCTCCACGTTGAGGATCTTGCCGCGCAACGGGAGGATCGCCTGGTACATCGAGTCGCGGCCGGACTTCGCCGAGCCGCCGGCGGAGTCGCCCTCCACGATGTAGAGCTCGGACTTCACCGGGTCCTTGGACCGGCAGTCGGCCAGCTTGCCGGGCAGTCCGCCGACGTCGGTGGCGGACTTGCGGCGCACCAGGTCGCGGGCCTTACGTGCGGCGTCGCGGGCCTGGGCGGAGGAGACGGCCTTGTTGATGATGGCCTTCGCCTCGGCCGGGTTCGCGTCGAACCAGCCGGAGACGTGCTCGTTGACCATCTTCTGCACGAAGCTCTTGATCTCGGTGTTGCCGAGCTTCGTCTTGGTCTGGCCCTCGAACTGCGGGTCGCCGACACGCACGGAGATCACCGCGGCGAGGCCCTCACGGCAGTCGTCGCCGGAGAGCTTGGTGTCCTTCTCCTTGAGCAGCTTGTGGTCGCGGGCGTACTTGTTCATCAGGTACGTCAGCGCGGCGCGGAAGCCCTCCTCGTGGGTGCCTCCCTCGATGGTGTTGATGGTGTTGGCGAAGGTGTGGACCGACTGGGAGTAGCCGGAGTTCCACTGCATCGCGATCTCGACCTCGTGGTCCTCGCCCTCGGCGTCGAAGCCGACGATGGAGGGGTGGATCGCGGTCTTCGTCCGGTTGAGGTGCGTGACGTAGTCCTTGAGGCCGTCCGGGTAGTGGAAGACCTTCTTGCGCTCCTTGGGGACGGGACGGTTGTCCTCGTCCGGCTTCGGTGCGGCGGCGTCCTCCACGGACTCCGCGGCGACCTCGGCCTCCACGTCCTGCTCGATGACCTTGACCCGCTCGTCGGTGAGCGTGATGGTCAGGCCCTTGTTCAGGAAGGCCATCTCCTGGAGTCGACGCGAGACCGTCTCGAAGTTGTAGTCGGTGGTCTCGAAGATGTCCGGGTCGGCCCAGAAACGCTGCCGGGTACCGGTGCCGCGGGCCTTCTTGACCTGCTCCAGTTCCTCGGGGACGGCGTGGTCGAACACCTGGCGCCACATGACGCCGTCGCGCGTGATCTGGGTCTCGACACGGGTCGACAGGGCGTTGACCACGGAGATGCCCACACCGTGCAGACCGCCGGAGACCGCGTAGGCCTGGGAGTCGAACTTACCGCCGGCGTGGAGCTCGGTCATCACGACCTGGACGGTGGGACGCCCGGTGGGGTGCATCTCCACGGGGATGCCGCGGCCGTTGTCCGTGACCTCCACGGAGCCGTCGTCGTGGAGGATGACCTCGACGTGGGTGGCGAAGCCGGCCATGGCCTCGTCCACGGAGTTGTCCACGACCTCCCAGATCAGGTGGTGCAGCCCTCGCTCACCGGTGGAGCCGATGTACATGCCGGGGCGCTTGCGGACAGCCTCCAGGCCCTCGAGGATGGTGATGGAGTCCGCGCCGTACTCTCCGTTGGCGGGGGTGTTCTCGGCGGGGATGTTATCGGCCTCGGCCACAGTCGCTTCAGCTCCTTCTCGGCAAATGGGTTAACCCCCACATTGTACCAGGTGAAATGGCTCAGCCGTAGGTGTCCCGGGGGCCGCGTCCCTTCACGTGCAGCGGCCCGTGACGCCAGCTCGGGGCCTTCGGCCCGTAGATCTTGAGCTCCGCGACGACGTCCGGCCCGATGCGTGCCGCGATGGTCTTCAGGATCGTCGACTGCATCAGCCGCAGGTTCGTGGCCCAGGCCGTGGAGTCGCTCTCCACGTGCAGCTGACGCTTCTTCTCGTTGTACATCACCACGTGGGTGTGCCGGCCGATGTTCTCACCGACGATCTCGGGCCAGGCGCTGCGCAACGACCCTGCGGCGAAGTTGCGTCCCCAGCCGTTGCGCTTGATCTCGCGCTGCACCAGTTCGCTGAACTCGCCAGGGTCGCGGTAACTGCGGTCGAGGCGTCCGTCGTAGCGGGTCTTCATCGTGCGGGGACGACGCCCCTTGCGCCGGACAGGACGCCCGGGGCGTCCTGCCGCGGCGCGCAGCATCTCCATGCGCTCGGCGACGGGGTCACGCTCGGGCCCGGACTCGTCTCCGGTACCCTGCTCACTCACCGTCGAGCTCCGAGACCCGGCCGTCGTCGGTGTCGTGGGCGACGACGGTGTGCACCGCGGCGACCGAGCGCAGGTCGGCGGGGATGTCGTCCCCCACCGCCGCGGTGATGAGCACCTGCTCGGCCTCGGCGGCGAGGTCTACGAGGGCGGCCCGGCGGTGGCGGTCGAGTTCGGCGAAGACGTCGTCGAGGATCACGACGGGTTCCGTCCCGTCGGCGCGGTGCATGCGGTGCGCGGCGAGGCGCAGGGTGAGCGCGAAGGACCAGGACTCGCCGTGGCTGGCGAAGCCCTTCGCCGGTTGCGTGCCGAGCACGAGGGTGAGGTCGTCGCGGTGCGGGCCGGTCAGTGTGGTGCCGCGTTCGATCTCCGCGTCGCGTCGTCGGGCGAAGCCCTCCAGCAGGACGGCTTCCGCGACGTCCGGGTCGAGCAGTTGCGGACTGCCCGGCTCACCGAGGTCGACGCTGGTGGCGTAGGAGATGAGCGCAGGACGCGACCCGGGTGCGAGACGCGCGTAGGTCTCGCGCACGTGCGGTTCCAGGTCGTGGACGAGCTGCGCGCGGGCCGACATGATCTGGCCGCCCTCGGCGGCCAGGCGTGCGTCCCACACGTCGAGGGTGGGCAGGGTGTCGGAGTCGACGCCGTGGCGCAGCAGCGCGTTGCGCTGCTTGAGCGCCTTGTCGTAGTCCGTGCGGACGCCGGCGAGGCGCGGGTAGCGCGCGACCATGGTCTGGTCGAGGAAGGCGCGGCGCTGCTCGGGTTCCCCTCGCACCAGGGCGAGGTCCTCGGGGGCGAACAACGTGGTCCGCACGATGCCGGCGATGCCCCGCTGGTTCTTGACCTGCGTCCGGTTCACCGCCGCCTGGTTCGCCCCACGGGCGTTGAGGACGAGGTGGGCGGTGAGTTCGCGTCCGTGGTTCACCGCGGTGGCCGACAGACGGGCGGAGTCGCACCCCTCGCGGACGAGGGCGGCGTCCGAGCTGACGCGGTGGGAGCCCTGGTGGGCGAGGTAGCCGACGGCCTCGACGATGTTGGTCTTGCCGTTGCCGTTGGGGCCGGTGAAGACGGTGACCCCGGGGGTCAGCTCCAGGTCGAGCTGGCGCCACGACCGGAAGTCACCCAGGTGGAGCGAGCGGATGTACATCCGGTCAGCCCGGCAGGCGGACAGGCATCAGCAGGTAGGTGAAGGAGCTCTCCGGGGTGGGGAAGGTTCCGTCGGCGGAGGCCTCCGGCAGCTCGTCCGGCTCGGGGACGAGCACGGCGGAACGGGACGCCTGGTTGAAGCCGAAGACCACCCGGTCGGTGTGCACCGAGCCGAGGCCGTCCTTCAGGTACCCGGGGTGGAAGGCAATGACCAGGGGCTCGCCGGCGAAGGCGCAGGGCAGCTGTTCCTTGGCGACACCCAGGTCGCTGCCGCCGGCGGACAGGGTGAGGGTGCCTTCCTCGAAGTCCATCTTCACCGGGGAGTTGCCGTCGGTGACCAGGGAGACGCGGCGGATGGCGTCCAGCAGCGGCGCGATCTCCACGCTGGCCAGGGAGGTGTGGGTCTTCGGGAACAGCGACCGGAACTTCGGGAAGTCGGAGTCGATGAGCCGGGTGGTGGTCTTGCGGTCCGAGGTGGAGATGCCCAGCAGGCGGCCACCCTCCTGGTCCAGGGCGATCTCGACGGGCTCGCCGGTGGAGTCCAGTGAACGTGCGGTCTCGGCGAGGGTGCGTGCCGGGATGAGCAGCTCTGCGGAGATGTCGGCCCGGGCCGGGACCCAGTCCAGGGTGCGCACGGCGAAGCGGAAGCGGTCGGTGGCGGCGAGGACCAGGTGCTCGCCGTCGATCTCCATCCGAATACCGGTCAGCATGGGCAGGGTGTCGTCCCGGCTGGAGGCGATGGCGACCTGGCTGATGACCTCGGTGAACAGGTGCGGGTCCAGGGATCCGGCGACCTGCGGGAAGTCAGGGAGGACGGGGTAGTCGTCGATGGTCATGGCGGGGAGCTCGAAGTGCGAGCTGCCGCAGTTGACCAGGACCTTGGTGCCGTCGTAGTCCAGGCGGACGGGCTTGTCCGGGAGGGCGCCGATGATGTTGGACGCCAGACGTCCGGCGACGAGGACCTTGCCGGGCTCGGAGACGTCCGCCGAGACGCGGACCTTGGTGGAGACCTCACGGTCGAAGCCGGAGAGCTGGAGGCCGTCGTCGGTGGCCTCGATGAGCACGCCCCGGAGGATCGGCTGTGAGGCCTTGCTCGGCAAGGTGCGAGCGACCCAGGCCAGTGCCGAGGAGAAGTCGTCCTTGGACACGGTGAAACTGACGGACGGGTGGTCCACGCCTGGGATCCTTTCGCTGATGCGGGAGCTTGGTGAATCTAGGTCGTAACCCTAGCCGACACCGAGGTCGGACGGTACCGGTGCACACCTCCTCCGCCGGAGTCCCGGCGGACCGGTCGGTGAGGTTTGTGCACACCGGTTATTTCTTCTTTGGATTCACCATGGATGGAACCGGTAGAAGCAGTAGGGGCTGTGCAGACTGTGGAGGAACGGCCGGCGGGGCGGTCGAGCGCTGGTCGGGGCCGTGGACGACATTGTTGTAAGTTGTTCACAGCCGGTGGATGAATCTGTGGATAACTGTGGGTGGTTGTGGATAACTTTCCGTGGGTGTGAGTTGTCCACACTGGCCGCACCGCCACTCCCCCGCCCTGCGGCGGTTATCCACAGGAGCGACCTGGGGATTTGCGGAGACGTCGTTTCAAGGATGGCTCTCTGACCTGCGAAATGATAAGAGTGTAAGTCCCAGGTCGCGGAAAGTAACCGCAGGTGGAGGGACTCCCGAAAACGCCCGCGGGACCACGAATGTGATCAAGGTCACTGAATTACAAGACTGTAATTACACTGCTGTGGACAAGGCTGTGGAAACTGTGCACAACTTCCGTCCCCGGCTGGTGACGGGCCGACGGAGCTGTGTACTACTGCCTCGCGCGGGACTTGATGCGCTGGGTGAGCTCCTGGATCTGCTGGAAGGTCTTGCGGTCCTCCTGGATGGACTTACGGATCTTGCGCTCCGCGTACATCGCCGTGGTGTGGTCACGGCCACCGAAGACCTTGCCGATCTGGGGCAGCGAGAGCTCCGTGAGCTCACGGCACAGGTACATGGCGAACTGGCGCGCGGTGACCAGGCGGCGCACCTTGCCTTTACCCACCATTTCGTCGACGGTCACGTCGAAGTACCCGGTGATCACCTCGATGATGATCTGTGGGGTGATCTCCACGTCCTTGGGGTCCGGCATGATGTCGCGCAGCGCGATCTCGGCGGCCTGGCGGGTCACCGGCTCCTTGCTGAGTGAGCAGTAGGCGGTGACGCGGATCATCGCGCCCTCGAGCTCGCGGATGGAGGTCTCGTACCGGCTGGCGATGAGCTCCAGGACGTCGTCCGGCAGATAGGTCCCCTCCATCTGCGCCTTCTTGGAGAGGATCGCCATGCGGGTCTCCAGGTCAGGGGTCTGCACGTCGGTGATCAGCCCGCCCTCGAAGCGGGTGCGCAGGCGGTCCTCCAGCGTGGTCAACTGTTTCGGCGGGCGGTCGGAGGACAGCACGATCTGCCGGTGGTTCTGCTGCAGAGCGTTGAAGGTGTGGAAGAACTCCTCCTGGGTGCTCTCCTTGCCCTGGAGGAACTGGATGTCGTCCACGATCAGCATGTCGAGGTTGCGGTAGTGGCGCTTGAACTGCTCACCCCGGCCGTCACGCAGGGCGTTGACGAACTCGTTCGTCATCTCCTCACTGGAGATGTACCGCACCTTCATCCCGTGGCGCAGTTCCCGGGCGTAGTGGCCGATGGCGTGGAGCAGGTGGGTCTTCCCCAGGCCGGACTCCCCCCAGATGAACAGCGGGTTGTAGGCGTAGGCGGGTTTCTCGGCGACCGCGCGGCAGGCGGCGTTGGCGAACTGGTTGGACGACCCGGTGACGAAGGTGTCGAAGGTGTACTGGGGGTTCAGCCGGTTCTCGGTGGCGTCGTCCTGCGCCTTCTTCGGTGCCTCCGGCACCGTCTCCTTGCGCGCGGGGACCTGTCGCTGCTGGTAGCCGCCGCCGGTGAGGTCCTCCCAGTGCTGTCGCTGACGCTCGGGGGACGGCTCGGGTGCCGGCGCCGGTGCTGGCGTGGGCGTGGCCTCGGCCTCCGTGACGGACTCGTCGACACTGAGGGACAACGAGACGCTGTGTCCGAGCTCCTCCTCCAGGACGTCGCAGATCAGACCGGAGAGGTTGTTCTCGGTCTCGGTGCGCGCCCACTTCGACGGGGTCTTCAGCACGGCGATGCCGTCGACCACGATCACGGGGCTGAGTTGGCGCAGCAGACTACGCGACCGGGAGCTCAAACGCGGGAATTCTGCGGAGTCCTCGTCGGCGTTGATCCACCTGTCGAGGAGTGAGCCCCAGACCTCCTTGAAGTCCACAGCATCGGGCATGGCGGGTCACCTTTCGGCGGGTGGGTCGGGTCTCGGAGTTCGCTTCGTGTTCATACGCAGGAATCTGACGTTCATGTGCACAACACCGTAGTGGCGGTGGCCTGCGTATCCACAGCGTTGTACACACCTGTGGATAACTCTGTCCTGCTAGTTGTCAACAGGTTACTGCAGTGCTGTGGACAACCCCAACATGTGTACACAGATCGCGTTGACCTGCGGGAACAGGGGTAAATCTACAGTCGAGGGTTCGGGGGTGGATAAAGTTGTCCACAGCCCCTCCCCGTGAACTGCAAGGATTCACAGCGACCTGGCAGTTCTCCTGTGGACAACCTTGTGCACCTTGCGCGGCGCCGTTCGATGTGCGTGTCCGTTGTTTGGGAGCTTGACCTGCACCGGGCCGGAGGTTGAATGACACGCCTGTGATGGACCGGGATTTTGATTTACCGGGCCGAGCACGTAGGCTCGTCACCGTCTTCGAGTGTCACTGAACCCGGATTCCGGCGTCTCTGGCACTCACCCCCGTCATAGAACGGATGGATGGCCCGGGATCACATGATCCTGTCCGGTCTTCCGACCCACCAGACCGCAGTCGCGGTGGATGGGCCGGGCCCGGTTCGCGGAGCGGACCGAACCCGGCCGACCGCGGCGTTGAACAAAGAAGGAGTGAGTACCGTGGCCAAGGGCAAGCGTACTTTCCAGCCCAACAACCGTCGTCGTTCGCGTAAGCACGGTTTCCGTGCCCGCATGAGCACCCGCGCCGGCCGCGCTATCGTGTCGGCCCGTCGTCGTAAGGGCCGTGACAGCGTCACCGCGTAACGCGTCGCGACACACGAACCACCACCGTGCTTCCCCCGGAACACCGGCTCCGGTCGACCTCACTCTTCGGTGAGACCGTCCGTCGAGGTCGGAAGAAGGGATCCCGCACGGTGGTGGTTTATTTGTATGCCCGGACGGACCAGGTGGTGACCGGCGGTCCCCGGATGGGCCTCGTGGTCTCCAAGGCCGTCGGCAACGCCGTCACGCGGCACGCCGTGTCGCGCCGGCTCCGGCACGTCACCGCCGACCTGCTCGGGGACGTCCCCCTGGAGCCGTGGCACACACTGGTGATCCGGGCGCTGCCCGCCTCGGGGGACGCCACGTCCGCGGAGTTGGCTTCTGATGTGCGACGAGCACTCCGACGCCTCACCGACTGACGCCTGGGACGTGTCCCGTGGGCGGGCACGGACGTTGCGCCGGTTCGTTCTGGGTTACCAGAACCATGTTTCACCCCTTAAACTGGGACCGTCCTGCCGTTTTGAGCCGTCGTGCAGCGCCTACTCGCTGATAGCCTTTTCTCGTCATGGCGTGGTGAAGGGTTTTTTGCTCAGCGTTGCCCGCCTCGCCAAATGCGGTCCCTGGCACCCCGGCGGCTGGGATCCGGTTCCCCCGCTCCGGTCACGGCCACGCAGGTGACCGTCCCCCTACAACAAGGAGATTGCACCACAAGTGCTTGACTTCATCTACTACCCCATCTCGGCGGTGTTGTGGTTCTGGCACAAAGTCTTCGGCTTTGTACTGAGTCCCGACTCCGGCCTGTCCTGGGCCCTGGCGATCATCTTCCTGGTCGTCACGATCCGCGGCCTCCTCGTCCGACCCACGATCAAGCAGCTACGCTCCAGTCGCAAGATGCAGGAGATGCAGCCCCGGATGCAGGAGATCCGGAAGAAGTACGCCAAGGACCAGCAGACGCAGGCCCTGGAGATGCGCAAGCTCCAGAAGGAGATGGGCGTCAACCCGCTGGCGAGCTGCCTGCCGATGCTGGTGCAGATCCCGATCTTCATCGGTCTGTTCCACGTGCTGCGGTCCTTCAACCGCACCGGCAGCGGCATGGGCCAGGGCGACGCCATGACGATCGAGCAGACGAGGAACACCCCGAACTACTTCTTCGGTGTGGACGAGGTCCAGTCCTTCCTGGACGCCCGTCTCTTCGGTACCCCGCTCTCCGCGTTCATCACCATGGAGAAGGACTCCTACGGTGCGTTCTCCGATGACGGAAACGTGGACTTCGCCCAGTGGAACATCGTCATCGTGGTGCTCCCGCTGATGCTCATCGCCTCGGTGCTCATGCACTTCAACGCCCGCATGTCGATGGACCGGCAGAAGAAGCGTCAGGCTGCGCAGCCGAAGAAGAAGAACGCGACTGCGCAGGAAGACATGATGCAGAACCAGATGATGATGATGCAGAAGCTCATGCTCTGGGTCATGCCGGTGATGATGTTCGCCGGTGGCTTCCTCTGGCAGGTCGGTCTCGCCGTGTACATGGCCGCGAACACCACCTGGATGTACGTCCAGCAGCGTCTCGTGTTCAACAAGATGGACCGCGAAGAGGAGGAGGAGAAGGCCGCCAAGATCGAGGCGAAGCGCTCCACCGCCCCCAAGCCCGGCGCCAAGCCGAAGAACCAGAAGAAGCGCGACGGGAACTAGTTCCCGCCCCGCCCGGCCCCGCTCCCTCCTCGAGGGTGCGGGGTCTTTTTCATGTCCGGGCGCTCGCTACACTGGGGGTGTGAGCCAGTCAGATGAGAAACTCCCGTCCAGTGACGTCCCCTCCCCTCCCCCGGAGGCGGAGGCGGTCTTCGGTGACCGCCTCGGCCTCGCCGTCGACTACGCCGGCTGGCTGGGCGATGCAGGTGTCGTCCGCGGCCTCATCGGCCCGCGTGAGGTCGGACGGCTCTGGGACCGCCACATCCTCAACAGTGCCGTTCTCGCGGAGGTCATCGACAACGGTCAGCGTGTCGTCGACGTCGGCTCCGGGGCGGGGCTGCCGGGTATCCCCCTGGCGATCGCGCGGCCCGATCTGCGGGTGCAGCTCGTCGAACCTCTTCTGCGTCGGGTGACCTTCCTGAACGAGGTCGTTGACGCGCTCGGACTGGAGAACGTCGAGGTCTTCCGCGGACGCGCTGAGGAGAAGGATATCCGCAAGGCCGTCGGTGGCGCCGATGTCGTCACCTCCCGCGCGGTGGCGCCGGTCGGCCGACTGATCAACTGGTCGCTGCCGTTGGCGCGCGTGGGAGGTCACGTGAAGGCCCTGAAGGGCTCCTCTGCGGGCGAGGAGCTCGTACGGGACGCCAAGGACCTCACACGGGCTGGAGGATCGCCTGGAGAGGTCCTGGAGGTCGGTTCCGAGGCTCTGGGGAACCCCACTTTCGTGGTGGCCGTCGAACGCCTACGCTGAATCACAACGATGTGATTCACCCCGGGGTTTCACGTGAAACCTCCGTTGTTACACGGACCCGGGGAGACTAAACTGACTGTGCAGGGTGATCCGCACAGTGTTTCACGTGAAACCCGCTCCGCCGCACCGCCCACTCCGTCATGCAAAGGAAGTACATGATTCCTCCCGAATGGGATGACACCCCTATCGCCGACGCGGCACGTCGCGCTGCGCGAATCCAGAACCCGGAGCGACTGTCCCTCCCCCGCCCGCCTCGGACGCGGCGGATCACGATCGCGAACCAGAAGGGCGGCGTCGGCAAAACCACCTCGGCAGTGAACCTTGCATGGGCTCTGGCGCTGCACGGGATGAAGGTTCTCGTGGTCGACCTCGACCCCCAGGGGAACTCGTCCACGGCCTGCGGGGCGGAGCACCGGATGGGCACACCCTCCAGCTATGAATTGCTCATCGGCGAGAAGTCGGCTTCCGAAGTGACCCAGCAGAATTCGGAGAACGAGAACCTCTTCTGCATCCCGGCCACGATCGACCTCGCCGGCGCGGAGATTGAACTGGTCTCCATGGTTCGACGGGAATACCGTCTCAGCGACGCGCTCAGCTCCGACTACCTGGCGAGCCAGGGATACGACTACGTCTTCATCGACTGTCCGCCGTCGCTCGGCCTGCTGACCATCAATGCGATGAACACGGTGTCCGAGGTCCTGATCCCCATCCAGTGCGAGTACTACGCCCTGGAAGGTGTCGGGCAGCTGCTCAACAACATCTCCATGATCAGGGAGCACCTGAACCCGGAGATCCACGTGTCCGCCGTCCTGCTCACCATGTACGACGCACGCACGAAGCTCTCGGAGCAGGTTGCCGGAGAGGTGCGCAACCACTTCGGCAGCGCTGTCTTGGACAACCAGATTCCCCGCAGCGTGAAGGTCTCCGAGGCTCCGGGCTACGGCAAGACCGTCCTCCAGTACGATCCGGGCTCCCGTGGGGCATTGGCCTACTTCGATGGCGCCGTGGAGTTCGCGAAACGTGGCGATTACCTCCCCCTCCCCGAGACCGCCCCGATCGGTGTGGCACCTGAATTCCGGACAGGAAGCAACAACTGATGTCAGAGAAGAAGCCGACCCTCCCCCAGCTCCCCCAGACCGAGACCCAACGAGGTGGCCTCGGCCGTGGTCTCGCCGCCCTCATCCCCACCAGTCCGTCGAAGCCGCGCCTCGGTGCCGGTGCGGCGGACGTGATCCTCGGTCCAGCCAGACAGCGTCCGAACGGTCCCGCGGATCAGCGTCACAGTGACGTAAAGGCCGAAGGGTCGAGTAAGGGCGCAGAGACCCCCCAGGAAAGTGTCGAGAGCGTCGGCGCGACCTATCAGGAACTGCCCCTCAACTCGATCACGCGGAACCAGAAGAACCCGCGAGAGAACTTCGAGGAGGAGCCCCTCAACGAACTCGTTCACTCGATCAAGGAGTTCGGCCTCCTCCAGCCGGTCGTCGTCCGTCCGCTCGGGAAGTCCTCCTATGAGTTGATCATGGGCGAGCGTCGTCTGCGTGCGTCCAAGCTCGCCGGTCTTGAGGTCATCCCCGCCATCGTCCGGGAGACCGACGACCAGGACATGCTCCGCGATGCCCTGCTGGAGAATATCCACCGGGTGCAGCTGAATCCCTTGGAGGAGGCGAACGCCTACCAGCAGCTGCTGGAGGAGTTCGATGTGACCCAGGCGGAGCTCGCCCGGCGGCTGGGGCGCTCCCGTCCGCTCATCACGAACATGATCCGCCTCCTGCAGCTCCCCGTCGGTGCCCAGCGAAAGGTTGCCGCCGGCGTGCTGAGCGCGGGCCACGCCCGGGCGCTCCTCGGCGTCAAGGCAGGTCACGAGGCCCAGGACCGCCTCGCCGAGCGCATCATCGCCGAGGGGCTCAGCGTGCGTGCCACCGAGGAAGCCGTCGTCCTGCTGAACCGTGGGGACGAGGTGGCCCCGAAAACCGCCCGCGCGCCGCGGGAGCAGCCTCAGGCGGTCACGCAGTGGGCCTCCTCCGCTGCAGACGCGCTGGACACACGGGTCACCGTGCAGATGGGTGCGAAGAAGGGAAAGATCGTCGTCGAGTTCGGCGACGAGGAGGACTTCTCCCGCATCACGGAACTGCTGAAGCTCCCGAAGGAGAGCTGACAGCGAAAGGTTTCACGTGAAACCTCGCCGGGTTACGCCGTAGCCCGGCGACCCAGGCGTCCGCGCGGTAGAATCGCCATCGACGAAGGAGGACATCGGTGGAGATCAGGTACAGCGCTCTGCGTCACGACAGCGGTGACGTGGTGGCGCCTTCTGCAGGTGGGGATATGTTCTGGGAGCTCTCACCGACGGTGACGAGCCCCGATTCGGCATTCGACAAGCAGATGTGGATACAGTCCGTCCTCTACCGCTGGGGTACCTGCGGCTACACCGCATTCGTCGGGACCGGGGACGAGGGCAGTGGCGAGCGGCCGGCCGCGACGGCGTTCTTCGCTCCCCCACCGAACTTCCCGGGCTCCGCGGCGATGCCCTCGGGGCCGGTCTCCGGGGACGCCATCCAGATCTCCACCGTCTTCGTGGAGCCGCCCTACATGGGCCTCTACCTGGAGCACAGTCTCATCGACACGATCCTTACCGAGGCGGAGCGCCGCGGCGTGGCTGCTGTCGAGGCCTACGGGCGCAATGACGAGGACGGGGCTCCGTCCGGTTACTTCCCGGAGGGCTACCACGGGTGGGAGGACCGCCCCGACGGTCCGGACGCCGATCTCGAGGCTGCGCCGGTGCTTTCCGCGGACATCCTCGAACAGCAGGAGTTCACCATCGTGGGCAAGCACCCCCGCTTCCCCCGGTACCGTAAGAAGCTCGCGGAGGGATCGTCCCTGTTCAGCAACTACGCGACCGACGCGCATGAGCTCATGAACGACAGAGGACCGCTGAGCACGGTGCTCGGCGGTCAGAAGGCCTGAATCACATCGCTGTGATTCAGGCCAGTTTCTCGGCCTCCAGGACGTCGGAGAACCGGAAGGTGCCGGTCGGAGCGGTGTCCGCGTCCAACAGGTAGAGCCGCTTCACCGCCACCACGAGGGCCTCGGCGATGGTGTCCCGGTTGTCCGGGTCGGTCAGCACCGCGACGTCGCCGTCGTTGGTGAGGTAGCCGGCCACGAACTGCACCGCCGGCATCTTCGTCATGCGCAAGAGGTCCCAGGTCCGTCGGTGGGCCCGGCAGTTCGTCAGCGGGGTGCGCGCGGTGACCTCACGCTGGATGAAGCCGGAGAGCTTCTCCCCCGTCACCGACGACGAGCCGGCCTCCGAACCGAAGTAGAACGAGGCGGCACCGTTGGCCAGCGCATTCGGGTACACGTCCGCACGCAACGAGATCACGAGGTCCGCGCCGAAGGCGTTGGCCAGGGAGGCGCGATCCAGGCTCGAGGGGTTGCCGCTGCGCGGACGCGAGAGGATCGTCTCCATGCCCGCGGCGATCATCCGGCCCTCGGTACGGGTCGCCAGGTCCCAGAGGATCTCCTCCTCCGTGATGGTGCCGTACGGACCGCTCACGGTGCGTCCTGACACGTCCCCACCCAGACCCGGGTCGATGACGATGCGTTTGCCGGTCAGCTGCGGGCCGGCGGCGCGGATCTGCTCCTTCTCGCGCAGCGCCTGCGGAGACCCGCCGGTGATGCGCCGGCCCAGGTAGCTCAGCGCGCGCAGGGTGACGGGGCCGCAGACACCGTCGTTGGTGAGCCCGTAGTTGAGCTGGTACTTGCGGACCGCGTCGTGGGTGTGCGGCCCGAACTGCCCGTCCACACGGTCGGTGTAGAAACCGAGGTCGTGCAGCTGCCCCTGGAGCTCGGCTACGTCGTCACCGACGAAGAAATGCCCCGGGGGCTGCAGGGACAGCACACGGGCCCCGAGCGTGTAGGAGGCCTCCCTCAGCGCCCGCAGGGTGCCGTCGGTGATGTGTCCGTCGGCGATGATGCCGCGCCCCTGCTGGAACGCACGCAGGGCGATGTCCATGTGTGCGTCGAAGACCTCGTCCTCGGCGGTCCACCGCTGTCCGGCGTCCCCGGAGGTGTCCCCGGTGAATCCGTCGATGAAACCGAGCCGGGCGAGCGTTCCGCGGACCTCGGCCACACGTGGGCTCCGGTCGCCCATCTTCAGTGAATTACGGTGCACGTCATCCTCTCGTTGCCGGCTCAGGTCGGTTGTGGTTGATGGAGGTCACGCCGAGACGAGCGCGTCGAGAGCCTCGGAGAGGTCGGCCTCGGACTGGCGGCCGTGGAGCTCCACGACCTTGCGGCCCTCGTGGTAGATGAACAGGGCGGGGATCGACATCACCTGGAACATGGCCGCCAGGCCGCGTTCCTCCTCCACGTTCACCTTCGCCACGGTCACCGAGTCGCCGTACTTGTCGGCGATGTTGTTCAGCGCAGGTTCCATCTGGATGCACGGCTGGCACCAGCCCGCCCAGAAGTCCACGAGGACGGGGACGTCCGACTCGATGACGGTACTGCGGAACGTGTCCTGGGTGACGGTCACGGGGTCAGCCATGGTCGCAATCTCCTGGGGGTGGTGGGAGCTAGAGTGTCCACACCACAATACCCGCGGGAGTAGCAGCGCGGAAACATGCGCTGAACAGTCACGGAGCGGTCACGGAACGGTCACGTTCCGGATAAGGCGCAAACCGGTGCGCGCCTCAGAGCGCGGCCAGATAACCTTCAGCGTCCAGCGCGGCGCGGCAACCCGAACCGGCGGCGGTGATGGCCTGCTGATAATGGGAGTCCACCAGGTCACCGGCGGCGAAGACGCCGGGCAGGGAGGTGCGGGTGGACGGCTCGTCGACCTGCACGTAACCGTTGTCCTGCAAGGCCACCTGGCCGTCGAAGACGGCGGTGCGCGGGTCGTGGCCGATGGCCACGAACATCGCGTCCATCGGCACCTCACGGGTGTCCCCGGTGACGGTGTCCTCGAGCTTCAGCGCCTGCACGCTGCCCTCACCGAGGACCTCGACGACGCGGGAGTTCATGATCATGTCGATCTTCGGGTTGTTGCGGGCACGCTCCTCCATGATCGCCGAGGCGCGGAACTCGTCGCGACGGTGGATGATGGTCACCCGGTCACCGAACTTGGTCAGGAAGTCGGCCTCCTCCATGGCGGAGTCGCCGCCGCCGATCACGGCGATCTGCTTCTCCTTGAAGAAGAAGCCGTCGCAGGTGGCGCAGGCGGACACGCCGTGGCCCAGCAGGGCCTCCTCGCCCGGGACGCCGAGGTAGCGCGGCTCGGCGCCGGTCGCCAGGATCACGGTGCGGGCGAGGAACTCCTCCTCGTCGGTGACGACCTTCTTCAGGTCGCCGTCCAGCTCCACGCTTACGACGTCCTCCATGCGCAGGTCCGCACCGAAGCGCTCGGCCTGGTTGCGCATGTCGTCCATGAGCGCCGGGCCCATGATCGACTGCGGGAACCCGGGGTAGTTCTCGACCTCGGTGGTCTGCATCAGCAGTCCACCGAAGTCCATCCCCTCGAACACCAGGGGTTTGAGTTCGGCACGGGCGGCGTAGATGGCGGCGGTGTAGCCGGCGGGGCCGGAACCGATGATGACGACGTCGTGGACAGACTGGGTGGAATCACTCATGCCGACGATTCTAGCGACGCCCCGGACACCGCAGGTGCCACCCCGGCCTCTGCGAGACGCTCGCGCAGGTGACGGTGGGCCCGCGCCCGCCGCGACTTCACCGTCCCGGTCGGTATGCCCAGGTGGGCGGCGGTTTCGCTGAGCGACCAGTCACGGACGTCGGTGAGCACGATCACGTCGCGCAGGCCCGGGTGAAGTTGACTGACCGCCTCGCCCAGCAGGATGCGGTGGATCGTGCGGGCGGCGTCCACGTTGCGGTTGTCCGGGAGGGTGCGCAACCGCTCCCCCAGGTCGACGGAGCGGGCGAGCTCGTCGGTACGCCGACGGCTGTCACGCAAATGCGTCAGCGCGGTGTTGCGCATGATGGTGTGCAGCCAGGACGCCGCGGAGTCCTTCCCTCGGAACGAGCCGGCGGTGCGGTGCACCTTCAGCAGTCCGTCCTGCAGGACGTCCGGACGGTCCTCGAGCGGCACGCCCGCCTGGTGCAGTGCCCAGCCCAGCAGCCCGGAGTGCCGGGCGAGCAGGTCGGTGAAGGAGGTGCTGCAGCCGGCGAGGTGCCGGCGCAGAAGCTCGGCGTCCGACGGTGCGGTTTCTGGCGTGATTTCTGGCGCGGTCGATGTTGTCACGGAAAAGTCCCCCGGTGAATTGTGTCCCCTGGCCCCCTGCCGTCCCCGCGGAGGAAGCCTCTGTGCACAACCCTAGCCTGCCGCGCGCCCCGGCGGCAGGGTTGTGGACAACTCTCTGGGCGACGTCCTACTCCCGCACGCCGTGCACCACGACCTCGCCCACGGAGGCGGCGTCCGGCATCGGGAGCTCGGTGATCCACAGGAGCACCCGGTCGCCGGCCGGGGCGTCCTCACCGGTGAGCGTCAAGGTGTCACCGGAGGCGGTTTCGGCGTCCAGCACCTCGGTCTGGTCGATCGAGGTGATGTCGCCGGAGCCGGTGCGCAGCTCGATCCGCGTGCCCTCGGGCACACCCTCGAGATCCACCGAGGTCACCGACGTCTCGCCGTCCAGCGACAGCAGCAGGCCGATGCCCTGCTTCAGGGAGGACGGCCCGTCGCCCAGCTGGTCCAGGTACTGCGCGGAACTCCAGGTGGTGCCCGCGTCGCCGTCGATGACCAGCGGTGCGTCCTCCGGGTTGTCGAGGTTGTCGCCGTCGTCGGCGGTGGCCCACTCGGCGGCGTCGGTCACGCCGACGACCTCGGGCTCCGGGGCGGCCTGCGCACTGCTCGACTGGCTGCCACGGATCGAGTCCGTGGTCACCGGCGAGTCGGGCCGGTCGCCGCCGAAGTACGCCACCGCCGCGACGATCAGCGCGACGGCGAGGAGCAGCCCGCCGATCGTCAGGCCGACGGCCAGGGCCGTGCGCCCGGGCTTCTCCGGGGCGGCACCGAAACCGGCGCGCTGCTCCGGGTCAGGCGCCACGTCGGCACTGGTCACCAGGTCGGAGTCCGGGGACTCCGAGGTCGTCGCCGCACGCAGGCGCGCGGCGAGCTGCCGGGCGTCGACACCGTCGGCGCTGCGGGCGTCGTCCATGATCGTGCGCAGCTCCGCCGGGATCCGGTCGGACGGCACCGCCGCGAGCAGCATGTCCAGGGACACGACCACGGCGTGGACGTCCTGCCGGGCCGAACCGCCCGGCAGCACGCCCGGGAACGCCAGCACGGCGCGACCTTCGGAACTGATGCGCAGCCGGTTGCGGTGGTCGATGCCCAACGAGCCGCCGAGCTCGGCGACGTCCGCCGCAGCGTCCGCCAGGTCCGACATGGCGTAGCCGGCGGCCAACGGGTCCGGACCGGACTCCGCCACGCGCGTCAACGGCGCGCCCTCGGTCCAGTCGGCGACCACGACGACCAGCGTGCGGGCGTCGCAGATCTCGCGCACCCGGGCCACACCCGGGGACGAGACCTTCGCCAACGTCGCACTGCGGTCCAGCAGTTCGCGCGACCCGACCCCGGCGACCTGCGGGTCGAGGATGGTCAGGGCGACCAGGTCGCCGGACTCGTTGTCACGGGCCTGCCACAGGCGCGCGGCGGGCGAGCCGCCGTGGTCCGACAGCAGCCGGAAACGCCCCTGCAGGATCGGCGCACCGGGCACCAGGCGCGGCCCGCGCACCCGACCCGCCGACAGCGGCGGCATCGCGGGGCCCGCGACGTCCTGCCCGGTGATGCCGCCCATGCCGGCGATCGGCATCTCGGTGATGAGCGCCGACTGGCCGTCCTGCCCGTCCTCGGGCACGGCACCGGAGAAGAAGCGTCCGACGACGGGGAGGCGCGCGAAGGACGCGCCGACCGTCATCACCTCGGGGAGCTTGGACCGCGACATGATCAGCATCACGATGGCCAGGAAGACCACGCCGATGATCATGAGGCGCACGAGGTAGCCGAAGCGGAAGCCGTCGGGGATGAGGAAGCGGTCGAGCAGCACGTCCAGACGCCACACGATCAACGCCGCGACCGCGGAGGCCCCGGCCGTCCAGAGCGAGGTCTTCAGCACGCTGCGCATGCCCAGGTGCCCCAGCGAGCGGCGCAGCAGACGGTGACCGATGATCGCACCGGCCACGAAACCCATGCCGTTCGCCGCACCCAGCAGCACCACCACGAGGCGCGGCTCGCTGGCGATGTGCGGCGCCAGGTACGCCAGCGCGACCTTCGTGACCGTGATGCCGCCGATGATGAACGTCGGCGTCCAGACCTCCTCACGCGCGTAGAACACGCGCAGGTGCAGCAGCACGATCGCGTAGGGGATCAGCGTGAACGCCGAGAAGCTGATCGTCCAGCCCAGGACGTTCGCGTTGCCCATGTCGAACTGGCCGAAGGCGAACAGGGCCGGTGCGATGAGCGTGCCGAAGGCGGTGAAGAAGGCGATGACCGGGATCAACGCCAGCATCGTCAGCCGGGTGGCCATCGTCAGGTCCTTGACCACGGCCTTGTCGTCGCCGTCGGCGGCGTTGCGCGACAGGCGCGGCATGATCGCCGTCAGCAGGGTCACGCCGATCACGCCGTAGGGCACCTGCAGCAGCTGCCAGGCCTGCATGTAGATCGTCGGGCCCGGGCCGGACCCGGAGGCGATGCGGTTGTTCAGGATCCAGCCGATCTGGGAGATCAGCACGTACACCACGATCGCCAGCGCCATGCCGCCGAACTGCTTCAGCCGGTCGTCCAGGCCCCACAGCGGGCGGATGTCCACCCCGGCCTTACGCAGGTAGGGCACCATGATCAGTGCCTGGACCACCACACCCAGCGTGGTGCCCAGACCCAGCAGCATGATGTGCGGGTCGGTGATCGTGACGGTGTCGTTCGGACTGAGTTTCGTGTCCTGCGGCAGCGTGAAGTAGATGCCGAGCACAGCGAGGGTCACCAGGTTGTTGACCACCGGCGCCCACGCACCCGGCTTGAAGACGCCCTTCGTGTTCAGCACCGCCATCATCACGGCGAACATCGCGTAGAACACGATCTGCGGCAGCACCAGGTAGGCGAAGGCCGTGGACATGCCGATGTTGACCTTGCCGTCGGCGGCCAGCGAGATCCGGGTCAGCAGCGGCGCGGCGAAGACCGCGACGACCGTGACCGTCATCATCAGGGTGAAGGTGATGGTCAGCAGCCGTCTGATGAAGGCCGCGCCGCGGTCGGAGTCCTCCTTCTCGGCGCGCACCAGCAGCGGCACCACCAGACTGGTGAGCACCGCGCCGAGTACCAGCTCGGTGATGAGGTTCGGCAGCGTGTTCGCCGTGTTGAACGCACTGGCGACCGTGCCGCCCAGGGCGGAGCCGATCATCACGGTGCGCAGGAAGCCGGTGATGCGGCTCAGCAGGGTGGCGAAGGCCATCGACCCGGTGGCACGCACCACGTCGGCGTCGGAGGCGTTCGTCGCACCGGAGCCCTCGTTGCCATCGTCGCTGCCGTTGCCGCCGCCGTCCGTGGTGGTGGTCCTGACGCCGGACGTGCCGGACGCCCCGGACGCCTTCTTCTGCCGGGGGTCCGTCGCCGCCCGCTCGGCGGGCGAGAGGTTCAGCTTCGAGTGGTCGGTCCCGGAGCCGGTGCCGACGGCGTCGCCACCGTCCTGGGCGCGTGAGGGACGGGCGGACGGTGCCTTCGCCGGCGGGGTTGCGGCGCGGAACCGCCCCCGTTCGCCGCTATGGGCGGCGTCGCCGGAGTCTTCTCGAGAATCAGTCACCGCTCCATCTTCGTGCACTCCCCCGGCCGTTCGCTAACTGTCGGCGTCGTTTGACCGTCCGGATGACCGCGAACAGGCCGAACACGACCGCCACACCCACGGTCACGGCGAGCGCCCCGGAGCCCGGGCCGGAGGAGATTCTGATCGTCACCGGCTCGGATATCTGCTGGTTGTCCGGGGTTTCCAGGAACATGGTGAGGTCCGTGCCGGTCACCTCCTCGGGGAAGGTGGTCGTCATCTGGAGCGTCACACTGCCCTGTGCGGGAATCAGTTGCATCCCGGGCGTGTTGAGGGTGACCCCGTCCTGCGACTCGTAGTCCACGCTCACGCGCACGGGCAACGGCAGACCGTTGCGCGCCACCACGATCAGCGGCGAGGAGTCGCTGGTGCGGGTGAAGACGCTGCCCGGCGGCAGCAACGACACCGAGGCACGCAACTCGTCCGACAGGCCCCGGACGCGCCCACGACGCTGCTCCGAGGCGTCCCGCGCCCGGTCGGCCTCCACGGCGACGCGACGACGGTTGTCCGTGAACGACCGCAGCACGTCGTCGAACATCGGCCGGGTGAAGATCTCCGGGGTCAGCGCCACGTTGTCGTTGTCGACCATGATGCTGGTGAAGTTGTGCAGCTCCTCCACGAGCCCCTGCCCCGCCGCGACCTCGCCGTCGGACACCGGGACGGGGTCGGCGACCGGTCCGCGCAGCGTCCCCTCGGACGCCACACCGCCGAGCGCGGCACCGAAGGAGACCGCGCGCGCCGAACCGTCCTCCAGGCGTCCCGTGACGGCCTCGAGCCAGGTCTGCGCGTCCTCGCCGTCGACGGACCACTCCGCCGGCGGCACCGCGAGCACATTGCCGTCACCGGCGCTCAGCTCCAGGTCCAGGACGCCGACGGCGGCGGCCATGCGCTCGGCGGGACTGTCCTCGGCGAGGGGACGCCGCGAGGACGTCGCCCCGTAGGCCGCGGCCGTCGGCGCCTCGCCCGTCGCCGCGAGCGCGGCACCCAGGGCCGCGGGGAAACGCAGCGCGCGCGTGCCGCCCGGCAGCGTCGCCACGGTGCTCGTAGTGTTGTCTGTGTCGCTGGTGTCTGTGTCGCTGGTGTCTGTGTCGCTGTTGTCTGTGTCCACGGTGTCGTCGGCGACGACGACGGTGGCCGGGGTCTCCCGGTCCGACTCGCCGAGACGCTGCAGCGTCTCCTCGCCGACGTAGCCGGAACCCGGGACCACGACACCCTCGGCGGTGTCGGTGTCCAGCACGTCCTCGATCGTCTCCACCCCGCGCGCCGCCAACTCCTCGACCCACGGGTCGTCCAGGGCGGTGACCGCGTCCACGTCCACCCCGGCGAAGGGCAGCGGGACGGTGCACTGGCCGTCGACGACCTCGCGCAGGTCGGCCAACCACGACGCCGCGTCGTCGGCACCGGTGCCCTCGACCGAGCGGTCGCTGCTGTCGTTCTGCGTCCACCGGTCGCGCAGCCGCACCGGCTCCTCCACCGGACTCGGCGCCTCGCCGACCCGGTAGCCCTGGCTCATCCGCGACACCGTCTCCAGCAGGTCCGGGTCGATGGCGATGCACGTCGCCTGCCGCAGGTCGTCGGAATCCCCCGCCGCCGTGCGGTAGGACGACACCAGGGCGCTCAGCCGGCCCTCCGGCTGCAGCTCCTCCGCCAGGGACTCGTCCGGCAGGTAGAGCTCATTGGGCTCCGGGGCGTCGCCGACCTGCCCGGCGGACACCGTCGCCGCCGACGACAGGGGCCACAGCACCGTCAGCCCGGACGGACGCTCGGCAGTGTCGTTGACCTCGTTGACCTCGTTGACCTCGTTGTCCTCGTTGTCCTCGTTGTTGTCGGCGTTCTCGCTCTCGCCGCTCACCGTGACCGTGGTGCGCGTCGCCGCCACGAAGGAGGTCCCGGCGTCCCCCAGGTCCGCGTTCAGGTTCAGCAGCAGCGGGTACACGCCGGGAGCGTCCAAACCCAGGCCGCTGAGACTGCCCGCCCGGCCGTCGACCGGCACCGTCAGCCGGAACTGCCGGTCCTCGCCCGGGGCGAGCCGGCCGTCCAACTGCTGGAACGGGCCGACCCACGGGTACTCGCCCTGGTTCGCGATCAGTGAGGTGGCGACGCCCTCCGGGGCGTCCACCGCATTCTGGTGCTGGGTGCGCAGCTGCAGGCCCGAGACGTCCTGGTCCGAGTTGTTCGTCACCCGGATGCGCAGGTCGAGGGCGCCGTCGCCGGTCACCGTGGCCGGCTGCTGGCCCAGGATCTCCAGCTCGACACCGCTGTCCGGGTCCGCCGAGCGCGCCTCCGGGTTCGACCACGCGGCGGGCTGGGTCCCCTGTGCGTCCGGTGCGTCCTGCCCAGCCGCCAGCGGCGCGGCGGCGAGACCCACCGCCGCCACAGCGACGCAGGCCAGCGTCCGGACCGCTCCCGAGAAACCCCCCATCGCTACCGCGGCGTACGCCGTCCGGCCTTCGCCTCGGCGCGGGCGAGGTCGGGCAGCCGGTCATGGGCCTGGCGGGCCAGTTTGCGCTCGTCGGCGTACGCCAGACGCTCCACCAGGTTGCTCACCGGCAGCCACGCCACCTCCGTGACCTCCGGGTCCTCGTCGTTGAGGTCGCCGTCGATGTAGCGCAGCAGGTGGTGGTGCACCGTCTTGTGGATGCGCCGGCCCTCCGAGACGAACCAGTAGTCGATCGTGCCGAGGTCGCTGACCACCTCGCCGCTGACACCGGTCTCCTCCCACACCTCACGCTCGGCGGTGGTGTGGTGCGACTCGTCCGGCTCGATGTGACCCTTCGGGATCGACCACAGCAACCGCCCACGACGGTCCAGCCGGCCGATCAGCGCCACGTACATGCGCGACAGGTCCACCGACCCGTCGCCGCGCACCGCCTCCGCCAGACCCGACAGGACCAGCCCGCCGGCGCTGGTCTCCACCGAGGTCGGCAGTTCACTGTGGTCACGCTGCTGAACGGAGCGTGCCGGAGACCGGCGCTGGTCCGGCCGTGAAGGGCTCCCGTTGGAGCGGCGACGCCGTTGGTTCATGGGGAACAAGGGTAGTGCCTGCGGGTCGGTTTGTGGGAACTGTAAAATCCGGGGGGTGACACAGGAGAACAAGGACGCCGCAACGATGCTCGCCACCGCGTGGTCGGCGGTGAAGGACGGCGACAGGACGGACCGGACGCTCACCGCGCTCGCCGGTGCCTTCGCCGCGCGCGGCCACAGCCTCTACCTCGTCGGCGGATCCGTCCGCGACGCCCTGCTCGGACGCCTCGGCGACGGCGCCGAGTTCGACCTCGACTTCACCACCGACGCCCGCCCCGACGTGGTCACCGGCATCCTCGAGGACGTCGCCGAGACCGTGTGGGACACCGGCATCGAGTTCGGCACCGTCTCCGCCATGTTCCACGGACTGGTCGTGGAGATCACCACCTTCCGCGCCGACTCCTACGACGGGGCGTCCCGCAACCCGCAGGTCACCTTCGGTGACACGCTGGACGGCGACCTGGTGCGCCGCGACTTCCGCTGCAACGCCATCGCCCTGGAACTCTCCGCCGACGGACACCACGACCTGCGCGACCCGCTCAACGGGCTCGACGACCTCGTCGCCGGCGTGCTCGACACCCCGGCCGCCCCCGAACAGTCCTTCCACGACGACCCGCTGCGCATGCTGCGCGCCTGCCGCTTCGCCTCCCAGCTGGGCTTCACCGTGGCCGAACGGGTGCGCGGGGCGATGACGGAGATGTCGGGTCAGATCGAGCGGATCACCGTGGAACGCGTCGCCACCGAACTCAACAAGCTGATGCTCGGCGCCGAACCGTGGACCGGCCTGGAGATGATGTCCGCCACCGGGCTGGCCGACCACGTGCTGCCCGAACTGCCCGCCCTGAAGCTCACGCAGGACGAGCACCGCCAGCACAAGGACGTCTACGCCCACTCCCTGCAGGTGCTGCGCAACGCCACCGAGCTGGAGGGGCGCATGGAGGACGCGACGCAGGACGACCGTCTCGTCCTGCGCTGGGCCGCCCTGCTGCACGACATCGGCAAGCCCGACACACGCGACTTCACCGACACCGGGGCGGTGACCTTCCACCACCACGAGGTCGTGGGTGCGCGCATGGCGCGCCGGCGGCTCAAGGCGCTGAAGTACCCCAAGCGGCAGATCCAGGACATCGGCCAGCTGGTGTTCCTGCACATGCGTTTCCACGGCTACGGCGAGGGAGCGTGGACGGACTCCGCCGTGCGCCGCTACGTCGCCGACGCCGGTGACCTGCTCCCCCAGCTGCAGGTCATCGTGCGTGCCGACTGCACCACCCGCAACAAGCGCAAGGCCGGACGCCTGGCGCGCGCCGTGGAGGACCTGGACTCACGCATCGTCGAGCTCCGTGAGCAGGAGGACCTCGACGCGGTGCGTCCCGACCTCGACGGTAACGAGATCATGACCGTCCTCGGCCTGCGGCCCGGACCCGAGGTCGGCAAGGCCTGGGCGTTCCTCAAGGAACTGCGCCTGGACCGCGGCCCCATGGACCGCGACGAGGCCGTCGCCGAGCTGACCCGCTGGTGGGAGGCGCAGCAGTGAGCCCCACCGCCCCGGCGGAGTTCAGGAAAGGCATCCAGGACAGTTGGACGGTGGCGTTGGGGCTCGTCCCCCTGGGCCTCGCCTTCGGACTGCTGGTCACCCAGACCGGGTTCGCCTGGTGGTGGACGCCGGTGTTCAGCATCGTGCTCTACGCCGGATCCATGGAGTTCCTCGCGATCAGCCTGGTCACCGGGGGTGTCGCCCCGCTGTCCGCCGCCCTCTACGGCTTCCTGGTGAACTTCCGCCACGTGTTCTACGGCCTGAGCTACCCGGTGGACGCCGTGCGCTCCCCGGCGGCGAAGGCCTACGGCATCTACGCGCTGACCGACGAGACCTACGCGATCCTGTCGACGAAGAAGAAGTCCGTGTGGACGCAGCCGCGGGTCATGGCGGTGCAGATGTTCTGCCAGTCCGCCTGGGTGGTCTTCGGCGTGGTCGGCGCCCTGGTCGGCTCCGCGCTGCCCCTGGACCTCGTCGGGCTCGACTTCGCGCTGACCGCCCTGTTCGTGGTGCTGGCGATCGAGGCGCTGGACGTGAGCCGCGACGTGTGGCTGCCCGTGGTGGCCGTCGTCGCCGGTGCCGTGGGCTACGTGGTGAGCCGGGAGCAGATGCTGCTGGTCGGGTTGTCGCTGTACTTCGTGTACCTGGTCGCGCGGTTCCTGTGGGAGCAGCGGGGAGCCCGGGACGCCCGGGACGCCCGGGGTGGTCGCGATGTCTAGCGGCCTGCCCGCGGGTGTGGACCTGACCAACACCCTGCTCATCCTCGGTGCCGTGGGGCTGGTGACCCTGCTGCTGCGCGCCCTGCCGTTCGCCGCGATGCGCTATTTCCGTGAGTCTGCGCTGGTCGCGTGGCTGGGGATCGCCATGCCGGCCGGGGTGATGACGGTGCTGGTGATGTACACGCTGGCCGGCTCCACGGAGAACCCCGGTGGCGTGTGGGCCGCGCTGATCGCCGTGGTCGCCACCGCCGTCCTGCACCTGTGGCGACGCTCGGCCACGATGTCGATCCTCTTCGGCACGGTGGTCTACATGGTGCTGGTGAACCTGGTCTTCTGACCCCGGCGCACCCCTCGGGAGCGAAATAGTCGCCCTCCCAGGTAGGCAAAGAGCCCGAATCGCTACCTGGGAGGGTGATCGGGCTACATCGTCGTGGAGCGAGCAGTAGGTCAGCCCCCGCTCACGCCTCCCGCGCCGTCATCTCCCGCGCGCGGGCCTCGCAGGCCCGGCGCACCGCGGCGCGTAGCTGCTCCAGCAGTTCCGGCAGGTCGGCGAGCAGCATGCGGTTGACCCGTACCGCCTCCCACCCCACTCCCCTGAGCTTCTGGAACAGCGTGAAGTCGGTGTCGGTCTGGGCCAGCTCGTCGTGGTGCCGTCCGTCGTAGTACAACGCCACCCCGAGGGTCTCGCACGCCAGGTCAGGCACCGTGGAGCGCGCACCGCCACCTGCTCGCCAACTCCCGCCGTCCCCGCCGACCGTCCCGTCGGCGAGGTTGATCCGCACCTGCGAGGTCCACCGGTGATCGTCCGGCAGTTCGTCGCGGACGATCAGGCGCAGCACCGTCTCCATCGGTGACTGCGCTCCCTCGTCCGCCATCGCGAGCAGCCTGGTCAGCACCCGACGGTCCACGATCCCGTGGGCGGCGGCGAGGATCTGGCGCGCGGTCAGGAAGCTGCACTGGTACATCGCGTCGATGAGCTGCACCGCGCGCACGTGCTTCCCGTCCATGCCGGGCACGTGCGGGACGTGCCAGGTCTTCTTTCCCTGGAGGATCGTGGCGAGGCACTGGGCGGTGGCGGTCGCCGCGTCCAGCACCCTCATCTGCGGGAACAGTGGGTCGGCGCGGTCGGTCGGTGTGCCGGGCTTCAGGGTGCGGAAGACCGCTGTGGAGGGCCCGGTGGCGTTGCGACGGGTGCGCGAGGAGAGCAGGACGACCGGTTCGCTGTCCGCCCAGTACGGCAGTCCGTGCAGTGCGGCGGCCGCCCACCCGGCGACCACGGTGTGGGGGCTGATCAGCCAGGATGCGCGTAGCCGGGTGATGATGTCCCAGCGGTACGGGCCGTGTTCGTCGCCGTGGCCACCCGGGCCGAGGCGGATGTTCCCGCTGTAGTCGGGCGCCGGCGGCAGGACGACGCACCGCACGGGTGCCTCCCAGGTGTCCACGGCGGAGCGCGGGACGCCGCGGGCCAGGGCGTCCACCCGTAGCTCCGGTTTGCGTGTCGGCAGGACGCGGCGCGCGTACAGCGGTCCCCGTCCCGGTGTGATGCGGTGCGCGCGTTGAGCCGCGTCCCAGTCGGGTCCCCCGAAATTCCCCATGCCCCCGATCAAACACGATCACCCACGCCGGCGCCGCCCTATTGAAGAGGATCACCCTCCCAGGTAGCGAATCGGGGTGATTCGCTGCCTGGGAGGGCGACTATTCCGCAGTGTGGGGAGCGCGGGAGCCTACTTCGCGGCGGCCTCGGCGAGCTTCGGCTCGAGCTGGCCCACGGCCCAGATCATCGCGTCCGGCGTGCCCACGGAGATGGCCTGGCTCAGCTCCTCGTCGGCGACGATTCCGCGGCCGTCCTGCACGGCACCGATGCGCTGCCAGGTGCTGTCCTCCTCGAACTCCTCGGTGGTGAAGCCGATCGGGAAGCCGACGACCACGTCGGCGTCCGCGCGGTCGATGTTCTCCTCGGAGACGTCGATGTAGAAGTTGCTGCCGTCGGCCATCTCGGTGACCTCGTCGGTCTGGGTGAAACCGAGCGCGACCAGCAGGTCCATGCGCGCGTCGCCCTCGGGGTAGATGCCCCAGCCGTCGCCGAACTTGGTGACCACGGAGGCGGTCTTGTCGCCCCACTCCGGGTTGGCGTCCTTGGCCTCGGTGATGCGGTCGTTGACCGAACCGATGAGCTCCTCGCCCTTGTCCTGCACGCCGAGGGCGGCGGCGATCATCTCGACCTGGGTGTCCCAGGAGGTGGTGAAGGAGTCGCCGCCCTCGGGCACGGAGACGGTGGGGGCGATGTCGGAGAGCTGGTCGTAGACGTCCTGCTCACCGGCGGAGCGGGTGTCGAGGATCAGGTCGGGGGTCCAGGGCGGCGATCTTCTCGTACTCGACCTCGTCGGTGCCGAGGATCTCGGGCGACTCGTCGTAGGAGTTGTCGTTCCAGGGGCTCACTCCGTCGTCGCCGAAGCCGAGCCAGTCGGTGGCGCCGACGGGCTGGACGCCGAGGTCGAGGGCGATCTCGGCGTCGCCCCAGCCCAGGGCGACCACACGCTGCGGTGCCTCGTCGACGGTGATCTCGCCGAACTTCGTCTCCACGGAGGTCGGGAAGACCCCGTCGGACGCGGTGGCGCCCGTGCTGTCGCCGTCGTTGTCGTCGGAGGAGCAGGCGGTCAGGGCGATGCCCGTGGCCAGGGCTGTGGTGGCGGCGGCGATGCGCAGCAGTGAGCGTCTCATGGTGTAAAGATACCGTAAGCGCAACCCCATGAACAGCTTGAACAGCACGGAGAGCGCGTGGGTATTAGACTCCTCTCCCATGGGTACCCCCTCTTTTATCGTGGAGCTCCGCGAGCGGATCGGCCATGCGCCGCTGTGGCTGCCGGGCGTGACCGCCGTCGTGGTGCGTGACGTGCCGCAGGACGCCCCGGCGTACGCGACGCCGGACGTCCTGCTGGTCAGGCGCGCCGACGACGGCCGCTGGACGCCGGTGTGCGGAATCATCGACCCCGGCGAGGAGGTCGCCGAGGCCGCGGTGCGCGAGGTCGCCGAGGAGACGGGGCTGACCGTGGAGGTCGACGCGTTGATCGGCACCGGTGCCGTGGGGCCGGTGACCTACCCCAACGGCGACGAGTGCAGTTTCATGGACACCACGGTGCGCTGTGTGCTGACCGCGGACAGTGCCGTCGAGCCGCGGGTGAACGACGAGGAGTCGGTGGAGGTCGGCTGGTTCCCGGTGGCGCAGCTGCCGGCGATGGACCCGCGGTTCCGCCTGGTGGTGGCCGACTGCGTGGCGCAGCTCAAGCATCCGGCGGGCTTCCGGCCGCGGATGGGGTACGTCAAGCGGTCGCGTCCGGTCGCCGGGGACCTGCGCGGGATATAGTCTTTCGTTCATGGAACCCGCCGGTCGTCAGCGCGCACTGCCACGGGACGTGGCCGAGGCGTTGGACCGGATCCTGGACGGTGCGGTGGCCGACGACCTGGAGTCCGGCGTGCTGGACTTCAAGGAGGACCCGTCGCACACCCCCACCCGGCGTCCGGACGACAAGGCCGCGGACATGCTGGTCAAGACGGCGTGCTGTTTCGCCAACGGCTCCGCCGGACGCGGCTTCATCGTCTTCGGCATCGCCGACCGCACCCCGGGGCCGGACGCCTTCAACGGCACCGGGCGTGACCCGGCGCAGATCGCGCACCAGATCTTCGCGGCCACCCGCCCGCACCTGACGGTGGACGCCTGGGCGGCCTACGCGCACGGGGCGCGCATCGTGGTGATCCGGGTGCCCGCCGGCCTGGCGGTGTACACCGGCCCGGACCAGGTGGTGCGCCACCGCGTGGGGGACGCCTGCCTGCCGCTGGCCGGCGAGCCGCTGGCGGAGCTGGGCCGCGCCCGCGGCAACCCGGACGCCACGTCCGCGGCGTCCTGCGTGCCCGTGGAACGTTTCGACGCCGAGGCGCTGGACGCCGGACGCTCCCTGCTGGCCGCCGCGCAGCGCGCCGGCACGCTGCCGAACGGGGCGTCCGGCCCGGACCTGCTTCCCGCACTGGACCTGCTCACCGCCGACGGGCGTCCCAGCGTGGCCGCCGAGCTGCTGTTCCACCGGACGGCCGGGGTGCGTCACCTCTACCGCGCCGGGGCGACGGACGCGGCGAACCCGCCGACGGAGACCGTGCTGGACCTGCCCCTGGTGCTGCTGGCCGGGGGCCTGCGCGACCTGGTGCGCGCCCACGACGACTCCTCGGTGCCCGCCGCGGCCGCCGACGAGGCGATCACCAACGCCCTGGTGCACCGCGACTGGATGCGTCCGGAACCGGTGGTGGTCTTCCAGTCGCCGGACCTCATCCGCGTGCACTCCCCCGGCGGACTGCCCGACGGCACCGCCGCCGACCGGCTGCTGTCCGGGCCCTCGCAGCCGCGCAACCCGACGCTGCTCAACGCCATGCAGCTGCTGGGGCTGGAACGCTGGTCCTCGCGCGGTTTCGACCGGATGTGGCTGGCGATGCTGTCGTCCGGCTTCGAGCCGCCGGTGGTGGACGCCAAGGACGACGCGGTGGACGTGACCCTGTTCAACGGGGAGGCCGACATGGAGTTCGTCGGCCTGCTCACCGCGGTGCGCGCCGAGTACGGCCGCGGGGTCGCCCGGGACGCCGCGACGCTGGTCGTGCTGCGCCACCTGATGTCCGCCGGCACGGTGGACCTGCAGGTCGCGGCGATCCTGCAGCAGGCCAGCGAGCCGGACGCCCGCTCGCTGATGACGTGGCTGGCGCAGCGCGGCGTGCTGCAGCGCACCGCCCGTCGGCGCGACGAGTGGCGGTTCTCCGACCGCGTCGCCGCGCTCGTGCTAGGTACGGTCTAGCGGTCTACCAGGTGTTCTCGGGGCGTTTGGCGGCGTAGGTCGCCGCGCGCCCGGAGCAGATCATCAGCTGGACCTGGTGGAAGATCATCAGCGGCACGATCACCAGCCCCGCTCCCCCGCTGAACAGCACCGCGGCGATGGGCAGCCCGGAGGCCAGCGACTTCTTCGTGCCGCAGAACTGGATGGCCACCTGGTCGCCGTAGTCGAAGCCGAGGTGGCGGGCGGTGAAGGAGGTCAGCCAGAGCATGCCGTAGACGGCGACGACCGAGCCGACGCAGATGCCCACGATCGCCACCCACGACACCGAACTCCACACGCCCATCACGATCCCCTCGGAGAACGCCACGTACACGACCAGCCCGATGGAGATCTTGTCCACGTAACTGGTCGGCTTCGCGCCGGCGACCTTCGACACCCCGGGCACGTTGCGCAGCACCTGGCCGGCGACGAACGGGGCGAGCAGCTGCAGGGCGATGTTGACGAACACGGAGGTGTCGATGTGCAGGCCGCCGTCGGCACCGCTCATCAGCAGAAGGACCAGTACCGGGGTGGCGAAGACGCCGATGAGGTTCGACGCCGAGGCACTGACGATCGCGCCGGGGATGTTGCCGCGCGCGATGGAGGTGAACGCCACCGAGGACTGCACCGTGGACGGCACGAGGCACAGGAAGAGGATGCCCTGGTAGAGCTCGTCGCCGATGGCGTACTTCAGCGGGGTGAGCGCCAGCCCGATCAGCGGGAAGACCACGAAGGTGAACGCCAGGATCAGCAGGTGAAGGCGCCAGTGCTTCAGCCCGTTGAGCGCCTCGCGGGTCGACAGCCGTGCACCGTAGAGGAAGAACAGCAGGCCGATGGCGATCTTCACGACCCAGTCCATCACCTCGGCGAAACCGTCGCGCGCCGGGAAGATGAGGGCGAGCACCACACCGAGGACGATCAGCACGATCAACAGGTCCGGACGATATCCCACGATACGGTTGATGAAGTTCCTCATGGTGGGACAGTCTAGAGGACGGTCGCCCCGCGCACGGCGTCCCTCCCCGCGTAGGACGCCGCGGCACCGCGCGAGCGCACCGCCAGGCTGCCCGCCGCCGTGGCGACCGCCGCGGCGTCCGCCAACGACTCCCCCTCCGCCAACGCTGCGGCCAGCGTGCCGCAGAAGGCGTCGCCCGCACCGGTGGTGTCCACCACGTCCCCGGCCGGCACCGGCGCGACCTCGGTGCGTCCCGCGCCCTCGTGGAGCACCGCACCGCGGGCGCCGAGGGTGACCACCACCGAGCGGGCCAGGTCGCTGAGGTCGCCGAGCGCCTCCGCCTCGTACTCGTTGAGGACCAGCGGGTCCGCCGCGGCCAACAGGTCCCGGTCGCGGGTGGTGACCGGTGCGAGGTTCAGCACGAGCCGGGCGCCCAGGCGTTCGGCCAGGCCCGGCAGCGCCGCGGAGTGCTCCGGGGTGAGCTCCCCCTGGGCGAGCAGGACGTCCGCGGAGCCGTCGGCCTGCGCCGCAGGGTCGGTGAGCTCGTTGGCGCCCGAGGTCACCACGATGATGTTCTCCCCGTCGGGGTCGTTCATGATGAACGCCCGGCCCGTCGGCGCCTCCCCGGTGCGCGCGACCGCCGAGACGTCCACCCCGGCGTCGTCGAGGCCGGTGAGGGCGGTGTCGCCGTCGGCGTCCTGCCCCACGGTGGCCAGCAGGACGACCCGGGCGTCCTGCCCCTGCTGGTAGCGCGCGACCGCGACGGCCTGGTTCGCCCCCTTACCGCCCAGGGCCTGCCCGTTCGGCGCGGCGATCACCGTCTCCCCCGCCGACGGGAACCTGTCGACACCGACGAAGGTGTCCATGTTGACGCTGCCGCACACCACCACGGTGCCGGATGCTGTACCCAGTCTGTTCATGGGCACCGATCCTAACCGTGGTGGCCGCGGCAGGGTGTCACTCCTTGGTCATGTTGAGGATGATCGTGGAGTCCGACGGGACCGTGGTGCCGGGTGCGGGCTCGATCGAGGTGACGGTCCAGTTGTTGTACAGGACCGGCATGGCCCGCGAGGGGTCCACGGACGTGGGGTTGACCCCGGTGAAGCCGTCGCCGGTCAGTCGCTCGTAGGCGAGCTGGGCATTCATGCCCTCGAGCCCCTCGGGGATGACCAGGTCCTCCACCGGGGCGGCCTCCGAGGTGGCGGCAGGGACGTCGGCCTGTTCGACAGCGGGGGACGCTTCCTCGGGGGTCTGGGTGACGACCTGGGTGACCGTCTCCGGGGCGGCGGAGTCGTCGGAGCTGTCACCGCATGCGGTGAGTCCGAGGGTGGTGGCTGCGGCAACGGCGGTGGCGACGACGAACCGTGAACGAAGGGGCATGGTGGATTCTCCTGCCTCGAATGATTTCTGAATAGTAGGCGCAGGATCGAGACGGAAGGATATTTTGTTCGCAAATGGGAATGGGGGGCGTATAGCGGCAGCTCCGGAGTACCCCCGGGGGTGTGCAGAGGTCTGGTGTCCCCTGTGACGCAGCAACCCCCAGGTCGGTGCGACCGGCCTGGGGGGTGCTGCGTGAGTTTGTCGCCTGGGGCTGTTCGGCTAGCTGTCGTCGCGGGACGCCACGGCGCGGCGGGCCGCGTCCAGGTCCAGCTCGACCGGGACGGACGGCGCGGAGTCGTGGCCGCCGCATCCGCCGCCGCACCCATTGCCGCAGCCGTCTCCGCAGCCACCGGAGGTCTCGGCACCGTCGGCGCTGTCGGCGCTGTCCTTCTTGCCTGAGGAGCAGCAGCCCGCCGCAGCACGCGTCTGCTCGGCCTGCTGCGCCTTGGCGTGGTCGATCTTCGCCAGGGTCTGCGCGGCCAGTGCCGCGCCCACACCGATGAGGAACAGTGCGCCGACGACCAGCAGCGCCGTGACGGCCCACAGCCAGCCGCCCTGCAGGCTGACCACGCCCGCGGCGATCAGTGCCACGCCGGCTCCCGCCCAGGTGGGGCCGGCGATCCGGTGGCCGGTGTCCCACATCTCCCGGTTCTTGCGCACCTCCGGGATGCGCAGGCCCACCCACCGGTTGCCCGGCAGTTTCCCGGTGACGGCGAGCACACCGGTGACCAGCACGGCGACACCCAGGACGGACAGCAGGACAGAGAGAACGATCATGGTGACCAGTCTATTACAATGACTGGACATGACTAACTCCAGCGAGTCCACCTCCCACCGATACACCCCGCAACTCGCCGGCGACATCGAAAGTCGCTGGCAGGGGTACTGGCGGGACAACGGCACCTTCAACGCGCCGAACCCGGTAGGCGACCTCGCTGAGGAGGGCGCCGACCTGCAGGGGTCCGAGAAGCTCTTCGTCCAGGACATGTTCCCCTACCCCTCCGGCGTGGGCCTGCACGTCGGCCACCCGCTGGGCTACATCGCCACCGACGTCTACGCCCGGTTCAACCGGATGCTCGGACGCAACGTGCTGCACACCCTCGGCTACGACGCCTTCGGCCTGCCCGCCGAGCAGTACGCCGTGCAGACCGGCACGCACCCGCGCACCACCACCAGCGCGAACATCGACAACATGGAGCGTCAGCTGGGACGCCTCGGCCTGGGCCACGACCGCCGCCGCGTGGTCGCCACCACCGACACCGACTTCTACCGCTGGACCCAGTGGATCTTCCTGCAGATCTACAACTCCTGGTTCGACGTGGAGGCCCAGAAGGCCCGCCCCATCAGCGAACTCGAGGCGAAGCTCGCCGCCGAGCGGGACGACTGGGCCGACCTGGACGCCGCCGCGCAGCAAGCCGAACTCGACGCGCACCGCCTGGTCTACCGCTCCAACTCCACCGTGAACTGGTGTCCCGGGCTCGGCACCGTGCTCGCCAACGAGGAGGTCACCGCCGACGGACGCTCCGAGCGCGGTAACTTCCCCGTGTTCCGCAAGCGCCTGTCGCAGTGGATGATGCGCATCACCGCCTACTCCGACCGCCTGCTCGACGACCTCGAGGACCTCGACTGGCCCGACAAGGTCAAGTCCATGCAGCGCAACTGGATCGGACGCTCCCGCGGCGCCGAGGTCGACTTCGCCGTCTCCCTGGCCGGGCCGAAGTCCGAGGCCCGGATCCGCGTGTTCACCACCCGCCCCGACACGCTCTTCGGCGCGTCCTACATGGTGCTCGCCCCCGAGCACGAGCTCGTCGACGCGCTCGTCGCCGGGGCGTCCTACGCCGACGGCGTCGACCCGCGCTGGACGTACGGCGCGGCGACACCGGCGGACGCAGTGGCGTCCTACCGGGCCGCGATCGCGGCCAAGACCGACCTGGAACGCCAGGAGAGCAAGGAGAAGACCGGTGTCTTCACCGGCGCCTACGCCACCAACCCGGTCAACGGCGCGCAGGTCCCCGTGTTCATCGCCGACTACGTGCTCACCGGCTACGGCACCGGCGCGATCATGGCCGTGCCCGGCCACGACGAGCGCGACCACGAGTTCGCCACCGTCTTCGGCCTGCCCGTCACCGAGGTCGTCTCCGGCGGCGACGTCCCCGTCACAGAGGCCGCGTACACCGGCGACGGCACGCTGGTGAACTCCGCCAACGACGACGGCCTCGACCTCAACGGCCAGGACAAGGCCGCCGCCATCGAGACCACCATCGAGTGGCTCGCCGGCCGCGGCCTCGGCGAGGAGAAGATCCAGTACAAGCTGCGCGACTGGCTCTTCGCCCGCCAGCGCTACTGGGGCGAGCCCTTCCCCGTCGTCTACGACGCCGACGGAGTCGCCCACGCGCTGCCCGAGTCCATGCTGCCCGTCGAGCTCCCCGAGGTCGAGGACTACAAGCCCGTCAGCTTCGACCCCGACGACGCCTCCTCCGAGCCGCAGCCGCCGCTGGCCAAGGCCAAGGAATGGGTCGAGGTCACCCTGGACCTCGGCGACGGCGAGCAGACCTACTGGCGCGACACCAACGTGATGCCCCAGTGGGCCGGGTCCTCCTGGTACCAGCTGCGCTACATCGACCCGACGAACTCCGAGGCGCTCGTCGACATCGACAACGAGCGCTACTGGACGGGTCCGCGCGAGGGTGCGCCGTCCGGCGGCGTGGACCTCTACGTCGGTGGCGTCGAGCACGCCGTGCTGCACCTGCTCTACAGCCGTTTCTGGCACAAGGTGCTCTTCGACCTCGGCCACGTCTCGTCCTACGAGCCGTACCACCGGCTCTACAACCAGGGCTACATCCAGGCCTACGCCTACACCGACGCCCGCGGCGTGTACGTGCCCGCCGACGAGGTCGAGGAGAAGGACGGCACGTTCTACTTCAACGGCGAGGAGGTTACCCAGGAGTACGGCAAGATGGGCAAGTCCCTGAAGAACGCCGTCTCCCCCGACGAGATCTGCGACAACTACGGCGCCGACACCCTGCGCGTCTACGAGATGTCGATGGGTCCGCTGGACACCTCCCGTCCCTGGGCGACGAAGGACGTCGTCGGTGCGCAGCGCTTCCTGCAGCGCGCCTGGCGACTCGTGGTCGACGAGGCCACCGGCGAGTCCGCGGTGGCCGGTGACACCGTCTCCCTCACCGACGACGACCAGCGGGCCCTGCACCGCACCGTCGCCGGTGTGCACGACGACTACGCCAACCTGCGTGACAACACCGCCGTCGCCAAGCTCATCGAGTACGTCAACCACCTGACCAAGGCCTACACCGGGGCATCCGTCCCGCGGGCCGCCGTGGAACCGCTGGTGCTGATGATGGCGCCGGTGGCCCCGCACATCGCCGAGGAGATGTGGTCCCGGCTGGGCCACTCCACCTCCCTGTCGCACGCCGACTTCCCGTCCTGGGACGAGGCGTGGCTCGTGGACGACACCGTGGAGCTGCCCGTCCAGGTCATGGGCAAGGTGCGCGGCCGCGTGACCGTGGCCGCCGACGCCTCACGCGAGGACGTGGAGGCCGCCGCGCTGGCGGAACCGAACGTCGCCTCCCACGTGGAGGGCAAGACCGTGGCGAAGATCATCGTGGTGCCGGGCAAGATGGTGAACATCGTGGCGAAGTAGGCCCGCGGCTCGGGGGGGTCGGGGGTTGGGGGTCCCCCGGGCACGATGCGGAAAAGTCGCCCGCCCAGGTAGCGAATCGGGCTGATTCGCTACCTGGGCGGGCGACTATTCTGATCCAGGCGACTCCGAACCTGGCTGCCCTGATCCTGGGGAGCGCCTGAGGCCGTGGCTCAGTGGTTGGTGATGAGGGGAACCGGGAGCGTGGTGAAGATGATCAGGAAGAACGGGATCAGCCACCACAGGGTGCCCATGAACGGCTGCCACCACTGGTAGCGGCGCCACTTGCGCAGCACCACGAGGCCCGCGACGATCGGGCCGAAGAGGGCGATGACCGTGGGGATGATGCGCGCGGCGGTGTCCCCCACCGTCTGGTCGAGGACGAACCAGGCGAGGATGGTGACCACCGGGAAGGCGATCGCCAGCTGCCAGGCCTGTTTCACCGACGTGCGCCGGTCCAGGTCCTCGAGGTGGTCGAGGGGGTCGGGCTTCTCGGGGTAACCGGAATTAGTGTGCTCAGCGGACATGATGCCCCCAAGTCTAGTCCCTGACGGGGTGAGGCCCGTCAGACGGGACTGACCAGCACCGGTGCCGGCGAGTGCGCCAGCAACTGGTTGGTCGACGGTCCGATGAAGACCCGGTTGAAGGCGCCGAGCACGGAGGACCCGACCACCAGGATCTCGCCCTTCTTCCAGTGCACGTCGTCCATCGCGCCGCTCCAGCCGGGGCCGGAACCGACCTCCACCGAGACCCGCAGGTCCGGGTGACGCTCCTCGGCACGTTCACGGCCACGTCCCAGGATGTCGAGCGCCTGGTTACGCCAGCGTTCATCGGCCTCGGCGGCGTCGGGGAACGGTGTGAGGGTGGGGTACATCGACGCCCCGGTCGGGCTGAAGGCGACCAGGCGCAGTGGCACGCCCCACCGGGAGGCGAGGTCGGCGGCCTTGCGCAGTGCCTGGTGGGACTGCTCGTTGTCCACGTAGGCGCAGCTGACACGGGTGACACCGTGCTTCGACAACGTCGGGGTGCGCGGGACCGTGAGCACCGGCAGCGGGGCGCAGTGCAGGAGCGCGTCCGTGGTGGATCCGGCCCGGAACCGGCCGACGGGGCCACCGGAGGTGCCGAAGCGCGACCCGACCACGATGAGGTCGGCACTGAACTCCTCCGCGGAGCGGATCAGTGCGGTGGTCTCGGAGTGGCTGTGGAGCAGCTCGTCGCTGTCGTCGATCATCGACTCCGGGACCCCGGCCTCGGTGAGGGCGGTACGGGCCGCCGCGTGGCACGCGGTGGACTCCGCCGCGGCCCATTCCTCGAACCGGCGGACGGCGTCGGCGTCTGCGGCATCCACCCGGTCGACCCCTTCGGGCCAGATCCGGGGGATCACCGTGACCGGCTTCACGCTGATCTCGGCGGTGCGGGACAGCCAGGAGACGAAGGACGCGGTGTCGGTACCGGTGCTCGTCGAGTCACCGTCGGGGTCGCCGTCCGGCCGCCAGGCCAGCAGCACGCGCAGCGGATCCACCGACTACTTCTCCCCCATGCGACGGGAGTCGAAGACCTCCATGCCGGCCTCCAGCGTGGGGATGAAGTCCTCCACACGCTCCAGCTGGTCGGGCTCGAGGACCGAGAGGATGTTCGCCATCTGCTTGTCCCGCTCGTCGCCGATGCGGGTCAGCTCGGTCCTGCCGAGGTCCGTGAGCTTCACGCGCACGCCGCGGCGGTCGCTCACGTCGCGGACGCGGGACACCAGGCCGAGCGACTCGAGGTGGTTGATCGCGTTGGATGCGGTGGGCATCCGGATCGACTCCAGGTCGGCGATCTGGCTGATGCGCAGGGCACCGTGGGTCTGGAGGTTCATCATGATGGAGAGTTGTGCAGTGCTGATGCTGGACTGCGTCGTCTGGCGGAAGTACAGGAGGTACATTCGCGTGACGACGGGCCGCAGGCGCTGCGCGACTTCAGACGGGGTAGCTGTCATGACACCAACCTACCGTGCTTTGCATCCGAAAGGTATACTGCTACCACCTTTAGGTTTGTGAACTTCCTTAACATGTTCAGCTCCGGGCAGGTCAGAGGGGCTACCGGGGACCCCTGAAATGGTGTGGTCACCCCTGCGAGATAAAGGTCTCGAGGTCTGCACGCCCCCGGTCGTCGGGCTGCTGGATACGCGGGGATTTCATCAGGTAGGTGGACGCGGGGTCGACGGGTCCGCCCAGGCCACGGTCCTTGGCGATCTTGGCGGCGCGCACGGCGTCGATGATGATGCCGGCGGAGTTCGGGGAGTCCCACACCTCCAGCTTGTACTCCAGGCTGATCGGCGCGTCGCCGAAGGCGCGGCCCTCCAGGCGGATGAACGCCCACTTGCGGTCGTCGAGCCACTGGACGTAGTCGGACGGGCCGATGTGCACGTTGCGGTCGTCGGTCTTGCCGGCGAGCGCGCCGGTGAGGTTCGACGTCACCGCCTGGGTCTTGGACACCTTCTTGGACTCGAGCCGGTCGCGTTCGAGCATGTTCTTGAAGTCCATGTTGCCGCCGACGTTGAGCTGGTAGGTGCGGTCGACGGTCACGCCGCGCTCCTCGAAGAGCCGGGCGAGGACGCGGTGGGTGATCGTCGCGCCGACCTGGCTCTTGATGTCGTCGCCGACGATCGGGACGCCGGCGTCCTCGAACTTCTTCGCCCACTCCGGGTCGCTGGCGATGAAGACCGGCAGGGCGTTGACGAAGGCGACGCCGGCGTCGATGGCGCACTGGGCGTAGAACTTGTCGGCCTCGTCGGAGCCGACCGGCAGGTAGGACACGAGGACGTCCGCGCCGGTCTCGCGCAGGTGCGCGACGACCTCGTCGTGGGTGGCGTCCGGCTCGGCCGACTCCTCGATGGTCTCGCGGTAGTACTTGCCGAGGCCGTCGGCGGTGTGGCCGCGGCGCACGGTGATGCCCAGTTCCGGGAGGTCGCAGATCTTGATCGTGCAGTTCTGGCCGGACTCGGTGGCAGCGGCGACGTCCTTGCCGACCTTGTCGGCGTCCACGTCGTAGGCGGCGACCAGTTCGATGTCACGCACGTGGTAGTCGCCGAAGCGGACGTGCATGAGCCCGGGGACGGTGTCGTCGTCGGGGGTGTCCTTGTAGAACTCGAGGCCCTGGAGCAGGGATGTCGCGCAGTTGCCGATGCCGGCGATGGCCAGCTTGATGGTGTTGGTGTCCTGAGAACTCATGGGTCCGGACGTTAGCCCTGCCGCTCGGGAAAAACACTGCCTGACGTGGGATGCAGTGGTACTTGACCGGTCAACACCGGGTCTTGACCGATTCACCTCGTCGGGCACGCCGTGTCCGCGGCACGGGATAGGATGGCCCCATCATGTCGACCACCGTGCAGCCCGTCCACACCGTCTCCCACGACCTGGACCGCCGTAGGACGCTCCGCGCCCTGCGTCGCGGCGAACGTCGTCGCGCCGACGTCTGCGACGCCGACCGGGGCCTGCGGTCCTCCGCCGAGGTCCTCGGCGTACGTGCCGGCCGGCCGTGCCCGGTCTGCGGTGCCGAGGATCTGCGCGAGAGCATGTGGGTCCACGGTGCGGCAATGGGGGAAAAGTCCGGAACGGCGCGTAGTCTTTCGGAGATCAGCGCTATCCTCGCTACCCTGTTTCCTGACGGCGTCGCGCGGTCTGCTAAGGACCGTGCCGACGCGGACCCTGCCGGAGGATCCGGGAGCGGGGTGGCCGTCCACACGGTGGAGGTCTGCCTGCGCTGCGGATGGAACCATCTGATCAGGGAAGACATGTACGGTGCCGGTAATTCCAGTACGGAGAGAACAGCCACGTGACTAACGACTCGACCACCCCCAACGACTCCACGAAGCGTCAGCGCACCCGCACACGCAAGCCGGTGTGGGGCCGTCTCTTCGCCTCCGTGGCGGCAGTCCTGGCCGTGCTCATCGTGGTACCGCTGGTGACGTTCTTCGCCGCCTACTCGGTGACGAAGGTGCCGCAGCCCGAGGAGCTGGTGAACAACCAGATCTCCCAGATCTTCGCCAACGACGGCACCACCGAGCTGGCGCGTATCGTCCCGCCGGAGGGCAACCGCCAGAACGTGGACATCGAGGAGATCCCGGAGCACGTGCGGGACGCCGTCCTCGCCGCGGAGGACCGCGACTTCTACGACAACCCCGGCTTCTCCGTCACCGGCTTCGCGCGTGCCGCCCTCGGCCAGCTCACCGGTGAGGACGCCGGCGGTGGTTCCACCATCACGCAGCAGTACGTGAAGAACGCCGTCGTCGGTGACGAGCGCAGCCTGGTCCGTAAGGGCAAGGAGCTGGTGATCTCGTCGAAGATGTCGCGCGAGTGGTCGAAGGACGAGATCCTCGAGGCCTACCTCAACACCATCTACTTCGGACGCAACGCCTACGGCATCTCCGCGGCGTCGCGCGCCTACTTCAACAAGCCGATCCAGGAGCTCTCCCCCGCCGAGGGTGCGGTGCTCGCCGCGTCGATCCAGCGGCCCAGCCAGCTGGACCCGTGGACCAACCGTCCCGAGGCCGAGGAGCGGTGGAACTACGTCGCCGACGGCCTGGTCAACATGGACACCATCTCCCAGCAGGAACGCGACGAGATGGTCTACCCCGAGGTCATCGACCCCGCCCAGGTGGACTCCGGTTCCGTGGCGGAGGGCACCAACGGTCTGATCAAGAGCCAGGTGCTCGCCGAGCTCAACGCCAACGGCATCACCGAGGAGGCCGTGAACACCGGCGGGCTGAAGATCACCACGACGATCGACGCCAACCACCAGAGCGCGATGGTGGAGAACGTGCACAGCGCGATGGAGGCGCAGGCCGACACCGTGCGTTCGGCCGGCGTCTCGATCGACCCGAACACCGGTGGTGTGCGCGCCTACTACGGTGGCGACGACCCCACGGGACTCGACTGGGCGAACGCGGGTCTGCAGACCGGTTCGACCTTCAAGATCTTCACCATGGCAGCCGCGGTCGAGCAGGGCATCCCCACCTCGACGAACTACGACTCCTCCCCCGTCACCACCGGCGCGACCGAGGTGAACAACGTGGAGGGTGCATCCTGCGGTAGCTGCTCGATGGCAGAGGCGCTCAAGCGCTCCCTCAACACCTCCTTCATCCGCGTGGCCCGCGACCTGGACAACGGTCCGCAGGACGTCGCGGACATGGCGCACCGCCTCGGTGTCGCCGAGGAGCTGCCGGGCATCGGCGAGACGCTCCGCGAGAACGGTGACACGCCGTACGAGGGCATCACCCTGGGGCAGTACCAGTCCCGTCCGATCGACATGGCGTCGGCGCTGGCGACCCTGACCAACCACGGTCAGTACATCCCCGCCCACTTCGTCTGGAAGGTCGAGACCTCCGAGGACGAGATGCTGCTGGACAACACGAACATGGAGTCCACCCAGGTCGTCCAGCCCGAGGTCGCCGACGAGGTGATCGCGGCCATGGGCCCGATCGCCGCCTACTCCAACAACCACTCCCTCGCCGGTGGTCGTCCCAGCGCGGCGAAGACCGGTACCGCCCAGCTGGGCGACACCGGGCAGAACAAGGACGCCTGGATGATCGGTTCGACGCCGCAGCTGGCGACGGCCGTGTGGATCGGCGACACCGACGGCCAGCCCCTGGTCGACGCACGCTACGGCGGTTCGATGTACGGCTCGCAGTCGCCGTCGGACATCTGGCAGGGCTACATGGACGAGGCGCTCGTGAACGAGCCGATCGAGCAGTTCGACGGCTCCGTCCCGGTCGTCCAGGACCCGCAGGCCGGTTCCTCGGGAACCGGTGGCGGCGAGTCCTCCGCGGGTGACGAGGCCTCCGCGGGCACCGGCGGCGGCGACGACGAGGACTCCGACGAGGACTCCGCCGACACCGCACCGGAGAGCGGCGGTGGCACGGGTACCGGCGACGGCCAGGACACCGACATCGGCCGGATGATCGACGACTTCCTCAACAACCTCTGATGACCAGCACCGAGCTGCTGGTCACCATGGGCAGCGTCTTCATCGGGTTCCTCCTGTTCGGCGGATCCTTCGCCAGCTTCATGGCGAAGCGCCGTCCTGCGGTGGTGTGGGGGTTGTTCGGCGCCGCGATCGTGTTCATCACCCTGATCCCGGTGTTGATCGCCGTGTTCTGGGCCACGGCGGGCCCAGCCTGACTTGGGCAAACAGGGTGTGGCGTGTATCCTGAGCAGGTTGCTGACGCAACGAACCCTCCTGCCGCATCCATTCCCGGATACGGCCGAAAAAACACTAGACCACAGGAGGTGATGAGGTCCGTGCGTCAATACGAGATGATGATTATCATCGACCCGTCACAGGATGAGCGCACCGTTTCCCCGTCCCTGGACAAGTTCCTCGAGACGGTCCGCAAGGAGAACGGTACGGTCGACAAGGTTGATATCTGGGGCAAGCGTCGCCTGGAGTACCCGATCAACAAGCAGGAAGAGGGCATCTACGCTGTCGTCGACCTGAACTGTGAGTCGGCCACCGTCCAGGAGCTCGACCGCGTTCTGAACCTGAACGAGATCATCATGCGCACGAAGGTGCTGCGCAAGGACGCCAAGTAGGCGTCTTCACGACATCTGCATCAACGTCGAACCGACACCGACTGACACAGACTGACAGGAGAAACTGACATGGCACAGGGAGACACCCCGATCACCGTCGTCGGAAATCTCGTCGCGGACCCCGAGCTGAGGTACACCCCCAGCGGATCCGCCGTCGCGAACTTCCGAGTGGCCTCCACGCCGCGCCGGTATGATTCCCAGTCGAACCAGTGGGTGGACGGCGAAGCGCTGTTCCTCCAATGCAACGTGTGGCGCCAGGCGGCCGAGAACGTGGCGAACTCGCTCACCAAGGGTGACCGGGTCATCGTCAACGGCCGTCTGCGGCAGCGCTCCTACGAGACCCGCGAGGGCGAGAAGCGCACCGTGTTCGAGGTCGAGGCCGACGAGGTCGGCCCGTCCCTGAAGTACGCCACGACCCAGGTCACCAAGACCCCCCGTCAGGGTGGGAACTTCGGTGGCCAGCAGGCCCCGCAGGGCGGCGGCCAGGCCGGTAACCAGGGTGGCTTCGGTGGTAACCGTGGCCAGGGTGGTTTCGGTGGTCAGCAGGGAAACCAGGGTGGTCAACCCAACCAGGGCTACGGCGGCGGTAACGCCGGTGGCCAGGGTGGGTTCGGCGGGCGTAACGCCGCGTCGGACGATGACCCGTGGAACTCCGCTCCGCAGTCCGGTTTCGACGGCGGCGACGAACCGCCGTTCTGATCTGTCGTGTGAGTCAACCCCAGATCCTCCCGGATCTACCGAAACCATGAAAGGCTACGGATCATGAAGCTGATCCTCACCGCCGCCGTCGACAACCTCGGTGTCCCTGGTGACATCGTCGAGGTCAAGGCCGGCTACGGACGCAACTTCCTGCTGCCGCGCGGCTACGCCATCACCGCCACCCGTGGCGCTGAGCGTCAGGTGGAGAACATCCGCCGTGCACAGCAGGACAAGGTCATCCGCGACCTGGACCACGCTCGCGAGGTCAAGGACGAGATCGACCGCCTGAACAACGTCACGGTCACCGTGCGCACCTCGGACAAGGGCAAGCTGTTCGGCTCTGTCACCGCCGAGGACGTCGCCGCCGCCGTGAAGGCTGCCGGCGGACGCGATCTCGACAAGCGCTCCATCGTCCTCGATCAGGGTGACGTCAAGGCGACCGGTTCCTACAACGTCGACGTGAAGCTGCACTCGCAGGTTGTCGCGTCGCTGAACTTCAAGGTCGTCGCAGAGAAGTAGTTCTCCGCTCGCCACAGCGCTGCAGAAGTCCCGAGAGGATCTGTGGACACCCCCGGCCTAGACACCCGGGGTTCGCCGGCTTAGACACCCGGTTCCCGTGTCCGCGACATCCTGGCTTCCCCGCGGCTCAGGCGACGAACGCCACCATCTGTAAGACAACAGCACAGTCTGAAGGGCCCGCGCCCGGTCGTCACGACCGGTCGACGGGCCCTTCGGCATGTCCGGGGCCGGTGGGGGCGGTTCCCGGGACGACCCGCACGACGGACCGCGGGGATTGTGCACAGGACTTCCGGGCCCTGTGGACAACTGTGGATAACTTGGTCGAAACATGTGCTAAATATGGCCCCATCGGCCATCGCGCTGACCTCGGGTTATACTCTGAGGCGCTCCGCTGGCCTGCGGCAACCGGAGTTGTCCACTGGAAGTCGACGGCCATAATGCGGACCAAGAGCCCTGTGACCGGCATGAACGCGAATACTCGCAGGTCAGAGCAATCCTTGTCCACAAGTTGTCCACAGGGCCAACAGGCAATTCCCCCACAGGTGCACATTCAGTGCACAAGTGATCCACACGGCCTGTGGACAACTCTGTGGAGACGGTCCCGCCACCGCCCCCACGTGGGCGTCCGTGGGCGTTGTGCACAGGTCGGAGCACGCCCTCGGGGAATGTCGCCTGAGGGGGTTAGAATCATGGGCATGAGTACACCGGAGCGGGCACGCGACAGTTTCGCCGACGACGCAGGCGCCGTGCCGCTGCCGCCGGAGCCCGACCAGTGGGACGGGCCTGCACCGCAGGACGCCCCGGGCGCGGGGCGTGGCAGCGCCCCGGGAGGAGGACAGGGAGGGGGACAGGGCGGCTACCGCCGCCGCGGCGGAGCGTCCAACGAGGGGGGCGCCTTCGCCGAGCCGCGGCAGATGCCGCAGAACACCGAGGCGGAGATGGGCGTCCTCGGCGGCATGATGCTGAGCAAGGACGCCATCGCCGACGTCGTCGAGCGGCTGCGTCCGGACGACTTCTACCGTCCCGCCCACCGGACGATCTACGAGACGATGCTCGAGCTGTACGGCGAGGGCATGGAGGTCGACCCGGTGATCCTCGCCGGGCGTCTGGACAACAACGCCATCCTGGACAGCGTGGGCGGGGCTCCGTACCTGCACGAGCTGTCGTCGAAGGTGCCCACCGCGGCGAACGCGGGCTACTACGCCGACCTGGTCTCGGAGAAGGCCGTCCTGCGCCGCCTGGTGTCCGCCGGCACGAGGATCGTGCAGTACGGCTACTCCGGCCTGGAGGGCAACGAGCTGGAGAGCGTGGTGGACCGCGCGCAGCAGGAGATGTTCAACATCACCAACGAGTCCGCCTCGGAGGACTACATGGTGCTCCAGGACCTGCTGGAGTCCACCATGGACGAACTGGACGCCCTGGAAAACGGGGACGGTCAGGGCGAGGGTGTGATGACCGGGTTCAGCGAGCTCGACGAGATGACCAACGGCCTGCGTGGCGGGCAGATGATCATCGTCGCGGCCCGTCCCGGTGTGGGCAAGTCCACGCTGGCCATGGACTTCATGCGCTCGGTGTCGGTCCAGCAGAACCGTGCCTCGGTGCTGTTCTCGCTGGAGATGAGCAAGTCCGAGGTGATGATGCGCGTGTTCTCCGCGGAGGCGGAGGTGCCGTTGTCCGTGATGCGCGGCGGCAAGATGGTCGACTCGCAGTGGGACAAGCTGACCCAGCGGGTCACCGCGATCGAGAACGCCCCGATCTACATCGACGACTCGCCGAACCTCACGATGACGGAGATCCGGGCGAAGGCCCGCCGGCTCAAGCAGAAGCACGACCTGGGGCTCATCGTGGTCGACTACCTGCAGCTGATGAGTTCGGGCAAGAAGGTCGAGTCACGTCAGCAGGAGGTGTCGGAGTTCTCCCGTCAGCTGAAGCTGCTGGCCAAGGAGGTCGACGTCCCCCTGGTCGCGATCTCGCAGCTGAACCGTGGTGTGGAGTCCCGTGGCGACGACGCGTTGCCGCGCGTGTCCGACCTGCGTGAGTCCGGTTCGCTGGAGCAGGACGCCGACATCGTGCTGCTGATCAACCGTCCGGACGCGCAGAACCGTGACCATGAGCGTGCTGGCGAGGCCGACCTGATCCTGGCGAAGCACCGTGGTGGTCCGATCGGCACCGTGCAGGTCGCCCACCAGCTGCACTACTCGAAGTTCTCCGACCTGAGCAGGGGAGTCTAGGGGGCCGGACTACTCCTCGAACTGGCCGGCGAGGGTGCTCAGGATCCCGTCCAGGGTCTCGGCCTGCTCGTCGCTGAGTACGTCGAACATGAGACGCCGCACCGAGGCGACGTGGGACGGGGCGGCATCGCGGATGGTGGACAGGCCCTGGTCGGTGAGCACGACGAAGGCGCCGCGTCCGTCGGAGTTGCAGGTCTCCTTCGCCAGCAGGCCCCGGTTCATCATGCGGGTGATCTGGTGGGAGAGGCGTGAACGGTCCCAGGTCAGCCGGTCGGCGAGCAGCGCCATGCGCATCTTGTGCTCGGAGGCCTCGGACAGGTTCACCAGTACCTCGTAGTCGGCCATGGACAGGCCGGTGTCGCGTTGCAGGTCACGTGCCAGTGCGGAGTCCATGCGCCGTGCCACGGACAGCCACGAGCGCCACAGGTGCTGTTCGGACTCGGAGAGCCAGGGGGCGGTCGGTGCGGTCTTGCCGTTCGTCATGGTGACCATTGAACCACAATCGGCGGGTAGTTGACACATCAACTACATCGGCCTACGCTGGCGTCCGTAACGCACCCCACCAAGGAGAAAATCATCATGAGCAGCGTCAACGACTTCGCCGGCAGCTACACCATCGACCCGGCACACTCCGAGATCGGCTTCACCGCCCGTCACGCGATGGTCACCAAGGTCCGCGGTTCCTTCACCGACTTCACCGGTTCCGCCACCACGGAGGAGGGGCTGGGCAATGCCTCGATCTCCGTGGAGATCCAGGCCGGTTCGCTGGACACCCGCAACGCCGACCGCGACGGCCACGTGAAGTCCGCGGACTTCTTCGACGTGGAGACCTACCCCACGATCACCTTCACCTCCACCGGGGTCGAGGCCGAGGGCGACGACCACCTCCTGGTCACCGGTGACCTCACCATCAAGGACGTCACCAAGTCGGTCACCGTGGACTTCGAGTTCGACGGCGAGGTCACCGATCCCTGGGGCAACAGCCGCGTGGGCTTCGAGGGTTCCACCGAGATCAACCGCAGCGACTTCGGCCTGACCTGGAACGCCCCCCTGAAGAGCGACGGCGTGCTGGTCTCCGAGAAGATCAAGCTGAACTTCGACGTCTCGGCCACGAAGAACGCGTGACCGCCTGACGAATCGTCCGCGGTGGCCTAGCATCGCGGACATGACTTCTGTGACGTCCGGCCCGACCTCGGGCCACGGTGCGCGCACCGCCGGCCTCCTCGTCTTCGCCGGGGGAGCGGCGGGCGCGTTCCTGCGGTGGACGTTCACCGTGGACACCGGTGTGACCGGATCCCTGTGGCCCCTCCTGGTCGTGAACCAGGTAGGGGCCTTCGTCATGGGCATGCTCGTCGGGGCGCTGCCGTTCGTCCGGGACGTCGGACGCAACGGCGCCCCCGGGCGTCGCGAGCGCCTGCGGCTCACGCTCGGCACCGGCCTGCTCGGCGGGTTCACGTCCTACTCGGCGATCGCCGCGGCGACCGTACAGGACGCCGGGGGCCTGCTCGGGCCGGTCGTCTACCTGGTCGGCACGGTCGTCCTGGGGCTGCTGCTCGCCCGCGCGGGGCTGTGGTGCGGGGAACGCCTCGTGCCCGGTGAGGGGAGGGCGGCGGCATGACCGGGGAGGTGTCCCTCGTCGCGGCATTGCTCGTCGCCCTCGGCGGCGGGTCCGGGGCGTGGCTGCGGTGGCGGTTGGACGCGGCGATCTCGCGTCGCTCCCGCGGCGACCTGCTCCTCGGGCTGCTGGTGGTCAACACCGCCGGCTCGTTGGCGCTGGGTGCGCTCTACGGACTGAGCGACAGCTGGTGGCTGATCGCCCTGGTGGGCACCGGACTCTGCGGCGGTTTCACCACCTTCTCCAGTGCCTCGGTGGACGCGGTGGGGTTGCTGCGTGGCGGCCGCGTGCTGCCGGCGGTGGTGTCGGTGGTGGCCATGGCGGTCCTGGCCGTGGTGGCCTTCCTGCTCAGCCACTGGCTCACGGACTGGTGATCAGCCCTTCTTCGCTGACACCCACACGTCGATCTGGGCGTGGACGGGCTCGTTGCCGGCGTCGTCGATCAGCGCGATGTCCACGGTCACGAGCTGTCCGCCGGTCTCACGGGTGATGGTGGAGAAGTCGGGGAAGTCCGCGGTGGCGGTCACGGTGAGCCCGCCGGAGGACTTGGCGGGGTAGTCGGCGCGCATGCCGCGCGGCAGCCACCGGTGCGTGGTGGGGACGCTGGACTCGCAGAGCATTCCCATGGCCGCCTCCGCCCCGTTGAGCGCGGCGATGACGTGGTAGGTGCCGATGTGGTTGCGCACGCCCCACCAGTCACCGATACGGACCACGGCTCGTCCGGGCTCGGCCACGCGGATACGCGGGAAGACGGTGCGGAAGTAGGGTGCCTTCAGGCTGAACCCGAGGGAGAAGAGCCCGCGGCCCGGTGCGCTGCCGTTGAGCTTCTTCCACAGCTTGTAGGTGCCGGTGGCGTGTGTAGTCATGTTCCCAGACATTATCGGAACGCCGGGGCCGCCGCAGGCGGTTGACCGGAGCCGTGACGCCACGTCGCGGTCCCCGGTACCGTGGGGCGGTGAACCCACGCCGGGGAATACGTCCCGCCGCACGTGACGTTGAACCCGTGTAGACAGATTCGACGACAGACACGCGTCAGTAAGGAAGGTACGGCAATGGCCACCACCACGATCACGAACGAGAACTTCCAGGACACCATCCAGGGCGACGGCATCGTGCTGCTCGACTTCTGGGCCGAATGGTGCGGTCCCTGCAAGCGTTTCGGCCCGGTCTACGAGAACGTGTCCGAGAAGTACCCGGACTACACCTTCGGCAAGATCGACACCGAGGCGAACCAGGACATCGCCGCCGCACTGCAGATCCAGTCGATCCCCACGCTGATGGCGTTCCGTGACGGCATCCTGGTCTACCGCGAGGCCGGCGCGCTGCCGCCCAAGGCCCTTACCGACCTGATCACCGAGGTCGAGGGCCTGGACATGGACGACGTTCGCCAGAAGGTCGCCGAGCAGCAGCAGAACGGCTAGCGGTACCTCCCGCCGGTCCGTCCGCTCAGATGGTGCGGGCGTCGATGACGGCGCGGTAGCGCACCTGTGACCCCAGGACGCGCCGGTAGGCTTCGTTGACGTTGTCGGCGGAGACCAGCTCGATGTCGGCGGTGATGCCGTGTTCGGCGCAGAAGTCGATCATCTCCTGGGTCTCGGCGATGCCGCCGATGTTGGAGCCGGCGACGCTGCGCCGCCGTCCGGCGAGCTGGCCGGTGCGGATGTTCATGCCCTCCGGGGGGAGACCGAGCATGACCAGGGTGCCGTCCACGGCAAGCATGCTGATGTAGCGGTGGATCGGCAGGACGGCGGAGACGGTGTTCAGGATCAGGTCGAACTCGTCGGCGTGGTCCTTGTGGAAGGTGTCGGCGGCGTCCCCGCCGGTCGCGACGTAGGAGGACGCGCCGAACTTCAGGCCGTCCTCCTTCTTCGACAGGCCGTGGGAGAAGACGGTGACCTCGGCGCCGAGGGCGACGGCGATCTTCACGGCCACGTGGCCGAGTCCGCCCATGCCCACCACCGCGACGCGGGACCCGGGGCCCACGCCCCAGTGCTTCAGGGGGGAGTAGGTGGTGATGCCGGCGCAGAGCAGCGGGGTCATCGCGGCCATGGTGTCGCCGTCGATGCCGCCGGGGAGCTCGGGGATGCGGATGAGGAAGTCGTCGCGGCACACGATGTGGGTGGAGTAGCCGCCCTGGGTGATGCTGCCGTCGTGCCGGTCGACACCGTTGTAGGTGCCGGTCAGGCCCTCGAGACAGTAGTTCTCCTCACCGTCGGCGCAGGACGCGCACTCGCCGCAGGAGTCGACCATGCAGCCGATGCCGACGATGTCGCCGACGGCGAACTTCGTGACGTCGGCACCGGTCTCCAGGACGGTGCCGATGATCTCGTGTCCGGGTGACAGGGGGAAGTTCTCGTGGGGCCAGTCCCCGTTGACGGTGTGGATGTCGGAGTGGCAGATGCCGGACCAGCGGATCTCGAGCAGGCAGTCGTCCGCGCGCAGGTCGCGGCGGGTGACGGTGCCCTTCGTGAGGTCGGCCCCGGCGGAGGTGGCTTCGATGCAGGCGGCGGTTGTAGTCATGGTCACCGATGGTAACCGTCCTTCGGGACGGACAGACGGAAAACCCTTTATGCTGGGGATGGACCGGACACGCGCCGTGCGAAGACAACGAAGACAGTGAAGACCGCGGAAGACAACGTTAGGAGTGCCGCCATGGCGAATCCCTTCTCGAAGGGTTGGAAGTACCTGATGCAGTCCCTCGACACCACCATCGAGGAGAACGCCGACCCGAAGGTCCAGATCCAGCAGGCCACCGAGGCGGCGAAGAAGCAGCACCGTGAGGTCACCGAGTCCGCCGCCCGGATCATCGGCAACCGAAACCAGCTGGAGATGACCCTGAACCGGCTGGTCAAGGACCAGGAGAAGCTGCAGAACAACGCGCGCACCGCCCTCCAGCAGGCCGACAAGGCCACGTCCGAGGGGGACTCCGCCGCCGCCGGCGAGTACACCAACACCGCGGAGATCTTCGCCACCCAGCTCGTCACCGTGGAGCAGGAGATCGAGGACACCAAGAAGATGCACGCCCAGGCCACCCAGGCCGCGGAGCAGGCACAGCAGCAGCAGAAGCAGTCGGAGGTCCGGCTCAAGGAGCAGATGGGCCAGATCGACCAGCTGCGCGCCCAGGTCGACCAGGCGAAGATGCAGGAGAGCTCCAACCAGGCGCTGGAGTCGATGCAGGGTATCCAGGCCGACGACAGTGTGCCCACGCTCGACAGCGTCCGCGACAAGATCGAGTCGCGTTACGCCAACGCGCTCGGCGCCCAGGAGCTCACCGAGAACAGTGTGCGCGGGCGCATGGCCGAGATCGAGACCAGTGGGCGCGACATGGCCGCGGCCTCGCGTCTGGAGCAGATCCGTGCGGAGCTCGGCGGCGGGTCCGCCGGAGAAATCACCCCCGGAGAGGGTTCCGGGGAGGGTGACGCGAAGAGCATCGAGGACGCCGCATCCGAGGCGTCCGAGCCGTCCGACGCCGAGGCCACGGACGGTTCCACGACCGAACGCTGACCTACGTCATGTGTGGTCAGACCCAGGTTGCACGGGTCCCCGACCCCCTCTAAGATGGCAGGGCTAGTGCACGGGTGCGGTGTATTTCGTCGCCACAGAGCCCGACGCCCCGGATAACGCATACGAGACCTCCGATCGCAAGGGGGTCTTTTTGCTTGCCTTATGACCCGTGCAGAGTGCTGTGGCGTGTGATTCGCCGCCGCAGCCCACCGACGACGGATCCCACACCACCTGTGTGAGGCCTCGTCGTGCAGTACCCCAGGGAGGAACCCCATGGCACACACCGATCCACATTCAGGACCAGACTCAGGAGCCCCGTCCGCGGCACAGAACACGGGCACCCGTCCCGCCAACGAGGGCGTGAACGTCGGGCTGCTCATCGGCATCCTCGTGGCCGCGGCCTTCGTGGCGATTCTCAACGAGACCGCCCTGTCGAACGCACTGCCCACGCTGATGCGTGAGTTCGACATCACCGAGGACGTCGCCCAGTGGTTGACGACGGTGTTCATGCTGACCATGGCGGTCGTCATCCCGACCACCGGTTACCTGATGCAGAGGCTGACACTGCGGGCGATCTACATCATCGCCCTGTCGCTGTTCCTCGCCGGCACCGTCCTCGCCGCCGCGGCCCCGGCGTTCGCCATCCTGCTGGTGGGACGCGTCCTCCAGGCTGCCGGCACCGCCCTGATCATGCCCTTGCTGATGACGACCATCATGATCCTGATCCCGGTGGAGCGCCGCGGCTCGGTCTTCGGCCTGGTGACCATCGTCATCGCCGTGGGCCCGGCCCTCGGCCCCACGTTCGCCGGCCTCATCCTGGAGCTGCTGAACTGGCGCTGGATCTTCATCGTCATGATCCCGCTGGCCGTGCTCGCACTGCTGATGGGTGTCTGGCAGATCCGCAACTTCCAGGAGCCCAGCCGCCCGCCGTTCGACCTGCTGTCCGTGGGTCTGTCCGCGGTCGGTTTCGCCGCGACGATCTACGGCCTGTCCGGCCTGTCTGCGGCGGCCGAGGGCTTCCCGACCGTCGCCGTGGTCTGCCTGGTCGTCGGCGCGTTGGTCCTGACCGTCTTCTTCCGTCGTCAGGGCATGCTGATGCGCGCCCAGGCAGCAGGGGAGCACCGCGCCCCCCTGATGAACACCGAGCCCCTGCGCATCCGCGAGTTCATCCTGTCGATGGCACTGATGCTGCTGTCCTTCGGTTCGCTGTTCGGCTTCATCATCATCATGCCGATCTTCGGGCAGACCGTGCTGGGCCTGTCTGAGCTGCAGACCGGCCTGGTCACGCTGCCGGGCGGCATCATCATGGGTGCGATGGGCCCGATCGTCGGACGTCTCTACGACCGCGTGGGTACCCGGCCCCTGATCATCCCGGGCGGTGCCCTGCTGGTCGCCGCGATGGTCATGCTGCTGATGCTCGACGAGAACAAGACGTTCTGGTACCTCGCCGCAGTCGCGGTGGTGCTGAACATCGGGCTGTCGCTGATGATGACCCCGCTGATGTCGAACGCGCTTGCCGCCGTGCCGGACAAGATCTCCTCCCACGGTTCGGCGATCCTGAACACGCTGCAGCAGCTCGCCGCCGCGGCGGGTACCGCGCTGTTCATCGCCGTGATGGGCATCGGCTCCTCGCGATCGTCCGCGGGTGATCCGGTGGGTGCCCTGGTGGACGGTGTCCACATCGCGTTCTTCTTTGGCGCGGGCATCGCCGTGCTTGTGTTCGTCCTGGCCCTGGTGCTGCGCATCGACGCGCGGGACATGGGCAAGGACACGGCCGAGTCGTCGGCCGGTTCGCCGGCTGGGGCCGAGGATGCCCGGGACGCCTGACCGCCGGGTCGTCCTCACCGCCGTCACCGTGATCGCCCTGGTCGCGGTGGTCGGCGTTGTGGCGTTGTGGTGGTTCCTGCAGAGCTACCAGACGCTCGCCGGCGGGCTGGGGGAGTCCGGGGCACGGGAACACTGCGGTGAGGAGGTCCGCTGGGAGACCGGTTTCGGGCAGGACGCCGAGCTCGACCTGTGGGACGCCCGACCGGACACGGACGCCGACCGGTGGGTCGTCGACGGGCAGGTGTTCAGCGAGCACGTCGAGGGCGTCGAGGTGACCCACGGGGCACGGGACGACGGCATGCAGTTCCGCTGCCTGGTGTCGGAGGACCGTGTCACCGTGGAGATGCTGGACTGACGGGGGGCGACGGTCAGCCCACGCCGCCGACGTAGCCGAAGGCGCGCAGGCCAGCGTCACGGTAGTTCTTCAGCGCGCGCAGGTAGTGCGGGTCGGAGGTCACCACGATCGTGGTCCCACCGAGTTTCTCGATCGTCCCGGCGGTGTTCTCCACGTTCTGCAGGGTGTTCCACGAGTCCTCCTCGAGGATGATGTCGTTGTCGACACCGCGGTCCTCCAGGCCGGCCTCCATGACGGCCGCCTCGCTCGGGCAGTCCTCGACGGTGACTCCGCCGGTGAGGATCGCCGGGTTCTCCGGGTGGTCCTTCAGCAGCCGTGCCGCGGCGTCCAGCCGGTCCTCGAGGACCGGCGGTGCCGAGCAGTCGTCCTGCAGCTGCGCGCCCAGGACCACCACCGGGGCGGCGGTGCGCCCGAGGATCTCGTTCGCCAGGGGAGTGCGAACGAACTCGGAGTCGGTGATGTTGTAGACCTGCTGCTTGGCGTCGGCGACGAGGTCGTCCACCACCGATACCGAACCAGACACCGAGCCGCCGGCGGACCCCGTGCCTGAGCCGGGGAGGCCGGGGTCGGCGAACGCCGGGGCGGCACCGACGGCTCCTGCGGTCAGGGCGGCGGCGAGGCCGGTGGCGACGAGCCCTCGGCCCCGCACGGGGCGGTGGTGGTGGGACGGCACAGCTGGACTCCTTGCGAGATCGGGGATTGGGCGCCGGGCGCTCAATAGTGCTGAAAGCATAACTGCTCTCGCCGCGAGCCGAAACCCCCGAACTCCAGGAGGGAGCTACCGCTCCAGGTTCGCCAGGGCGTAGTCCGCCTCCTCGACGGTGAACTTCTCGCCGTACTCGGACACGAGCTGCTCGTGGATCATGGTCGGGGACATCGCCATGGTGTCCTGGTAGGTCCGCGCCTTCTCCAGGGCGTTGGCGTTCCAGTCGGCCTCCACGTTGTCCACGGCGTACTGGGCGGCCTCCGCGGAGAACCCCTCGCCGTACTCCGAGGTCAGCTGGTCGAAGACGCCGGCCTTGGACATGTGCATCATGTCTGAGTACGTCGTCGCCTTACGCAGTGCCGAGCTGTACTCGCGCGGGACGTCCCCACCGGCGTCCTGTGCGGCTTCCTGTGCGGCGGCCTCGTCGACCACCTCGTCGACCAACGGCTCCTCCGCGACCGGGGTCACCTCGGTGGTCTCGGTGGCGCCTGCGGTGGCGGTCTCGTCGTCCTCACCGGTGACGGCCACGGCCACGCCGATCACCAGGACCACGGCGAGGGCGATGAACCAGATCCTCTTGTAGAAGGGCTTCTTGGCGGGCTGCTCAGGCTGGAAGGGCTCGGGCTGGAACGGCTGGGGCTGAAAGTTCGTGGTCACGGTGAAACGTCTCTCTGTCTCGGTGGGGGCGTCCTCTCCTCGAAGGACTGGACAGATCATCGCACCGGCCACGGACGTGAAAATTTCGGTGTTCGAACAAAGGTGTCGAACACGCGGCGGCCTCAGCTGGGCGCGCGGGCCTGCCGCGAGGAGGCCACGTCGTCCACGATCTCCACGATGTGCTGCAGGCCGGTGATCATCGTGCCGTACACCGGCCAGTGGATGGTCGGCAGGTTCTCGTCGTTCGAGAGCTGCTCGGTGAGGTTCTCCAGGCGCGTTGACAGGGGCTCGACCTCGGCGTCCGGGTTGGCCACGGCCCGTCCGGAGTCGCGCGCGACCGAGGCCCACTCCTCACGGAAGCGGGTGTCCCACTCACCGTCGGCGTAGGACGCCTCACGCAGCGTCCGGGCGAGGTTGCGCAGGTGCGAGACGCCTTCACCGGCGCGCCGCAGGATGTCCTCCCAGCTGGCGTCCTCCGGGTCGGGGGTCTGCTGCCCGCGGGCGCGGGCCCGGCGTAGCTGGTCCAGGTAGGACCGCGGGTTGGCGCGCCGGCTCTCCCGGGCGAACCGCACCACCGACCAGGCGGAGTTGAGCTCCTCGTTGATCGAGTCGGTCTCCCGGATCCAGTCGTCGGCGTGGTCGGTGTCCCAGGACGAGGCGAACTCCTCGCCCATGTTCTCCAGCACCGAGCCCATCCGGCGGTTCACGCTGTCCACGTAGCGCGACGCCTGACGGTCCCGCAGCGGGGGCAGGACCAGCAGGTTCACCACCACACCGACGACGATGCCCACCGCGATCTCCATCATGCGGTCGCCGAACTGCTGTTGCTGCTCGGAGAAACCGTCGCTGAGGATGAAGATCGACATGGTCGCGACCGTGACACCCTCGTCGCGGATCCACGGCAGACGCGCCAGCACCAGCCCCACCAGCAGCGCCAGGGCGTACGTCCACACGGAGACGCCGAGCAGGTGGCCGACGAGGAAGGCCACGCCGATGCCCAGCAGCGAGGCGATCGTGGACTGCACCCCGCGCGACAGGGTGCGGTAGGCGGTCGCGTCGATGGTCAGCAGCGCCACCCACGGGGCGAGGAAGGGGAAGCTGGTGTCGAGGAAGGTCACCGAGATCCACCAGGCCCCGGTCGCGGCGATCACGCACTTGGCGATCTGCAGTGCGGCCGTGGAGCCTTCCGGGCTGGTGAACTGTCTCCAGAGCCGGGTGACGAAGCCCGGCTCGTCCTGGGTCATCCGTTCAACTCCGAGCTTCCCAGTTCCTCGGGTGCCTCGAAGCGCAGGACGGCGGCGATGCCGTCGGTGACCTCCGCGTCGATCAGGGCGGCGTCGGCGTCGACCTGCGCGCAGCTGACCACGATCTCGCTCTCCCCGGTGGTCGGGACGTCGTAGTTGAGCAGCAGTGTCTCCACCGCGCCCATGCCTGCGGCCTGGAGCACGGCGTGCACGCCCTCGGCGGTGCGGCCGCGGGCCCGTGCCTCCTCGAAACGTTCGGTCTGTGCCAGGGCGTGGCCTGCGGCGACGTCGCTGGCGATGGTGCCGACGGCACGGTCGAGGGCCTCGCCGGCGTTGTCGCCGGACGCCTCGGTGAGTCCGCCCTCGTCGGTCTCCTGCACGGTCGCGGCGAATTCGGTGCCCAGTTCGCCGCGTACGGCGGCGCGCCCCTGCGTCTCACCGGCCAGCACCAGGACGTCCGGACGCCAGGCGCGTGCCGTGGCCTCCAGGTGGTCGGCGACGCCACGGGCGTTCTGCTTGACGGCCTCGTCGGCGCGGCGCTGGATCTGGTTGTGTGACAACGCCCCTTGCCGGGGCTTGCGGACGGGCTCGTCGCTGCTGGCGTCGACGACGTCGTGACCGCTCTCGTCGAGGTTGCGGTCCTCGGTGGCCACGAGGCGCCGGACCACGGCACCCGTCTGGTCGACGACGGCGAGCAGGACGCGCACCGCGCGTGCACGTTCACGCACGTAGGCGGACAGTTCGGGGATGTCGCCGAAGGCGGAGTCGTCGCCGGTGCCGGCGCGGGCGTCCCACGCCTCGTCGAGCAGGACACCGCCCGGGTGTGCGACGATCACGCGACCGTCGGTCTGCACCTCGGTGGCGTCGGGGGTGGACAGGGCGTCGTCGATCGCGGCGAGCGTCTCCTCTCCGGCACCGTCGTCGGCGAGCGAGGAACGCTGGGCGTCCCACCGCAGGCGTAGTTCATTCGCCGCGTCCTCGGAGGCGGCACGTCCCTCCAGGTAGAGGGTCGCGAAGGGGCCCTGCGCATCGCTGAGGCCGCGGACTGTGTCGAGTTTCATCGTTCGGGTCCTTTCGTGTGGTTGTGCGTCACGGGGTCATCTGTCCGCCGTTGACGTGGATGGTGGAACCGACCACGTAACTGGACTCCTGCGAGGTCAGGAACACGTAGGCGGGTGCGAGCTCGACCGGTTGGCCGGAGCGTCCCAGCGGGGTGCCGTGGCCGAAGCCCGGCAACGCGTCCTGCGGCTGGCCGTCGGAGACCTGCAGCGGCGTCCACACCGGCCCCGGGGCCACGGCGTTGACGCGGATCCCCTTCGGGGCCAGCTGGGTGGCCAGACTCTTGGTGAGGTTGTTGATCGCCGCCTTGGTCGAGGCGTAGTCCATGATGTGGTCCGAGGGGTCGTAGGCCTGGATCGACGTGGAGTTCACGATCGTCGCCCCGGGCCCGAGGTGCGGCAGCGCCGCCCTGGTCACCCGGACCATGGCGTGGACGTTCACGTCGTACGTCCTCGTCCACTGCTCGTCGGTGACCTCCTCGAAGGAGGGCACGGTGATCTGGCGTCCGGCGTTGTTCACCAGGGCGTCCAGCCCGCCGAGGCCGGCCACGGCCTGTTCCACGAGGTCGGTGCAGTACGCCTTGTCGCCCAGGTCGCCGGGCAGCAGGACGGCGCGACGCCCCTCGGCCTCGACGAGGTCGGCGACGCGCCGGGCGTCCTGCTCCTCCTCGGGGAGGTACGCCAGGGCGACGTCGGCACCCTCGCGGGCGAAGGCGACGGCGGTGGCCGCACCGATGCCGGAGTCGGCGCCGGTGACCAGCGCCTTACGGCCCTCCAGGCGTCCGGTGCCGCGGTAGCCCGTGGCGCCGATGTCGGCGGCGGGGACGAGGTCGGCGTCCAGTCCGGGTTCGGGCTGATGCTGCTTCGGCGGCTCGATCCTGGGGTGGCGGGTGACGGGGTTGGTGAACGTGAGTTGGTCGGTCATGGTTCGTACTCCCATCTGTCGTTCCAAAGTCCCACGACCCTACCTGCATCTTGAACAGCACAAAGCGGGGCCACCCGGAGGGGTGGCCCCGCGAGGGGAGCGTGCGACGGGACGGTTCTGACGACCGGTCAGATGATCAGGTGGACCAGCATCACCACGGCCAGGGCGACCACGGAGAGGATCGTCTCCATCAACGACCAGGTCTTCAGCGTCTGCGGCACGGTCATGCCGAAGTACTCCTTGACGAGCCAGAAGCCGGCGTCGTTGACGTGGGAGAAGAACACCGAACCCGCGCCGACGGCCAGGACCAGCAGGGCGACCTCGGTGGAGCCCATGCCGGCGGCGACCGGTGCCATGATCCCGGCCGCGGTGACGGTGGCCACCGTCGCCGAACCCGTGGCCAGGCGGATGAACACCGCGACCAGCCAGCCGGCGATCAGCGGGGAGACCGGGGCGGCCTGCACCCACTGGCCGACCACGTCGGCGACCCCGGTGTTGACCAGGGTCTGCTTGAATCCGCCGCCGGCACCGACGATGAGGATCACCCCGGCGATCGGGCCGAAGGCGCCGCCGACCTGGTCGGAGACCTCCTGGCGGGTGCGTCCCACACCGAAGCCGAGGAAGAACATCGCCACCAGCACGGTGGCGAGCAGGGCCACGATCGGCTCGCCGAGGAACTCGAAGGTCTTGTAGACCACGGAATCCTCGGAGACCTGCAGCGACTCGACCACGGTGCGCGAGAGCATCATGACCACCGGCAGCAGCACCACGGTGAGGCCGCGTCCCACGGACGGACGGTCCTCGTCGGAGACGACGGTGACGTCCTGCCCGGAGATGGAGGTCGGGGCCTCGATCGGCACCCACCGTGCCATCACCTTCGCCGACAGCGGGCCGGCGATCGCCACGACGGGGATCGCGACCAGCAGGCCCAGGGCCAGGGTGAGGCCCAGGTTCGCGCCCAGGGCGTTCACCGCGATCAGCGGGCCCGGGTGCGGCGGCACCAGGGCGTGCAGGGCGGACAGGCCGGCCAGGGCCGGGATACCCAGCAGCATCACCGGCAGCTGGGACCGGCGCGCTGCCAGCATGACCACCGGGATCAGCAGGACGATGCCGACCTCGAAGAACAGCGGGATGCCCAGCAGCATCGCCAGCCCGGCGATGACCCAGGGGCGCAGCGCGGGTCTGGTGCGGTCCAGGAAGGCGTCGACGATGCTGTCGGCGGCGCCGGACTTCACCAGGAACTGGCCGATCACCGCACCCAGGGCGATGAGCACGCCGACGTCGCCGACGGTGCCGCCGAAGCCCTCGGTGAAGCTGCCGAACGCCTCGACCAGCGGGGTGCCGGCGACGAGCGCCAGCACCGCCGAACCGATCATCAACGACAGGAAGGGGTTCAGCTTCGCCCAGACGATCAGCACGATGATCAGGGCGATGCCGACGACGGCGGCGGCGACCAGCTGGCCCTCGCCGGCGGTCGAAGCTGTGGCGTCGGCGGCGTCGGCGGCGAGCAGGAGGGGACCGTCCGCCGCGGGTGTCACGGTCGGCCACCCTCGTGGGCGAGTGTGGCCAACGCGCTGAGTGCCAGCACCTCGTCGGCGAGGGCCTCGGGGGTGTCGGTGGCGTCCACGGTGAGGCCGTTCTCGTCGTCGGCGAGGCCCTCGAGGGTGTCCAGCTGCGAGCGCAGCAGCGAGGCCGGCATGAAGTGGCCCTTGCGGACCTCCATGCGCGCGGCGAGCACGTCCTCCGGGGCGTCGAGCAGGACGAAGAACTCGTCGCCGACGGCCTCGCGGAGCACGTCACGGTAGGACTTCTTCAACGCCGAGCAGGTCACGATGGTGGAGTGGCCCTTCTCCGCCTGGGAGGTCATCCAGTCGCGCAGTTCGTGGAGCCAGGGCCAACGGTCGTCGTCGTTGAGGGGCTGGCCGGAGCCCATCTTCTTCTTGTTCGCCTCGGGGTGGAACACGTCTGCCTCGGCGTAGGGGACGCCGGTGCGCAGCTCGAGCTGTTCGGCGATGGTTGTCTTGCCGCTTCCGCTGACGCCCATGATGACGAGGTGGACGGGGCGGGGACGGGGTGTGTCGGACATGGCACTCGTTTCTGGTTGGACGGGTGGTCTTGCCGAGACTGTACCCCTGACGACCCCGCCGCGGAAGGTTCCGATTATGGCCGTCTCTGTGTCTTCGCCTGTCTTCATGCCCCTTCATGTTGATTTCCCCGGAGGGGCGAGTGGCCCGCACCACATCCGGTGAAGATTCCCCGTACAAAGGACCCATGAGCCACCACACCACCGATGCTCCCGACGTATCAGCACTGCCCCTCGCCGACCGGGCCGCCCTGGGATCGGGCCGCAACTTCTGGCAGACCAGGGAGGTGGACGGAGCGCAGGGCACCATCCCCTCCGTCACCCTCACCGACGGCCCGCACGGCCTGCGCAAGCAGACCGGCGGGGTGGACCACCTGGGCCTGGCCGGCAGCGTGCCGGCCACGTGCTTCCCGCCGGCGGCCGGCCTCGGCCAGAGCTGGGATCCGGAACTCCTCGAACGCGTGGGCGCCGCCCTGGCCGCCGAGGCCCGCGCCGAGGACGTCCAGGTGCTGCTCGGCCCCGGCGTGAACATCAAACGATCGCCCCTGGGCGGGCGCAACTTCGAGTACTACTCCGAGGACCCTCACCTGTCCGGCGTGCTCGGCTCCGCCTGGGTCACCGGCCTGCAGGGTGGGGGAGTGGGTGCGAGCCTGAAGCACTTCGCGCTGAACAACCAGGAGCACGACCGGATGCGCGCCAGCTCCGACGTGGACCCCCGGCCGCTGCGCGAGGTCTACCTGCGCGTCTTCCGCAGGATCGTGGAGGACGCCCGCCCCTGGACGGTCATGTGCTCCTACAACGCCGTCAACGGGGTGCCGGTGCGCCACCGCCGCGACCTGCTCACCGACGTCCTTCGCGGCGAGTGGGGTTTCGACGGGGTCGTCGTCAGTGACTGGGGCGCCGTCGGTGGCCGGGTGGCCGCCGTCGCGGCGGGTCTGGACCTGCAGATGCCCTCGGACGGTGGGGCGTCCGACGACGAGGTCGTCGCCGCCGTCGAGGCCGGTGAGCTCGACGAGGACGTCGTCACCACCGCCGCAGGACGCGTCGCGCGCCTGGCTGCCCGGGCGCGCCGGGCACAGGAGGCACAGGAGGCACAGGAGGCGTCCGGCGGTGACGGGGCCGCGGTGGACGCCGAGGCACACCACGCCCTTGCCCGCGAGGCAGCCGCGGCGTCCATCGTCCTGCTCAAGAACGACGACGCCGACGGCCGCCACATCCTGCCCATCGCCGCGTCCGGCGTGACCGGCTCCGTCGCCGTCATCGGCGCCTTCGCCGCGGAGCCGCGCTACCAGGGGGCGGGCAGCTCGCACGTGAACCCGACCCGGGTCGACTCGCCGTTGGAGCTGTTCAAGGAGCGGATCGCCGCGCCGGTGACCTACGCCGCCGGGTTCACCACGGACGGCTCGGGACGCCACGCCGGGCTGCTCGCCGAGGCCGTGGAGGACGCCGCCAACGCCGACGTCGCCGTGGTCTTCCTCGGCCTGTCGCCCGACCAGGAGACCGAGGGGCTCGACCGCACCGACCTCGGCCTGCCCGCCGAACAGCTCGGACTGCTGCGGGCGGTGCGCGCCGTACAGGACCGGGTGGTGGTCGTGCTGTCGCACGGCGGTGCCCTGGAGCTCGGGGAGGTCAGCGACCTCGCGCCGGCCATCCTGGACGCCAACCTGCTCGGCCAGGGCGGCGGGGCGGCCATCGCCGACGTGCTCACCGGGACGGTCAACCCCTCCGGAAAACTCACCGAGACGCTGCCCACCCGGCTCGCCGACAACCCGTCCTACCTGGACTTCCCCGGGGAGCACGGCCACGTGCGCTACAGCGAGGGCCTGTTCGTGGGCTACCGCTGGTACGACGCCCGCAACCTGCGCGTCACCTACCCCTTCGGCCACGGGCTGTCCTACACCACCTTCCGCTACGACGACGTCTACGGGCAGCCCGACGACGACGGGGACGGCATCACCGTCACGGTCACGGTGACCAACACGGGACGCCGCGCGGGACGTGAGGTCGTCCAGGCCTACGTCGCCGTCCCGGACTCCTCGCAGGTCAGGGTGGAGCGGGCGCTGGCAGGCTTCGGGTCGGTGACCCTGGAACCCGGTGCGAGCGAGGAGATCGAGATCCACCTGGACCGCCGTGACCTGGAGTACTGGGACGTGCGGGTCGACCGCTTCGTGCTGGAACCGGGCCGATACGTGGTGCACCTGGGATCCTCCAGCCGGGACCTGCGCGGATCCGTGGAGGTCGACCTCGAGGGTGAGGAGGTCCGCGTGCCGCTCACGTTGGAGTCCACCCTCGGCGAGGCGCTGGCGGTGCCGTCGGTGGCGGAGTCGCTGGGCAACGTCTTCGGCGGGGACGGTGAATCCGGTGGGGACGGGTTAGGCGTCGACGTGGTGACGTTGATGTCGTCGATCCCCCTGGACCGCGTCGCGGGACTGAGCGGCGGCTCGGTGACGCGTGAACAGCTCGAGGAACTGCTCGAGCGGGCGAATCACGGTTAATCACGGGTAATCACGGTTAAGACGGGGCGGCGGCGGAGCGCACCTGCGACACTGGGGGAGTCACCGCCCGCCGACCTGCCCGCCGACCCGTGAGGAAAACTGTGCCCACTGTGCCCACTCTTGCCCGCCGCGACGACGTCTTCGTCCTCGACCTCGGCGACACCGAGAACCGCTTCCACCCGAGCTGGGTCGAGGAGGTCACCGCCCTGCTCGACGAGGTGGGCGCCGCCACCGGGCCCCGTGCCCTGGTCACCACCGCCACCGGCAAGTTCTTCTCCAACGGCCTGGACCTGGAGTGGCTCGAGGACCACCAGGACCAGCGCGCCGACTACCTCGACAGCGTGGAGGCCCTCTACGCCCGGATCCTGTCGCTGCCGGTGGTCACCGTCGCCGCCGTGCAGGGGCACGCCTACGCCGCCGGCGCGATGCTCACCCTGGCCCACGACCTGCGGGTCATGCGTGCCGACCGTGGGTTCTGGTGCCTGCCGGAGGCAGACATCGGCATCCCCTTCACCGACGGTATGTCGTCGCTGGTGCGCGAGCGGCTGGACCGCCAGGTCGCACACCGGGCCATGGTCACCTCCGAGCGTTTCGGCGGGGTGGGCGCCGCGGCGTCCGGAGTGGTCGACCGCGCCGTCGACGAACAGGACGTGCTGCCCACCGCCGTGGACCTCGCCGCCGCGCAGACGGGCAAGGCGGGGGACACCCTGGCGACGATCAAGGCGCGGATGTACGCTCCGCTGCTCGAGGAACTGCGCGGTTAGGAGGCGGGTGCCGTCTCAGGACGCTCAAGTCAGAGCGCGCGCAGCAGCACGGCGCTGCCCTGACCGCCGCCACCGCAGGCCGCGGCGGCACCGAGGGAGCCGGGGCCGGCGTCCTTAAGCTCGCGGGCGAGGGTGCCGATGATGCGGGCGCCGGTGGCGCCCAGCGGGTGGCCCAGGCCGAGCGCACCACCGTGCGGGTTCACGACCTCGGGGGCCAGGCCCAGGTCACGGGCCGACTGCAGGCCGACGAGGGCGAAGGGCTCGTTGATCTCGGCGGCGACGAGCTCGTCCGGGGTGGCGCCGATCTTCTCCAGGGCGGCGGAGATGGCGTGGGACGGCTGGGAGTGCAGGTAGGTGTTGTCCTCGGGGCCGGCGACGAAGGCGGTCGCCTCGATGCGGGCGATCGGGGTCATGCCGTACTTCTCGGCGGCCTCCTCGCTGACGATCACGAGTGCGCCGGCACCGTTGGCCAGCGGACCGGTGTTCCCGGGGGTGATGGTGTCCTTCTCGCCACCGAGCAGCGGGCGCAGCTTCGCCAGGCCCTCCATGGTGGTCCCCGCGTGACCGCTGTTGTCCGAGGCCAGGTCGCCGCCGTCCTTCGCGGCGCCGGGGAAGGGCGCGATCTCCTCGTTGCGCCAGTCGGCGAACTCGGCCACACGGCGCTGCGACTCCACGGTGTAGGCGTCCTGTTCCTCACGGGAGACGCCGAGTTCCTTGTTGCCCTGCTCGGTGAGCTGGACCATGTTGATGTTGTAGAACATGTCCTGCAGGCCGTCGAGGTCGATGAGGTCCACGAGGGTGGCGTCGCCGCGTCCGGCTGAGGCACGCAGGTTGATCACGTGCGGCACCTGGGAGTGCGACTCCTGGCCACCGGCCAGGACGATCTCCGCCTCGCCGGCGTTGATCAGGCGTGCGGCCTGGGCGACGGCCTCGAGGCCGGACAGGCAGACGGCGTTCAGGGTGATGGCGGGGACCGTCTTCGGCACGCCTGCCCCGGCGGCGGTCTGGCGGGCGGGGTTCTCGCCCGCGCCGGCTTGCATGACCTGCCCGAAGACCACCTGGTCGATCTGGTCGGGGGTGATGCCGGCGCGTTCGATCGCGGCCTTCGCGGCGTGCGAGCCCAACGCGGTGGCGGGCTGGTCGGCGAGAAGGTCGTGGGGCTGCCCCGTGAACTTGGTGAACGGGGTGCGGGCGTAGCTCGCGATCAAAGCGGTCATGACTGGTGCTCCTCCGGATATGAGGTGAGTGTTCGTGCACGGTCACCCGGGGTGCCCCGCGCCCCCTCCAGTGTTCTCTTGTGCCGCAGGTCAGGCATGGGTTCGGGGGTGAAGGGGGTGCAATGCAATCAGCATCTTTCTACTCCCATAAACCACCTTGGCCGGTTGCTGGACCTCCCGCAGGTCGCCCGCAAAGAGATTTTGTGAGGTAGATAATCTCCTTGACATATATGAGACCTGTGACACATAATACTCGGGAGTACTGCAGGTAAACGCGATAAGGAGCAACCGTGAACGTTGAAGGACAAGTAGCCGTGATCACCGGTGCCGGCGGAGGTCTGGGCAGGTCCCATGCCCTCGACCTGGCGTCCCGGGGAGTCAAGGTCGTGGTCAACGACCTCGGTGCCGCCGACGCAGTCGTCGCCGAGATCGCCGCAGCCGGAGGAGAGGCCGTCGCCTCGTCCGCTGATGTCTCGGATGCGACGGCGGCCGCCGCGATGGTCGACGAGGCCGTACAGCGATGGGGCCGGGTCGACATCCTCGTCAACAACGCTGGCATCTTGCGCGACAAGACGTTCGCGAAGATGGACCTCGACGATTTCCGCAAGGTCGTTGATGTTCACCTCATGGGTTCCGTGAACTGCACGAAGGCCGCCTGGCCGCACATGGTCAAGCAGGGCTACGGGCGCATCCTGATGACAACCTCGGCTTCCGGAATCTACGGGAACTTCGGCCAGGCGAACTACGGTGCGGCGAAGTCCGCACTCGTCGGACTCGCCAACGTCCTGGCCATCGAGGGAGAGCGAAAGGGAATCCGGGTCAACGCGCTCGCTCCTACCGCCGCAACCCGGATGACAGCGGGCTTGATCGAGGAGGACGCTGCAGCGCAGCTCGGCCCAGAGACGGTCGCTCCCGGTGCCGTTTTCCTCGTCTCGCCGGACGCCCCGACCGGGGTGATCCTTGGTGCCGGTGCCGGTGTCTTCGCGGTCTCCCGCATGGTCGAGGCAGAGCCGGTGGCCCTGCCAGCGGAGGAGTGCACGGCCGAAGGCGTTGCTGCCAACTGGGACAGGATCTCCGATCTCGGGGACCCGCACACCCTCGGGTCCGCATTCGACCAGACGGCACTGTATGTGCAGTTGGCCAAGGAAGCTTCGGGCTCCGTGACCGCAGGCGCAGCCGTCGGACTGGGGAGGTGAGCACGATGTCGATCAAGAATCCTCCGGCAGTCCGAGAGCCCAGCCGAGGCGACAAGTCCACTGGTGGCATCCACGCACTGGCCACGAGGAAGGCTATGCTCCGGCTGCTGCCCATCCTGTGCCTCGCCTACTTCATGTCCTATGTGGACCGCACCAATATCGCGATGGCGAAGACGCACCTGCAGGCGGATGTCGGCATCAGTGTCGCCGCATTCGGTCTGGGAGCCGGACTGTTCTTCATCACCTACGCTTTCCTCGAGGTTCCCAGCAACCTCATCATGTACCGCGTCGGGCCTCGTCGGTGGATCTTCCGCATCGCGGCGAGCTGGGGAACGGTCACCGCACTGATGATGTTCGTGACCAACGACTTCACCTTCTACCTCTTGCGCATGCTCCTTGGTGCGGCTGAGGCGGGTCTGTTCCCGGCGATGATGTTCATGATCACGCAGTGGTTCGCGCAGAAGGACCGCGCGACCGCAATCGGGTACACCTATCTTGCCGCTACCCTTGGGATGTTCTTCGGAGCTCCCTTGGGCGGTGCCCTGATGGGTATGCAGGACACGGCGGGGCTCCATGGTTGGCAGTGGATGTTCCTCGTCGAGGGCCTGCTGACCATCCTCGTGGGGCTAGTCGTCCTGTTCATGCTGCCGGACAAGCCTCAGAAAGCGGACTGGCTGAGTCAGGAGGAGGCCGATGCTCTCACGGAGGCGGCGACCGGCGGTGATGAGGCGCATGAACGGCATTCGCTCAGAGGCAATTTCAAAGTCGCCTTCGGGCGCCCGTTCATCCTGCTCGTGGGGCTCATCTACTTCCTCAATCAGGTCACGAACAACGGTGTGACTTTCAACGTCCCCTCCATCATCGAGGAGATGAACATCAGCAGCAGCTTCACCATCGGTCTACTCAGTGGAGTTACTGGAATCGGTGGCACGGTGGGTGTCCTCGTGATTCCCCGAATCGCGAAGCGATACACCAACGAGTCCGCCATCATCGGAATCCTCGCCATTGGCTGTGCCGTCGCCGCAGCGGCATTTCTAATGACCTCCTCGCCCGTGCTTCGGATCATCCTGATCGGTGTTCTCGGCTTTCTGTTCATCGGAACTCTCCCGCTTTTCTGGTCTGTGGCGATGCCGCGGATGACCGGCCTCATGGCAGCGGCCGGCCTGGCGTTCATCAACACCGTCGGGCTCACCGGAGGATTCGTCGGACCCTACGTCTTTGGTCTGGCGGAGACCGCGTCGGGTACTCCGACCACCGGGTTCTGGATCATCATCGGAGTCTCCATAGTCGGTGGCCTGCTGTCTATCGCACTCGGACGGGCCCTGAAGAAGGAGGACCAGGTGATGGCAAAGGAGGCCGCCCAGGCGGCGAAGACCGGGACGACGTTCCGGCAGGCGGACGTGAACGATCGGCTCGTCCGTGACGGCGAGATCCTCGAGGAGGACAAATGAGTGACATGACCAGAGAACCCGAGCTCGGCTTTCCGCTGTCGGCGATCCCCGGCTTCTACGCCGCGGAAATGCCCGACACGGTCGTGGTGGAGGCGGGCGGACGCTCGCTTACCTGGCAAGAGCTGGAGGAGGGGAGCAACCGGGCTGCCCGTGGCCTCACAGCACGCGGGGCGGAACCGGGACGTATCGTCTCTATCCTTCTGCCGAACTCCACTGACCTCATTCTCGCAGTGTTCGCCTGCTACAAGGCCGGGGCTAGCCCACAGGTGCTCTCACCGAGGATGACAGCGCATGAGCTGTCCGCAATTCTCGACCTCGGGGAACCGGCTGCGGTCATCGTTCCCGAAGGAGCGGGAGCTCTCGCCGGGGCCAGTGCAGTTGCCACCCTTGCCGAACTGTCCACGGCATGGTCGGCAGAGGCAGTTGAGGCGCAGACCGCGAAGTCCTGGAAGGCCCCGGTCTCCGGAGGCTCCACCGGGCGTCCGAAGATCATCATGTCCGGTCGCGAGGCGGTGACCGCGGAGGCCGACCAGACCTTCTGGGGAGTCGGACCGCGCGAGCGATCGTTGATCACCGCCCCGCTGTTCCACAACGCCCCATTGAGCGTGACACTGTGCACGGTCTTCCGCGGTGGAACCGTCTGCCTGCTGGATCGGTTCGACGCCGAGGGGACGCTGGCGGAGAGTGACCGGTTCGCCGCCACCTGGATCTACCTGGTCCCGACCATGATGCGCCGTATCCTCGCCTTGCCCGTGGACATCCGCGAGTCCTACTCGCTGTCGTCGGTGAGGTCATTCTGGCACTGTGCCGAGCCGTGCCCGGCCTGGCTGAAGCGGGAGTGGATCGAGTGGCTCGGTGCCGAGCGCCTCTGGGAACTCTACGCTGGTACCGAGGCGGAGGCTGGATGCACGATCCGTGGTGACGAATGGCTCAACCATCCTGGGTCAATCGGGCAGGTGACCTGGGGTCGAATGGTCCTGCTGGACGACGACGGCAACCAGATCCAGGACCCCGGAGTGCCCGGCGAAGTGTACATGCGTCCCGAGGACGGCATGCCGGCGACGTACCGCTACATCGGTGCGGAACCGAGGACGCACAACGGTTGGTCGTCCCTGGGCGACGTCGGGCACTTCGATGAGGACGGATACTTGTACCTGCACGACAGGCGGTCCGACATGGTCACCGTCGGTGGAGTGAACATCTACCCCGCCGAGGTTGAGGCGGCCATGATGGAGCACCCGGACGTGCTGACTGCCGTGGTTATCGGCTTGCCCGATGACCGCGCGGGCAACCGGCTGCACGCCATCATGAACACCACGGGGACACGGATCGATGACGAGCAGCTGCTCGGGTTCCTGACGTCCCGGTTGTCACGTAACAAGGTCCCGCGGACATTCGAGACCGTCGGTGAACAGCTTCGTGACGACGCAGGGAAGGTTCGGCGTCCGGCGCTGCGCTCCGCACGGCTCGCCGCAGTGTCCGTCGGCGCCGCTGGGACGGAGGGATTGGCGTCATGACCGCCTCCGAGCTCTTCGACATCTCCGACCGGACCATCCTGGTCACCGGTGGTGCACGCGGCATCGGCAGGATGCTCGCGGAAGGACTGCTGCTCGCCGGTGCGACCGTCCTGATATCCACCCGTAAGGCGGACGCTGCGGAGGAGGCGGGGCAGGCCCTCGGCGATTTCGGCGACGTCCACGCCATCGCCGCGGACATCTCTACCGAGGACGGGTGCCGCGACCTCGCCGAGCAGGTCGCCAGCATCACCGATCACCTCGACGGTTTGGTCAACAATGCTGGTGCCACGTGGGGTGCCCCCTTCGATGACTTTCCGGCCCACGCCTGGGACAAGGTCATGGGCGTGAACGTCAAGGCCCCATTTTTGCTTGCGCAGCAGCTGCGTCCGCTACTGGAGGCCAGCAGAAAGGGCCCCTCGCGCATCATCAACATCGGGTCGATCGATGGCCTCGCCGTACCGAATTACGAGAACTACGCCTACTCCGCGTCCAAGGCCGCTGTGCATCACCTCACCAAACACATGGCGGCAACGCTGGCGCCGTCAATTCTGGTGAACTCCATCGCGCCGGGCCCCTTCCCCACGAAGATGATGAAGTGGGTGCTCGACGACCACGGCGAGGAGATGCGCAACGCCAATCCGCTCGGCAGGATCGGCCGGGCGGAGGACATCACTGCCCTGGCGACGTTCCTCCTCGCACCAGCGAGTTCCTTCATCACCGGCACCACCATTCCGCTCGACGGCGGGCTGACGTCCACCATGTCCGTCGCCATGTACAGCCCCGAGAACACCGATATCCAGGAGAACTAGACCATGAGAGAAGCAGTGGTGGTCTCGACCGCCCGAACCCCCATCGGCCGTGCCTATAAGGGCGCCTTCCACGACACCCAGGGCCAGGAGCTCGCGGGGCTGGCGATCGCCGAGGCGGTGGAGCGTGCCGGTCTCGATCCGTCGGACGTCGAGGAGGTCATCCTCGGCTGCGCGATGCAGGAGGGATCCACCGGGTACAACGTCGCACGTCAGGCCGCCTTGCGTGCCGGGCTACCGGTAACGGTGCCTGGGATGACCGTAGATCGGCAGTGTGCGTCCGGCCTGATGGCGGTAGCTACTGCTGCCAAGGAAATCATGGTCGACGGTCTGCAGGTCGCCGTCGGTGGTGGGGTGGAGTCGATCAGCCTGGTGCAGAACGAGCACCGCAACACCTACCGTGCGGTCGACCCGTGGCTCCGGGAGAACGGTCACGACGTCTACATCTCCATGCTCGAAACCGCCGAGAATGTCGCGGAGCGGTTCGGGGTCTCCCGGGAGGAACAGGACGAGTACGCGCTGGAGTCGCAGCGTCGGACCGCCGCCGCCCAGGAGGCTGGCATCTTCGACGAGGAGATCGTGCCCGCTGGCGGGCTTTCCCTCGACGAAGGCAACCGGCCCACCACCACGGCCGAGGGCCTGGCGAAGCTCAAGGCGGTGCTCCCTGACCGCGACGGCCACGCTGCCACCATCTCGGCGGGCAACGCCTCCCAACTCTCGGACGGTGCGGCCGCGGTGGTGCTCATGGAGAAGGACGAGGCGGCGCGCCGCGGGCTGGAGCCCTTGGGCACCTACCGTGGCATCGCCGTCGCAGGCTGTGAACCCGACGAGATGGGCATCGGCCCCGTGTTCGCCGTCCCCAGGCTGCTCGAGCAGCACGGGCTCAGCGTTGACGACATCGACCTGTGGGAGCTCAACGAGGCTTTCGCGTCCCAGGCGGTGTACTGCCGTGACCGGCTGGGCATTGACCCGGGGAAGTACAACGTCAACGGCGGGGCCATCGCCATCGGTCACCCCTACGGCATGAGCGGTGCGCGCATGGTGGGACATGTCCTGCGTGAGGGCCGTCGGCGCGGAGCGCGGTACGTGGTCGTGACCATGTGCATCGGCGGCGGCATGGGTGCGGCGGGGCTCCTCGAATTAGAGGGGTGAGCGGCTCAGGGAACGTATAGGGTGGAAACCATTATGACTTCGGACACCTTCGGCGTCGACTCCGTCGCCCACGACTCTTCGCGGCGCGAGATCCTCGACGCCGCTGCGGACGTCTTCGAGAGCAAAGGTTTCGACCGGGCGACGATCGACGACATCGCCGACGAGATCGGTGCGACCAAGGGCCGGGTGTACTACTACTTCCGCTCCAAGTTCGACATCTACCTCGCCGTCTACGAGAACGGGATGCGCGACGTCCGTCGCACCGTGGAGCCTTACGCCGCCACACCCGGGACCGGCGGGGAGCGTTTGACGGCGATGTGTGTGGCCCACTTGGTGAACCTCATGGAGCACCTTGGCTACCACAACGCCATTCACCAGGGAGTCCCCGGTCAGCGATTCGCCGCGTTGAAGGAACGCCAGCGTGATCTGCTCGGCACGTTGAACGGACTACGCGAGGAGTATGAGTTGATGTTTCGCCGGGTCGTCGAGGAGGGTGTGGCAGATGGTTCATTGCGCGCGGAGGACTCGCGGCTGGTCACCCGTGTGCTGCTGAGCAGCCTGAACAGCACGGCGATGTGGTTCCATCTGCGGGAGGGGCAGGATCCGGCGGAGGTTCGCGGGCTCGCGGACAAGATCGTGGCGCAGGTTCTCGTCGGCGTCGTGGTGCGGGGCTGACGGGGATGCGTAGGACGCTCGGGGCGCTGCTCGTCCTCGCCCTGGGGATGACCGCCGCGCCGGCGTGCGCCGGCACCGCCCAGCAGGACGCGCCGGTCAGGGCCCCGGTCACTGCACCGGCGGAGATCCCCACGGTGCAGGACGACGCGTCCTTCTTCAACCTGCCGGATGCCGCCACAGCTGGCGCGGCGTACGCGCCCGGTGCCCCGCTGAAGCAGCGCACCGTCCCGGCCACCACGGAGGAGTTCGACGCCCCCTTGCAGGTCACGCAGGTGCAGTACCGCACCACCGACACCCTCGGCGACCCCGCCGCCGCGGTGACCAGCGTGATCCACCCGCCGGCGTCCGTCGAACCGTCCGGCGACACGGTCATGTACGCCAGCTTCTACGATTCGATGCGTCCGTCCGACGGGCCGTCGCGTGTGCTGTCGGGCACGGTGGGCGAGGGCGGGGTGATCGTCCTTGCCGAGATCGCCTTCATCGCACCGCTGCTCGCCGCCGGGCACACCGTGGTCATGCCCGACATCCAGGGGGAACGCGGCATCTTCGCAGCCGGCCCGGAGTACGGGCAGATCATCCTCGACGGGATGCGCGCGGCGTACCGCACGCCGGACGCCGAGGTCGCCGCCGACGCCCCGCTGGCGCTCACCGGCTACTCCGGGGGGTCCATCGGTGCAGGCTGGGCGGCGATCATGGCGCAGGACTACGCCCCGGACGTCGCGGAGAACATCGTGGGCGTGGCCCAGGGCGGCACGATGGTGCGTCCCGAGCACAACCTGCGCTACGCCGGGGAGGGCAGCGGCTGGTCCGGCGTGGTCGGCATGGCGATGGTGGGACTGGCACGCGCCTACGACGTGGACATGGAGCCCTACCTCACGGACCTCGGGCGCGAGGTCTTCGAGGACCTGGACCGGGTGGCCATCGGCGAGGCGTCCGACTCCTACGAGCACCTGCGCTGGGACGAGATGATCCTGCCCGAGTACCCCGACCCCGACGCCATCCCCGAGGTCCGCCACCTGCTCGACGACACCAACATGGGTCTGCGCGACACCCCGGCGTTCCCCCAGCTGCTGGTGCAGGCCGGCGGCGGGGAGGCGGAGGACACCCCGCCGCACCCCGAGCTCGGTGACGGCGACGGGGTGATGCTCCTCGGCGATACCCGCTCACTCGCCCGGCAGTACTGCGACGACGGCACGGTGGTCGACTACCGTGAGCTGCCCCTCGGCGGGCACGGCCCCGGCGGTGTCGCCTGGGCCGCGCAGATGGTGCCGTGGGTCAACGCCCGTTTCGACGGCGTGGAGCCGACCGGCACCTGCGGGGAGGTTCCCGAGGGAAACCCGCTGGTGTGAGGCCCGCTCAGCTGGCGAGGCTGGAGTGGAAGCCGCGCAGCCGCAGCGAGTTGGAGACCACGAAGACCGAGGAGAACGCCATCGCCACCCCGGCGAGCATCGGGTTGAGCAACCCGAAGGCGGCGACGGGGATCAACGCCACGTTGTAGGCGAACGCCCAGAACAGGTTCCCGCGGATCGTGCGCAGGGTGCGCCGCGACAGGCGGATCGCGTCGACCGCGGAGCGCAGGTCGTTGTTCATCAGGGTGATGTCGGACGCCTCGATCGCCACGTCCGTGCCCGCGCCCATCGCCAGGCCCAGTTCGGCGACCGCCAGGGCGGCGGCGTCGTTGACCCCGTCACCGACCATGGCGACGTTGCGTCCCTCGGCCTGCAGCCTCTCGATGTGCCGGACCTTCTCGTCGGGCATGACCCCGGAGATGACGTTGTCCGGGTCGATGCCGACCTCCGCGGCGACGGCCTTCGCCGCCCCCTCGTTGTCGCCGGTGAGCAGCACCGGGGTGAGACCGAGCTCCTTGAGTCCGGCGACAGCCTCGGCGGAGGTCGGCTTCACCGTGTCGCGCACGGTGACGACGCCGACGACGGTGCCGTCGATCTTGACGACGACGGGCGTGCCGCCGTCCTGCTGCGCCCGCTCCACGGCGAGACGCAGTTCGTCGGGCAGGGCGTCGGACGGACGGGCGACGGTGACCGTCGAACCGTCCACCGTGCCGGTCACGCCGTGGCCGGCGGTGGTGGCGAAGTCCGTGACGGACGGGACCTCCGCGATCTCACCGTCCTGCACGGCCTGCTCGGCCGCACGGACGATCGCGCGGGCGATCGGGTGCTCCGAACCGGACTCCACCGCAGCCGCCGCGGCGAGCACGTCCGTCGTGCCGTTGGCACCGGTGGTGGTGACGTCGGAGACCGACATGACACCGGAGGTGACCGTGCCCGTCTTGTCCATCACCACCGTGTCCACGCGCCGGGTCGACTCCAGCACCTCCGGGCCCTTGATCAGCAGCCCGAGCTGAGCGCCGCGTCCGGTGCCCACCAGCAGGGCGGTGGGTGTGGCCAGTCCGAGGGCGCAGGGGCAGGCGATGATCAGCACCGCCACCGCGGCGGTGAACGCCGTGGCCACACCGTGGCCGAGTGCGATGTGCACGATCAGCGTTGCCACGGCGATGAGAATCACCGCCGGCACGAAGACCTGCGAGATCCGGTCGACCAGGCGCTGCACCGGGGCCTTCTTGGACTGTGCGTCGGTGACCAGCTTCGCCATCTGCGACAGCGTGCTGTCCTCACCGAGGCGGGTGACCTTGACGAGCAGGCGACCGGAGGTGTTGATCGTGGCGCCGGTGACGGTGGAGCCGACGGTGGCCTCCACCGGCACGGACTCGCCGGTGAGCATCGACTCGTCCACCGCCGATGTGCCGTCGGTGACGACACCGTCCGCCGCGATCTTCTCGCCGGGGCGCACCACGACCAGGTCACCGACCGCGAGCTCCTTGACGTTGACGCGGACCTCGGCGCCGTCGCGCAGCACCGTGGCGTCCTTAGCCCCCATGTTCAGCAGGGAGCGCAGCGCCTCGGAGGAACGCCCCTTCGCCCGGGTCTCGAACCAGCGTCCGAGCAGCAGGAACGTGATGACCACGGCGACGGACTCGAGGTAGATCTCGTCCATCGTGGAGTCCGAGGGCAGCAGGTGCATCTGCATGGTCATGCCGGGCATGCCGGCGTTGCCGAGGAACAGCGCCCACAGCGACCACAGGTAGGCGGCCGTGGTGCCCAGGCTGACCAGGGTGTCCATGGTGAATGCGCCGTGGCGCAGGTTTACCAGGGTGGCGCGGTGGAAGGGGGCGCCGCCCCAGAAGTAGACGGGCGTGACCATGGTGAGCACCGCCCACTGCCAGTTGTCGAACTGCAGTGCCGGCACCATGCTGAGCAGGACGACGGGCACGGTGATCAGCGCCGAGACGATCGTGCGCTTCTTCAGGTCCGCGGCCTCGGTGCGGTCGGCGGACCCGCCACCGCCGGGGCCGTCACTGTCGTCGGCACCGGCGTCCGCACTGCCCTCGTCGTTCATGGCGAAGGCGTCGTAGCCGGCGCCGCGCACCGTGTCGATGAGTGTGGTGGTGTCGGCCTTGGACGGGTCGTAGTCGACGGAGGCGGATTCGGTGGCGAAGTTGACCGTGGCGTCCACCCCGTCGAGTTTGTTGAGCTTGCGTTCCACCCGACCCGAGCAGGATGTGCAGGTCATGCCGGTCACGCCGAGGTCGAGGTGGATCACGTCGACTGGCGTGGTCTGGACTGGGTGGTTCTCGACTGGGGTGGTCATGGCTATGCCTTCACGGTGTAGCCGGCCTCGGCGACGGCGGCGGCGACCGCGTCGTCCGTCACGTCCTCGCCGGTGACGCTGACCGCGCCGGTGGGCAGGTCGACCTCGACGGAGGTGACGCCGGCGATGTCGCCGACCTCCTCCTCCACGGAGGCCTTGCAGTGACCGCAGGTCATGCCTTCGACGGTGTAGTTCTTGGTGACGGTGGCCATGGTGTTCTCCTTGCCTTCAATGTTTCTGACATCTTCGACTGTATACCCCTATGGGGTATCCGGCAAGGGGTGTGTCCGGGATCATCCGGGAATACCGCCGCCGCACACCAGGTTGACCGGACGTGACTTCGACATCAACGACTGCAACGACCGCAACTGAAACCACCGTGAACTCCCTCTTCGACCCGCTGGACGCCGGCGCACTGCACCTGAACAACCGGGTGACCATGGCCGCGCTGACCCGCCAGCGTGCCGGGGAGGACGGCAACCCCACCGACCTGCACGTGGAGTACTACCGCCAGCGTGCCAGCGCGGGACTGGTGCTCACCGAGGGCACCTTCCCCGCCTTCAGTAACCGCTCCTTCCCCGGTCAGGCCGGCATCGCCACCGACGAGCACCGCGACGGGTGGGCCCGGGTGGCCGACGCCGTCCACGCCGATGGCGGCACCCTGGTCATGCAGATCATGCACGGCGGGCGCACGTCCCACCCTGACCTGCTGCGCGGCGGCGAGCCGGAGGCACCGAGCGCACTTGGCACCGGTGGTCCGGTCCGCGGTTTCTCCGGCAAGCTCGACGGTGTGGTGCCGCGCGCCCTGGCCACCGACGAGATCCCGCGCATCATCCAGGAGTTCGTGGACGGTGCACGTCGCGCGGTGGACGCCGGCGTCGACGCCGTGGAGATCCACGGCGCGAACGGCTACCTGCTGCACGAGTTCACCGCCGCGTCCTCGAACCACCGGGAGGACGCTTACGGCGGGTCGCCGGAGAACCGGGCGCGACTGACCGTGGAGGTCGTGCGTGCGGTCGCCGAGGAGATCGGCGCGGACCGTACGGCGCTGCGCATCTCCCCGGAGCACGGTGTGCAGGGCGTGCCGGAGGACGACCGGGAGGACGTCCTGGCCACCTACGGTGCCCTGCTCGAGGGCATCCGCGACGTGGGGATCGCCTACCTGTCGGTGCTGCACGCCGACATCGACGGTGACCTGGTCGCTGAGCTGCGCGCGCGTTTCGGCGGGGCGTTCCTGCTCAACAGCGGGTTCGGACAGGTGACCCAGTTCGACGAGGCACGCCACATCGTCGAGGACGACCTGGCGGATGCGGCGGTTGTGGGCCGTCAGCTCATCGCCAACCCGGACCTCGTCCGGCGCTGGAAGGACGGCCTGGAGCTCAACGAGCCGGACTCCTCGACGTTCTACGTGGGCGGTGCCCACGGGTACACCGACTACCCGTTCGTGGGGTAGCGCTCAGGCGGGCCCGGAATGATCTCGGTGACCCCGTGGATCATTCTGACGACCGGGTAGGGCCGGCACATTGATGTCGGGCGCCATCGACATCAAGTTGAGCCGCCCGACGCCATGCCGTGCTGCGCGCTCTACAGCGGCAGTCGGCGCACCACTGCCTGCGGCAGGTTCTTCAGGATCATCATGATCGGACGGAACAGCGGGTGGATCCAGATCACCGGCTTGCCACCGTCCACACCCGCGGCGACGGCCTTGGCGGCGTCGGTCTTGTCGACCGTCAGCGGGGCGTCGTCCAAGGCGGCGGTCATGTTCGTGCGCACCTGGCCCGGGCGCACGGTCAGCACCTTCACCCCGGTGCCACGCAGCGCCTCGTCGAGCATGCGGTAGAAACCGTCCACCCCGGCCTTGGTGGAGCCGTAGACGAAGTTCGAACGGCGCACCATCTCACCGGCGACGGAGGAGAACACCACGATCTGACCGTGGCCCTGCGCCTTCATGTGGTTGGACAGCAGCACGCCCACCGACACCGCGCCGGTGTAGTTGACCTGCGCGGCCAGCACGGCCTGCTTCTGGTCGTTCCACTGCACCTCGTTGTCGCCGAGCACACCGAAGGCCACCACGGCCAGGTCGATGTCCCCACCGGCCCAGATCTCGTCGAAGACCCCCGGGTGGGAGTCGAAGTCGGTGGCGTCGAAGTCGACGGTCTCCACGGAGGAGGCACCGGCGGACTCCATGCGTCCCACGGCCGAGGACAGCTCCTCGCCCGGGCGTGCGGCCAGCACCACGCGTGCCGGACCGCGGGTGAGGAACTCCTCGACCACGGCCAGGCCCATGTCGGACGCGCCGCCGAGCAGCAGGATGGACTGGGGTTTACCCACAGCGTTGATCATTGAAATCTCCTAGTTCAGCTCGAGGCGGCGGGACATGTCGGAGGCGAAGACACCGGTCGGGTCGATCTCCCGACGGGTCTTCAGCCAGCCGGACAGGCCGGGGTACATCTTGTGGAAGTTCTCCGCGGACGTGCGGGACTCCTTGGCCAGGTACAGCCGGCCACCGAACTCCATGACCCTCTGGTCGAGCTTGTCCAGGAAGTCGCCCAGGCCCGGACGGATCGGGAAGTCCACGCACACGTTCCAGCCCGGCATCGGGTAGCTCAGCGGTGCACGGTTGCCCTCGCCGAAGAGCTTGAACACGTTGAGCGCCGAGTAGTGGCCGGACTTCTGGATGTCGCGGATGATGTCCTTGAACGGCTCCACGGCCTCGGTCGGCACCACGAACTGGTACTGCAGGAAGCCCTTCGGGCCGTAGCCACGGTTCCACTCGCCGATGAGGTCCAGCGGCTGGTAGAACTGCGTGAGGTTCTTGATCTGGTTCTTCGCTGGTGCGCCCATGGTGTAGTACGCCAGGCCCACGGCCGACAGGGTCAGCTTGTTCAGGGTGAAGGACGGGAAGACGTCCGGCACGGTCATCAGCTGCGGGGCGTTGAACTTCAGCGGGTCCGCCGCCAGCTTCGGGGCGTACTCCTTGAGCTGGTCCAGGGTGGCCAGGGAGCCACGGGAGATCGTGGCGCGGCCCAGCTTCGGGGCCGGGGAGATGCAGTCGAACCACGCCGAGGAGTAGGTGTAGTTGACCTCGGAGCCGTCGGAGTGCGCGGCGATGGTCTCGTCGAGGGTGTCCGTCCGGTCGGTGTCCGCCAGGAAGTAGGCGGTCTCGGTCTTGGTCATCCGGATGGTGGCGCGCAGGATGATGCCGGTCAGGCCCATGCCACCCACGGTGGCCCAGAACAGGGTGCCGTCCGGGTCGTCCGCGGAGCCCTCGGGCTCGATGTGCAGCACGCGACCGTCGGCGACGAGCAGTTCCATGGACACCACGTGGTCGCCGAAGGAGCCGGCGGAGTGGTGGTTCTTGCCGTGGATGTCCGGGCCGATGGCGCCGCCGATGGTGACCTGGCGGGTGCCGGGCAGGACCGGGACCCACAGGCCGGACGGCAGGGCCGCCTTCATCAGCTGGTCGAGGGTCACGCCGGCGTCCACGTCGACCAGGGCGGTGTCCGGGTCGATGGAGTGGATGCGGTTGAGCTGCTGCATGTCGATGACCAGCCCACCGCCGTTCATGGCGGGGTCGCCGTAGGACCGGCCCATGCCGCGGGCGATGACGCCGCGCTTGAGGTGGTCGGGCTTGTCGGCGTTGTCGTCGGCGACCTGCGCGACGGCTGCGGAGATGATGTCGACATCAGGGGTGGCGAGGACCTCGGCCGAGGTGGGCGCGGTTCGTCCCCACCCGGTGAGCGTCCGGGTGTGCGTCTTCAGTTCCATGATGACCACCCTACCGCCGGGGGAGGCCGATCCATGTCATAGTTGGGGCATGGGTCGGCTCGAAGGTACACAGGGTGTGGCGTGGGTCGCACAGGAGTGGGAGTCTGCGCGGGGTATGCATTCCCGCGGTGAACTGGGGGAAGAGCCCTACCTGCGCAGGTGTGGGGAACTGTCGGATTCCCTGGGAAGTTCCCGTGAAGATGAGGAGCTGCGCTACCGGATTGACCTGCTGCGTTGTCTGGAGGGGGAGGCGCTGGACCGGCGCGACACCGTGGACCTGCTCCCGGCGCTGTGGACGATGTACCGCAACGACCCCGCGCGTTTCCCCTCCCACCCGGACGCGACGGGTGGCGGCACAGACGGCACAGGCGACACGGACGGCCTGCCGAACCTCTTCGAACTGCTCTGGCAGGAGGTCGTGCTCAGCGCCGCGCAGCGTCCCGACGTCGACCGGGAGCACCTCGATCACCTCGCCGGACTGGCGGTGGACGCCCTGCGTGAGCTGGGAAGTTCGCCGGAGGACGTCGCCGAGGCGTCGGTGCGTGTCCTGCTTTCCCTCGGCCGGTTGGACGAGGCGCAGGCGTTGCTCGACGACCTGCCGGAGCCCGTGCTGCCCGCGGAGCCGACGTGGGCCCAGGCGCACCGGCACCAGCGCGACCTCGACGTGCGCGGCATGGTGGCGTTGCAGCGCGGTGAGCTGGACGTCGCCGCGGCGATCGTCGAGGCGATGGAGAACGCCCCCGAGGCGCACGTGCAGCCCACGGTGATGCTGGCGGAGTCGCTGATACCCCTGTCCGGGGTGGTCGCCCCGGAGGTCACCGCCGCCCGCGCGGCGTTCGTCGCCGACCGGTCGGTGGGTTCCCCGGAGCTGTCGGACGCGCTGCTGCAGGTCGCCGAGTACCTCGCGGTCTTCGGTCACGAGGCCCACGCCCTGGGACTGCTGGACCGCATGCTGCCGACGCTGGCGCTGCACCGTCGGGACCCGGAGGCCGACGTTCACCTGCTCGAGGGCCTGCACACGGTGTACGCCGCGGCGGCGGCCGCCGGCCACGGGTCGGTGCGTCCGCAGTTCGCCGGGCTGCCGGCGGTGGTGGACTGGCTGGCCGTTGCCGGGGAGCGGGCCGGCGGCGGCACGGTCGCGGGCCTGGCGCGCTGGACGGGGGAACGGGCACGCCGCGCTGCGTCCGCCCTGGACGCCCGCAACGGCAACGACGTGGAAACGACGGTGGGTCTGGGCCTGCACCGGGTACCGGAGGGTGCCGCCGCTCAGCCCCAGCCGCTGCCGGCGTCCGCCGCCCTGTCGGTGACACCGGCGGTGGTCCCCTCGCAGGAGGCGGCGTTGCCGTCGTGGGTGGAGGACGCCTGGCTGCACCTGCCGCGGGAGGTCGCCGACTGGCGCGGCGAGGTCAGCGGGGTGTTCTCCCCGGAGATCCCCGTCGCCGGCCCGGTGGACCTCGAGTCCCTGGGCGCCGGCGACACGGTCGCGGCGTTGATGCTCTACTCGATGCTGGGTCTGGAGGAGGCGGTGCAGGCCGCGGTCGACCGGTTGGCCGAACTCGCCGACGGGCTGGACCCGCGCTTCGACCTGGGTGTGCACCGGGACCTGGTGGAGGAGCTGCTGCGCCGTTACGACGCCCGCGTGCTCGAGGAGTACGGGGACGACGAAGACGACGATGTAGACGACGGAGACGACGGAGACGACGAAGAGTACGACGCCGAGGCGTCCGACGCGTCCGACACCCCTGCGGCGCTGAGGGAGCTGGACGAGCTGCTGCGTGCGCGCCAGCGCACCCAGGACGAGGTGGAGGACTCCGGTGCAGACCCGGTCACCATCCTCGCCGCCCGGGTGGGCACCGTCGCCGGGCTGTGGCAGGGCTCCGGCCCGCTGGTGCGCCGGGTGATCGAGCAGGACGTCCTGATGGGTGGGGTGTACCCCGACCAGGTGGCGCTGCGCCTGGCGCTGCGCGCCGTCCGGCAGGTCACGCGCCTGGTGCCCCGGTCACTGCCGGAGGTCGGTTCCGCACTGCTCGCCGGCATCGCCGAGCAGGCGGGTCAGGACGGGCAGGACGATCCGGGCGTTCCGGCGCTCGTGGCACAGGTGGCGCACTACGTCGCCGGGGTGGCGTTGAGCCTGCCTGCCCCGCCAGTCGGGCCAACGGCGATGCTCGCCGGGGAGGAGGCGCCGGAGCTGCTCGACGAACTGCTGTCCCTGGGTGTCGCGTTGTCCGGACACGGTGCGTTCCACGAGGCGCTGGCCGTGTACGAGCGGTGCCTCCGTGCCGTCACCGGTGGCGAACACGGTGAACACGGTGCTGCGCCCGAGGACGCCGCGACGATGCGCATCCACCTCCTCGCCGCCCGCGGGGAGACCCTCGCCAAGCTCGGCAACCACCGGGCCGCGGCCGGGGCCTTCGCCGAGGCGTCCGACAGCGCCCAGTTCCGGGAGCAGTGGGAGACCGCCGCGGAGTACCAGGTCAACTGCGTGTCCTCGCTGCTCGACGACCGTGACTACCCGCGCGCCGCCTTCGTGCTGGAGAGCGTCGACGACATTGAGGGGCTGGACTGGATGCGTTTCCCCCACGCCTCCTTCCGCCGCGAGGTCGAGGCCACCCGGCTGGCCAGCGCGCTGGTCGGGGAGAACTTCGCCCGCGACTGGCCGGGCCAGGTCGAGCGGCTGAAGGACGCCTACCGCGCCTTCCACGCGGCGGCGAGTGCCGGCGGTGCCGGGGCGTCCGACGCCTCGCAGGAGGGCCAGGACGGGCCGGGGATGTCGCCGCAGGAACTGGGCCTGCGCGCCGCCGGTGACCTCGTCGACCAGGTGCTGGCGGTCAACCGGGGTCTGGTGCACACCGACCGGGTGGACGAGGCGCTGGCGCTCACCGCGTGGGCGGCCGGGGAGGCCAAGGACGCCGAAGGGCGGTTCGTGCAGGCCCGGGCGTCGGCACGGGTGCAGGCACACTCGGACAGTGCGCTGGAGTCCGCGCGTCTGGAGGCGTTGACCGAGGAGGCGCTGCTGCTGCACGTCGCCGGACGTGACGACGAGGCGCTGCTGGTCTTCGAGTCCGTGGCCCAGCAGGCGCGCCGGGCGGGGGCGGACTGGCTGCTCGCCGCGGTCACCCACCGGCTCGAGGCCGCCGCACACTACGGCGGGGACACCGGGGTGCGTGAGCGCTACTCCGCGCTGCTCGCCGACGTCACGGGTGCAGGTGCCGGAGCCTAGAGTTCCATGACCTCGCGCACGGTCTCGGGCAGTTCGGCGACGCAGGTGATCGTCGGCCCGTCGTAGTCGCGCAGCTCCTGGTTGATGATGCGCCGGCTGGTGGAGTCCAGCACGGGCATCTCCTGGGCGAGCAGACGCACCATGAACTCGTTCAGCGGCGCCTCGGAGTGGCTGGCGGCCTCGTAGCTGTCGTCGGCACCGGTGCCGCCGACCACGCTGGTCTGGGCGCGCGACCCCTTGGTCCCGGCGGGCTGGCCGTCGGTGGCTTTGGCGATGTTGCGCCGCATCTGGGTCTTCGCGCGGTCTCTTCCGAACATGGGCCCAGCGTACCGCGCCGCCCGCCGCAGGCCCTGAGCGTGGCCAGTGTGTGGCGAGTGTGTGGCCGGAGTGTGGCTGGAGCGTGCCGTTCATGTCCGGGTGCTGTTCTACACTAGGTGCCAGGAACGTACCCGCGAAAAGTAGAGCGCGTAAGAGCGAAGGAGCACCATGGGCAGGTCAGCACGGCCACTGTCGTCGAGGGAATTCCGGATCGTCGCCGCCACCACACTGGGCTACTACCTGGTGCGCGACGTGGTGAAGCGCACCTGGCCCCGCCGGATCGGGCAGGCGGCGGTCGTGGCCACCGGCGCCGGTCTGATTCTGGCCGAGGAATGGGAGGCCCTGTCGGACGCCGAGCGCGAGCAGCTCGCCACCGGTGTTGCTGACCTGCGCGGGTCGTTGGACGCCGGCCCGGTGCCCGGCACCGTCACGTTGGTGGCGGGCAGCACCGTGGCCGTCGGCGTTGGCGCCTGGGTGAACGGCAAACTGGACGCCGCGGGCGCGGCGGTGGTCACCGCCGTGGGCGGACGGATCCCGCTGGTGGGCGGACTGTTCCGTGCCCTGCCGTCGACGACCTACGGTGCCGCGCAGCTCGGCGTCCTGTACGTCCTGAACGAGCGGGCGCGCGGATGACGGCCGCGACGGGGACGTCACAGTCGGGGCAGGCCGGCGGCACGCGTGCGCAGGATCCGCCGGTGATGGTCGCCGCGACGGTCGGCGAGGTCACCGCGGTGTGGCAGGTGGAGGTCGACGCCCGGGTGCTGCTCGGCGACTTCAGCGGCGCGTGGCTGGTGGACTCCGACGGGGTGCAGGGTTTCGCCGCGGACGCCGACTGGATCGAGGGCCGCGACGACCGGGACACGGTGCTCTCCCTGTTGCTGCGCCACCCGGTGTTCCTGGCCGAGGGGACAGCGCTGGACGGTGCTGACGGTGTGCGCACCGTGGACGTCGAGGCGACCGTGCAGGCGGTGCGCGCCGGGGTGGAGCGCAACCGTGCGGACTTCGCCGAGGCGAACCCGGGGAAGCGTCAGCCGTCCTGGGGCGACGCCGACGACATCGTCTTCGAGGTCACCGAGTCGCACGCAGTCCCCGGGGCGGCCCTGCCGCAGGGCCTCGAGGGCGACGCAGCCACGGCGGTCGTGCGCTGCATGGCCACCGCCCGGGCGGTGCGCGGGCTCGTCCGCAGCTGGAACAGTGTGGAGAAGCTGCGCGTGCAGCGTCTCGGCGGGGAGTTGCGGGCCCTGCCGCTCGTGCTGAACTGACCCCATTACTCCGGCGGCAGAGCGTCGGCAACGTCGCTACCCTTGGGTGGCATGAACGCACGGCATGCTCCCCGGACGGACCGCACACGCGGCCCGGCGGCCGGTGACGGCCTTGCCGCGGTCCTGCGTCTGCCCACCCTCCCGCTGCTGGACGATGAGCCCGCCGAACCGACCACCCTGCTCATCCTGGCGGAGTACCACCGCCCGTCGGCGGGTTTCCACACCCGGGCGTTGGGGCTGAACGACCGGCTGTCCGTCGCTGAGACGGTGCGCGCCGTCCTCGTCGCCTTCGACTGGCCGGGTGCCACCGGGATGCTCGACGACCCGGACGCCGGACCGGCATGGTCGCTGCAGGCGCGCCGCAGTGACCGGCTGCGTGTCTACAGCCGGACCGCCGGGCCGATCGGCACGCCGCTGGGTGAGGCGCTGGGGCGTGACGGCACCGCGACCCTGCTCGCCGACGACGTGGTGCTCACCCTCACCACCGCCGGGGCGATGACCCGCGACGAGCACACGCCCGACGCGGTCTGCCTCGCCGGCGACTTCGTGCCCGAGTCGCGCGGTGACCCGGGCGGGGTGGGGCGCACGGTCGCCGCGGACGCACTGGTCTTCGACACCACCTCCGAGTCGACGGAGGGCCCGGGTTTCCCACGCGACGTGGACCTCGCCGCGGTCAACGTCGCGCTGACCGGGGAGGAGACCGTTGAGGAGATCCTCGACGGGCTGGCCCCGGAGCTCCGTGAGCTGCTGCTGGCGGGGGACCTCTACGAGTTCACGCCCCTGCTGCAGGCCCTGGACCTGGGGCGTCCGGCGCAGGTGCCGGAGTTCGCCAGGGCCGCGTTGGACGGGGTGCCCGCCGAGTCGACGCCCGTGGGACGGGCCGCGGCGTGGGCCAGGATCGTGGCGCTGTCGACGTTGTCCGACCGGGCGACCGCCGGGGAGATCTCCGAGATGCTCATGGCGGCCCTGGGGTTCACCCGCGCCGACGCCGACATCGCGCCGGGCGGTGGCCGGCTGTCCACCGACCCGCTGAATGCGGCGGAGATCAGGACGCTGTCCGCGGCGACGGGATGGACGTTGGCGTCCTGTGGTGCCGGGGCCGGGGAGGACTCCCGTGCGGTGGTGACACCGCTGGTGCCACGCCGCAGCCTGCTGGAACGTCTCGAGATGTACCGCTACCTCCTGCAGCGTCACGAGGGTTGAGCCGACACGGCGGGGGTGTCGGTGAGGTTTCGCAAATCACCGCTGTGCCAGTAGCGTATGTCCGATAAGTCTCCGAACACATGAACAGAGAGGACGCCCGTCGTGACCGACGCCATCGCCGAACAGCCGGGCTCCGCCGCGGACGAGCCGGGTGAGCCGGGAGGGTCGGGCAACGGCACTGGCCGGCTGTCCACCGCCGACCGCTACCGGCGCCTCCTCCGGCAGTTCCTGAAGTTCGGCATCGTCGGGGCGTCCGGCGTGGTGGTGAACTCGGCGGTGGTCGTGGTGCTGAACAAGACCACCCAGTGGCTGTGGGACTTCGACGGCCACCACGCCTTCGCCAACCTCTTCGGCACCCAGTTCCACATCCGCTGGTACCACGTGTTCTCGGTCCTGGCGTTCATCGTCGCCAACCTGTGGAACTTCAACCTGAACCGCCGGTGGACGTTCCGCACGTCCGGCAAGTCGAACTGGTTCCGCGAACTGGTGCCGTTCATGCTCGTCGGAGTGGGTGGACTGCTGGTCTCCCTGCTGGTGCAGACGGCGCTGATCAACCCGGAGTCGCCGGTGGCGTTGTCCCGGGAGATCTGGGACGGTTCCACGGGACTGCGTGACCCGATCTACTGGGGCAACCTGCTGGGTGTGTGCTTCGCCATCCCGGTGAACTTCCTGGTCAACAAGCTGTGGACTTTCCGGGCCGCGCGTGAGCACTACATACCGACGCAGGTGACGCCGCTGCCGGGAAAGGACGAGAAGTGACGGAGAAGCAGGAAGTCCCGGTGCCCGGGGAGGTCGAGCGTCTGACGTTGAAGACCCAGCTGTTCCGGTTCATCATGACCGGTGTGGTCGGCGCGGTCGTCGACTTCGGCAGCACCTACCTGCTCTACCTGCTGGGCCTGGGGGACGGTACGTCGAAGACCGTCGGTTTCGTGCTGGGCACGCTCACCGCGTACCTGATCAACCGCCGGTGGACCTTCCAGGCGGAGCCGTCGGTGAAGCGGTTCGTGGTCACGATGATCGCCTACCTGGCGACCTATGCGGTGCAGGTCAGCCTGTACACGCTGAGCATCCCGTGGCTGGAGGACATGGACCTGGACCGGTTCTGGGTGCGTGCGATCAGCTTCGTGATCGCGCAGGGCACCGCCACGGTGCTGAACTTCATCATCCAGCGTTGGGTGATCTTTCGTAGCTGAGCGGACGGTCGGCTTCGCCACTGGGGGGGGCACTGCGAAGAGGAGGTCGTGGCGATTTCCGTGCCGAAGGATGCTCATAGTGAAGTAAAGAATGCTGTTGGCTATGCTATCTGGGGAGTAGTTGTGGTCCGAGACGTGAAACTATTCTCGGCCGGCCAAATAGAAATGGAGTCACTAAATAATGGGTAAAGTAACTTATTCCGACATGTTCGATGTCCCCGCTTCTCCTTGTGGTGACTCTCGTATTGATGAGATTGAAAAGAATATCGGGAGACGACTACCGAAATCGTACCGGGAGCTGATCAAATCGACCGGTGGGGGCATCGTCAGCAGCGAAGCGGCAAAGTTGCCGATGAGGAGCGTCAGGGATCCTGACGAGGACGCCTGGTTTCTTGACCGGATCTACGGGAATGGCTCCCTCCGGGACGGAGACGGTGAGGACATCGCACTGGATTCACCGTACCTGCGTGGCCTTATCCATGAGTACGGAATTAGTGACAAGCTTCTTGTGTTCTGTGAGCTGGAAGGCGGTCTCGACGAGTGCTTGGCCATCAACTACGGCATGCTGCGATATCCACCGCATTCCATTATCCTCGTCGATTCGGAGGTAGGTAAGACCAAGCTTGTGGCACGGTCTTTCTCCTCATTTCTCAACCGACTCCGCGAAGAGGAGGAACCAGAATGGCTAATACGAAGTAAACTGAGGGCTAAGTCCGGCGAGTTCTCTGAAGAGTTGCGTCAGGTTATGGACGCATCATGCCTTACGAGCGAGGTTCTCCGTGAGCAAGCGCGACGCGTTGTTAAGGAGCAAGATAACTTCGTCCTTCGAGGGGAGGATGAAGGTTATGTCATGCGGGATATTCTCTTTCTTGGCATGTCACAGTTTCGGCAGATATGCGATAAAAAAGACTACGTCGAAGATCCCGTGGAGGGCCCGAGCTACATCAGTATGTTCGGCCTGGTCGACGAGGAGGACGACGACGAACGTTTTGGGCCCGGAATCTGTAGCCCGCTTTTCGAGTACAAGTGGTGGGATAAGAGGGCTGAGGAGGGAAAGATCGTCTCCACGGAGCACGGATACAAGTTCGCTGACTGGTACGAGGCCGAGGTAGTGATGAAGGTAGATGAGTTGTCAGGAAAGTAGTTCCACCGTCAACTACCCCTGAACGAAGCGCACGGTAATTACTCGGAAGGTCATTGATGTTCGGATTCGGTAAGAAGAAGTCACAGTCAAGCACAAGCCAGGAACCGGCCCCGCGCCCGGCACAGTCAACCGCGGAGCCGGTCGGTGATGTCACCCCGGGTGCTGTTGATGCTGCTGCTGCAACGAAGGCTGTTCAGCTCGTCGCTTCTGGTGCGGGCCTGACCGCCGTGAGTGACGGAACCACCAGACTGTGGTTGCAGTCAGCGGCTCTCGGGCTGGATGAGCTGGACCTGGGTGGCATCGACCTGCGCATCGATGTCTCTGGTTCGTCAGAGTCTCCGCTGGCCCATGATGCGGTGATGGATTGGCACGGCACCCTCGATGATCTGGATCCGATTGATATCCAGCGGGTGGTCAACACGTGGAATGACAGTTTCGTGGCCCCGCGGGTGTTCTCCTACGAGGACAGCCAGGGCCACACTCGGGTGCGCGGTGAGATGATCACGAACTGGTGGGAGGGGCACACCGTCGCCCAGCTCGACGAGTACCTGCGTGCCGTCGTTTTCGGTGCGATGAACCTGAACCAGTGGCTCGACGAGCAGTGGCCTGACGCTGTCCGGCAGCTACCCGACACCGAAGCTAGCCCCGGAGGGGTAGCACTGACTGGGCAACCCCAGGATATCGCTGCCACAGAGAAGATGGCCGCCCAGTTCATCATTCCTGGCAACGCCTTCGGGTTCGTCTTTGGTGACACTGCACCGGTGACGCCGCAGCGTATCACCGAAGACTTCGCGTCGCGGTCCGGGCAGCTTTCACGGGTCGATGAGGACGGGGTGCTGCGGATCCGCTGGGGTCAGCCGGCGGTGGATATTGCCGTCAACGGTGACGTGCTCAGTGTGTCGTCCAGTGCTGAGGTGATGCTCGCCGACCCGGAGAACGCGGATCCGCTGTTACCGGTGGCGTGGAGGTGGTCGACGAACCGGGCGGGTGCGGTGGTCGTCGTGCATCGCAATGCGGATGGGTCGACCTCGGTGATTTACGCGCTGCATCAGTTTGTTGGTGCGGGGATGACCGACCGGCAGTTGTCGGCGACGATGTCTCAGACCTGCGAGTTGGTTGCGGACTGCATGATGGGGCTGGCCGACGAGATCACTGGCTGATTTCATTCCTGCATTCACAGGAGAGGGTCCCATGCCTCCGGAGCTGAACCCCGGGTACGGCAGTTTGTAGAGGGGAATGCAGCGTGGCGGATGGGCTACGGCCGGCGTGGTGGACCGCGACCGGCGGACGGCGTCGCGGACGCCGTGCTCGGTCAGGAAGGGGGTGCTGACGAGGACGGAGGTTCTGTCGTACGGCAGATCTCTTCCCAGTCCTGGGGATAGGCGAGCGTCTGGTCGCCGCTCTTATGGGGTTTGCCGACCACAATTTGGCCGGCGGAGTCACTGATCCTGGAACGAGTGGACTCGGCATTCCGGAATTGAGTGTTGGAGTCTGCATCGCTGAGTTCTGGTGTGACCGTGATCTTTGAGTCCGGGTCTGTGGTCGTGGTGCCGACCTCTGAAACATCCCAGGAAACAGGCTCGGACGGTGCCGGGTCCCCGAGTACGAAAGTGAATGCGCCGGAGGCCGGTTCCGCAGGCGTGTACTCGGCGATGGTGGTGCCGTCCGAGGCTACGGTGACCCCCTCGATCTCCTCGCCGCAGGTATTGACGAAGACGGTCAGCCGCCCTGATTCGTCCTCCATCGTCCCGGAATCCCCAACGAAGGTCGATTGGCCGCATGCTGCCAGCGGGAGAAGCGCAAGCGTGGGAACGAGGAGTTTCCTGCGGTACACGGGTGATCATCCTTGATTCGGGTTGACACTGTTTCTGTCCACCGTACGGTGTCGAACGCCGCGTGGCGGCGAGACTGTGGCGGGCAGCCTACGGCCGGAAGAACTTCTCCCCGCGACCCTTCGCCTGCAGTGCCAGCCAGTCGCGGAAGCCCTTCACGTCGCGTCGCTGCACCAGGAAGAACCAGCCGAAGCGTGCGTATTCCTGCGGCAGCAGCCGGCGCATGCCGGGCTGGTTCATCAGGAAACCGCGGTTGCGGTAGGTGAAGTAGCGCTTCGTGTCGTTGTCCGGGTACTGGGTGTGCATCCGTCCGCCGAGGATCGGCTTGAACTCGTCGGCGCCGTCGGGGTGCAGGTAGGACGTCGTCAGGCAGGTGCCGAACGGCAGGCCCGAGCGCACCAGCCGACGGTGGTACTCGACCTCGTCGCCGCGGATGAACAGGCGGTAGTCGGGCACACCGATGACCTTCATCGTCTCGGCGCTCACCAGTGCACCGTTGAAGAGGCTCGCGATGCCGGGCAGGAAGTCGCCCTGCAGTTCGTGCAGGTAGCGTCGCCACACCACGCCCTGGCGCAGGGGGAAGGCCAGTCGTTCCGGCTCGTCGATGTTGCACACGGCGGGGGAGACCTCGGCCAGCCCGTGGGACTCGGCGACGTCGTAGAGGTTCTCCAGGACGTGGTCGTCGGCGGGACGCCCGTCGTCGTCGGCGCACCACACGGCGTCCACGCCGAGGGAGAGGGCGGTGAGGAAGCCCAGGGCGAAGCCGCCGGCGCCGCCGAGGTTCGTCTTCGAGGGGACGTACACGGCGCGGTCGCCGGCGAGCTCCTCGAGCAGGACGCGCACCTCGTCCTGGTCGCCGTTGTCGACGACGATGACCTTGTCGACCGGGTGCGTCTGCCCGCAGACGATGGCGAGGGAGTTGCGCAGGAGCGCGACGCGTCGGTGGGTGACGATGACTGCTGCGGTGGTCCCGTCGCGGTGGAGCTGAGCTGCTGACGGCATGGGGGTCTGCATGGATGTCATTGTGCCACGCGGTCGCCGTCGAACCGGGGTCGGCGCGGTCGGAAGAAAATAGCTAACCTGGTTGAACTAACCACGACCGGCAGATCCACCGCACCACTGACCCGGTGCAGGACAGGAAGTGACCCCATGGACCCCACGGAACCTATGGACACGTTGGACCCCGCCGCGACGCGACCACGCATCGCCGTGGTCGGCGCGGGCGTCAGCGGACTGACCGCCGCCCACGAACTGTCCACCCGAGCGCAGGTCACCCTGTACGACGCCGACGACCGGGCCGGCGGCCACGCCGACACGACCACGGTCACCACCGCCGGTGGCGAGGTGAACGTGGACACCGGCTTCATCGTCCACAACGACCGCACCTACCCGGTGCTGACCCGGCTCTTCGACGAGCTGGGGGTGCGCACCCGGCCGGCGGAGATGTCCCTGTCGGTGCGGGCCGACGACGCGCACGGTGGCGCGGGGCTGGAGTACGCCGGCGCCCGCGGCGCCGCCGGGCTCTTCGGCGACCGGCGCAACCTGCTGCGTCCGGCGTACCTCCGGATGCTCGGGGAGGTCCTGCGTTTCCACCGCCGGGCCCGCCGGCTGCTGGCGGTGGACGCAGGGACCTCAGAGGAACAGACCCTGACCCAGTTCCTGCACGAGGGCGGTTTCTCCGACTACTTCGTGCGGCACTTCATGACGCCGCTGGTGGCCACGGTGTGGTCCTGCGACCCGGACACCGCGGGCAGCTACCCGGCGCGGTACCTGTTCACCTTCCTCGACCACCACGGCATGCTGCAGGTGTTCGGCTCGCCGCAGTGGCGCACGGTCGTCGGCGGGTCACGCGAGTACGTCCGGCGCGTCACCGCGGTGGTCGCCGGACGTGGCGGGGAGGTGCTCACGGGCACGTCCGTCACCGGCGTGCGGCAGGACGCCGGGTCGGTCGTCGTCACCGTCGCCGACGGCACGTCCCGACGTTTCGACGGGGTCGTCGTGGCCACCCACCCGCAACAGGCCCTGGACATGCTGGAGGAGCCGTCGGCGGTGCAGCGGGAGATCCTGTCGGCGATCCCGTACTCGCGCAACGAGGTGCAGCTGCACACCGACACCTCGCTGCTGCCGCGGGCGGCGGGTGCGCGGGCGTCGTGGAACCACCTGGAGCGCGACGGCGGGGGCGTGGTGGTGACCTACGACATGACCCGGCTGATGCGGCTGCCGCACGCCGACGGGACCCGCTACCTGGTCACGCTGAACGCCGCGGACCTGGTCGACCCGGCCACGGTGCTGGCCACCCGCCGCTACGGGCACCCGGTGTACACGCCGTCCTCGGTGGCGGCGTCGCGTCGGGCGGGTGAGCTCGACACCGGGCGCATCGTCTTCGCCGGAGCCTGGCAGGGCTGGGGGTTCCACGAGGACGGTGCGCGGTCGGGGCACGACGCCGCGGTGCGGCTGCTGCAGGACCCGGGTGCGACCCCGCCGGCACAGCCAGCACAGCCGGCACCGCCCCAGCGTCCGGTGAACCGCGTGCTGCGGACCCGGGTGCGCCACGCGCGCACCTCCCCGCTGGTGCACCGGTTCACCAACCGCTCGTGGATGTGGCTGGTGGACCTGGACCACCTGCCGGACCACGGGGCGGCGTCGTGGTGGCGTGGCGCGTTCGTCGCCGGCGACCACCTGGGCGACCCGGGGCGCAGCATCCGCGACAACATCGTCGACCTGTTCGTCGAGCGTGGGGTGCATGCCCCGGTGGGGCGGGTGGCCATGGCGGCGATGCCGCGGGCCTGGGGCAACGGCTTCAACCCGCTGTCGGTGTTCTGGTGCGACGCCGAGGACGGTTCGCCGCTGGCCATGGTCCTGGAGGTCCGCAACACCTACGGCGGACGCCACGCCTACGTGGTGCGTCCGGATGCGGCGGGCCGGGCGCGGGCGGACAAGGAGCTCTACGTCTCCCCGTTCCACGGCACCGACGGGAGTTACCGGATCCGGGCCCCGCGGCCGGTCGACGGCCGGGTGCAGGTGGGGATCACGTTGGAGACGCCGGGCTACTCCTTCACTGCCTCGGTGCACGGGCGTCCCGCCCACGACGGCGGCCCCCGCTGGTCCGACACCGTGCGCGCGGCACCGGCGGCACTGCTCACCGCGGTGCTCATCCGGGTGCACGGCGTGTGGCTGTGGGCCCGTCGCCTCCCGGTGCAGCCTCGACCAGACAGTCACCCAGAACACCACCCAGAACACCACCCAGAACACCACCCAGAAATCACCCGGTACACCACCCCGAACGGAGCCTGACCAGTGAACTCCCCCGTTGACACCACCGCAGACACCACCGCACACACACCCCTCGCCCCGCCCGTGCCCGCCCCGGCGCACCCGTCCGGTCTCGTGCCGGCCCCGCCGCAGGCGCGTACCGCCGCCCGCGTCACCCGGCGGCTGCTGGTGCGCGCGGCACGCACCGCGGGCATCACCGTCGCGCACGCCGGCGACCCCGCCCAGGCGTTGCAGGACGCCGACCTGCGTGTCCTGCGTCCCGGGGCGTTCTACGCCCGGTTGGGCGCCCGGGGGCTCACCGGGTTCGGCGAGTCCTACACCGCAGGCGACTGGGAGGCCGACGACCTCGCCGGCACACTCACCGCCCTGTGCCGCAGGTTCACCACCCTGGTACCCGGCTGGATGCAACGGTTCCGGGCGGTCTACCTGCGGCGACGACCACGTTCCCAGCGGAACACTGTGGACGGGGCGCGGGCGAACATCAGCCACCACTACGACCTGTCCAACGACTTCTTCGCCGCCTTCCTCGACCCCGGCATGAGCTACTCCTCGGCCCTGTTCGACCCGCCGGGGCTGGACCTGCGTGCGGCGCAGGACGCCAAGATGGACCGGGCCCTGGACCGTGCCGGGGTCGGCGCGGGCACCCGCCTGCTGGAGATCGGCACCGGCTGGGGTGAGCTGGCGATCCGCGCCGCCGGGCGTGGGGCGCGGGTGCACACGGTCACGCTCTCCGCCGAGCAGGCCGCCCTGGCCCGGGAGCGCGCGGCGAGCGCCGGGGTGGGCGACCTGGTGGACGTGGAGATCCGCGACTACCGGGAGGTCACCGGCACCTTCGACGCGGTCGTCTCCGTGGAGATGGTCGAGGCCGTCGGCCACGAGTACTGGGACGACTACATGGCGGGCATCCGGGACCGCCTCACACCCGGGGGCACCGCGGTCGTCCAGGCGATCACCATGGACCACGACCGTATGCTGGCCTCGCGGGACAACGCCACGTGGATCACCACCTACATCTTCCCCGGCGGGTGCATCCCGTCGGTGCCTGCGCTGGACGCCGCGGCGCGGCGGGCGGGCCTGCGTCCCGGGGCCCGTCGCTTCTTCGGCGCGGACTACGCCAGGACGCTGGCCCTGTGGGACGAGGCGTGCGAGCGGCAGGCCGGACGCATCGGAGAGCTCGGGTTCGACGCGCCGTTCCGTCGGCTGTGGCACTTCTACCTGGCGTACTGCCGGGCGGGGTTCGCCGCCGGCTACATCGACGTCGGCCAACTGGAGTTCCACCGGCCGGTGGACTCCACCACGGGACGGGAGGATCGGTCATGACCGGGGTGCGGAACGAGGATGAGGGCGTCGCGGGACGTCTGGTGTCGGTGGTCACGCAGCTCACCGGGGTGGCCCCGGAGGAACTGCCGGTGCGGTTGCGCGCCTGGGACGGCAGCGTGGCCGGGCCGGACGCCGCGGCGGGTGTGCCGACGCTGGTGGTCAACGACCCGCAGGCGCTGACCCGGCTGCTGTGGTCGCCGGGTGAGCTGGGCCTGGCGCAGGCCTACGTCACCGGTGAGATCGACGCTGAAGCCGCCGGGACAGGGGCCGGCGACCCGCTGGCCGAGGGGTTCGCCCGCCTCGCCGCGCTGGCCCGGCGTCCGGACGTCCGCCTGCGGATGCCGGCGTCCTCCCCGGGTTCTGCCGGGCTCGCAGGTCTTGCCGGGGTCGCTGACGTGCTGCGCACGGTGCGCGAACTGGGTGTGGTGCGGCGACGTCCGGCACCGCCGGCGTCCCAGGCACACCTGCGGGGCCGGGTGCACACCCGTGCACGGGACCGTTCGGTCATCGCCCACCACTACGACCTGTCCAATGAGTTCTACGCGCAGATCCTCGACGAGACGATGTCGTACTCCTGCGCCTACTTCGGTGCAGACGCCGGTGCGGTACCGGCACGCACACTGGCGGACGCCCAGCGCGCGAAGCTGGACCTGCTGTGCACCGCCCTGCAGCTCAGCGAGGGCCAGCACCTGCTGGACGTGGGCTGCGGTTGGGGGTCGACCGCGGTGCACGCCGCGGAGAACTACCGCGTGCGCGTCACCGCGGTGACGATCTCGTCCGAGCAGCGCGACTGGGTCGAGCGGCTCGTGCGTGAGCGCGGGCTGGACGACCGGGTCACCGTGATGCTGCAGGACTACCGGGACGTGCGTGGTGTCTACGACGCGGTCTCGTCGGTGGAGATGGGGGAGCACGTGGGCCAGCGCAACTACCCGACGTTCATCCGCACGCTGCGCGACCGGGTGCGTCCCGGCGGGCGGGTGCTGCTCCAGCAAATGTCGCGCCGGGGCCGTCACCCCGGCGGCGGGCCGTTCATCGAGGCGTTCATCGCCCCGGACATGCACATGCGCCCCCTGGGGGAGACCGTGGCGATGTTGGAGGACGGTGGTCTGGAGGTGCGCGCCGTGCGGGGGATGCGCGAGGACTACGCCCGGACCGTGGACCACTGGATCGACCGTTTCCTCGGCAACCGGGACCGCATCGTGGATCTCGTCGGCGAGGAGGTCTTCCGCGTCTGGCACCTCTACCTCGTCGGCGGGGGCATGGCGTTCCGGCAGGGGCGCATGGGAGTCGACCAGATCCTGGCCACCCGTCCCGGGGCGGACGCGGCCGACGGCACGACCGAGGGCACAGGGGGCGGCGATGTTCGCTGACTGGTTGGGCGTCGCGCTGGCCTGCGCCGCGACGACCGTGGTGGTGATGGCGGTCGTGGCGGTGGTGGTGCGCCGCAGCGGCCGGGTCGCGGTGATGGACGTGCTGTGGGGTCCGCTGATCCTGCTGAACTCGGTGACGGCGGTGCTCGTCGGGCCGTCCGGCGCGCCGGCGTGGCTGATGCTCGCGGTGGTGGCGGTCTGGGCCGCGCGGCTCTCCCGTCACCTGCTCACCCGCGTCGGTCACGACGTCGAGGACCCCCGGTACGAGGAGCTGATGGAGAAACCGGCGTCCTCCCTGCTGACCTCGGTGCTGCTGCCGCAGGGTGCGGTGGCGTGGCTGGTGTCCGTGCCGCTGCAGGTTGCGGCGGCGGCAGGAGCCACAGGTGATTCAGGTGCGCGGTGGGCGTTGGTCGTCGTCGGCGTGGCGGTGGCGCTGGCGGGGCTGGTGGTGGAGACCGTCGCCGACCGGCAGCTCGACGCCTTCCGGGCACAGGGGGTGTCCGGACGGGTGATGGACCGTGGTCTGTGGTCGTGGAGCCGCCACCCGAACTACTTCGGGGAGGCGGTGGTGTGGTGGGGGATCTGGATCGCCGCCGCCGGGGCCGTGCCGTCGGCCCCGGCAGCGCTCCTGGCGCTGGTCTCGCCGGTGGCGATGACCGTGACGCTGGTGTGGGGTACCGGCGCCCGCCTGCTGGAGAAGCGGATGCAGGGTCGCGCCGGGTGGGAGGACTACCGGCGACGGACCTCGGCGTTCATCCCGCTGCCCCCGCGGCGTTCTACGCCCCCGGAGACCCGGAATCCCCAGGGGCCTCAGGACCGACGGAGTCGGTGAGCGCGTCGAGGAACCTGATGATGGCCTGCCGGTCGCCGGACGGTACCGCGTGGGCTGCCTGCATCATCTTCTCGTGCATCGGGGAGAGCCAGTCGTCCACCTCCTCGTGGGCGTGGTCGGTGGCGACGATCACGACGGAGCGCCGGTCGTGGGGGTGTGGGGCGCGGCGCACGTGACCGGACTCGGTGAGCCGGTTGAGCAGCTTCGCCGTGGCGGCGGTGGAGATGTGCAGCGCGTCGGCCAGGCCGCGGGCCGTCACGGGCGTGCCGGCACGTTCGCAGGCGATGACGTGCCGGACGGCCTCGGTGTCGGTGGCGTTGATGCCCATGTCCACCCCGAGATGACGCCGCATCTCCTGGTCGGCGCGGCGGAAGCGGCGGACGGCGTGCAGCAGAGCCACTGCGGGGTCCGTCGCGTCGTACCAGTAGTCCGTTGACATGTACTCAGCATAACCGGTCGGCACAACTAACTCATATAGCTAGAGCGGCGAGGTAAGTGGGCGTCGCGGGATATTGGCCGAAGGGCGATCTCGGTCGCGGGCACCGGGCGTCACTGTCGTGTCACCGGCACGACACCCCGGGGCGTATCTCATGTCAGTGCAGGTCCGACGCGGGAATATTGCCGCTGAGTCATCATTGGAATGTGGCGTGCGGAAGCCGGCGACAGACGCGGTTATTCGCCGAAATGGCCGACGCGGGAGATGCTGCCTCCGTCTGTCGCGGGCCCGTTATTCTTAGCCCGGGATATTAACTTTAGTTGTACGAATAGTCGGATTATGTCTCGAGGTTCGGAATGTCGAGATGTCCCCAAATCCGGCCGATCGTGGAGACCGACAGCCCGGTACGGCGGGAGAGCTCCCGCCGGGTCCAGTCCGCCGTTCCCGTCCGGCCGTGGTGGCGCCCGGGGTGGTGTGCCTTGAGTACCGCGCGGATCTCCTCGATGGTCATCGACGGGCGACGCCCCGGACGGGGTTCGTCGGCCAGTCCGTCGAGCCGGCGCTCGACGAACCTGCTGCGCCACTTGCCCACGGTCGGTCGGGAGACGCCGAGATGCTCTGCGACACGGGTGTTCGGCGCCCCTGTCGCGCACGCGAGGATGATCCGGGAGCGCAGGGCGAGCTGCCCACCGTCCCCGTTCGGCGACGGTGTGTCCGGCGTGCCTTTCGCCCACTCGGTCAACGTCGCCCGTTCCTCGGGGGACAGCGTCAGCGCCGTCTTCGGGCGCCCTGGCGGGCGGGAGTTCCGGAGGCCGTGATCGTCGGTCATGTCGCTAGCCTAGCGAGATAGGTACTTTCCGTGCCACTTTTTGAGTTTTCCGGAACGGAACGAGGGAATGGAGGTAATGATCCTCGCCAGGTGAACGATAAAGGTCGGTCCACCTCCAATCGAGGGTGGACGTCCCCCTTATCCGACCGGTCGCCCCTAGCCCCGTACAGGGGATGGCGCCGGTATCGGTGTCCGGCCTTGCGTGGCCACCCTCGAATGGAAAGTCAACGAGAGAAAAAGAATGCTTTGCGCAAGAAATAGTGTGACGTTTGGGGGCACCGTCACGGGGGCGTTCGGAACCGCCACCGGACCGCCACCGAGCCTCCGGGGAAAAGGGGGGTCGATGGTAGACTGACCGGAATGGGACGACGAACAGTGATCACCTACGTAGACGACATCGACCGTGAGGAACTGGCCCCCGACGAGGTCCGCAGCGTGAAGTTCGGCTTCCGTGGCGACGACTACGTCATGGACCTCTCCGAGCTCAACGCCGAGATCTTCGCCGAGGAGCTCGAGCCCTACCTCAAGGTGGCGCGCAAGGTCCGTGCCTCCACCGGGCCGCGCCAGGCGAAGGGCACCCTGTCGGCCAACGCGGCGCGCGTGCAGCGCTCCAAGCGCAACCAGCGCATCCGCGACTGGGCCAACGACAACGGTTTCGTGGTGTCCTCCCGGGGAAAGCTCTCCGACGAGGTCATCAACGCCTACGAGGTCGCGAACCCGCAGGACATCTGACACAGGACATCTGACCTGCTAATACCCCTTGTCGCCGGGGGTGCACGGGCGTAGCTTCTTGCTATACGTAGAGCGCAGGGCCATCCACCGGTCCGCCGGGACGCCTTCACCGCACAGGTGCCGCGTCCCCTCCGAACCGCCGGCCACGACACCGGTCACAGTACGGGGCACGACGCCCGCCACCCGTGGTGGAAGGTCATGTGCCTGTCCGGCGTCGACTACTTCTCCACCCTCGGTTACCAGCCGGGCATCGCCGTCGCCGCGGCCGGTGCCCTGGCCCCCGTGGCCACCCTGGTCCTGGTGGCGGTGACGCTGCTGGGGGCGGTTCCGGTCTACCGGCGTATCGCCGCCGAGTCGCCGGACGGTCTGGGCTCGGTCGGCATGCTCGCCGCCATGGTCCGCGGCTGGCGCGGGAAACTCCTGGTCCTCGTGCTGCTCGGCTTCGCCGCCTGCGACTTCATGATCACGGTCACGCTGTCCGCCTCGGACGCGGCGGCCCACCTGCTCAGCTCCTCGACCAGCCCCTTCCTCCTGCCCGTTACCCTCGTACTCGTCGGCCTGCTCGCCGCGGTGTTCCTCAAGGGTTTCACCGAGGCCGTGCGGGTCTCCGTGGTGCTGGTGGGTGTCTACCTGGCACTGACCACCGCGGTGGTCGTCGCCGGACTGTGGCGCATCCTCACCGAACCGGGCCACGTGGCCGACTGGACGGCCGCACTGTCCAGCCAGCATTCGAGCGTGTGGGCCATGGCCGCCGTGGCGGTGCTGGTCTTCCCGAAGCTGGCGCTCGGACTGTCGGGGTTCGAGACCGGGGTGTCGGTGATGCCGCTGATCCGCCCGGGCCCCGGAACGGATCCTGGAACCGAGATCACCGCTACCGCGGCACGTGACTCCCGCATCCGCGGGGGACGCCGCCTCGTGCTGGTCAGCGCGCTGGTGATGAGCGCCTTCCTCGTGGCGTCCTCCCTGTGTGTGACGATGCTGGTTCCCGCCGGGCAGCTGGCGTCCGGCGGTGAGGCCAACGGCCGCGCCCTGGCGTGGCTGGCGCACGAGCAGTTCGGGCCCGTCGTCGGCAACCTCTACGACGCCTCCACCATCGCGGTGCTGTGGTTCGCCGGTGCCTCGGCGATGGCCGGGATGCTCGCGCTGATCCCGCGCTACCTGCCCGCCTACGGCATGGCACCGTCGTGGGCGCGACGCTCGCGTCCGATGGTGGTGGTGCTGACCGGCGTGGCGGTGCTGCTCGTGCTTCTCTTCCGCGCCGACGTGGACGCCCAGTCCGGCGCCTACGCCACCGGTGTGCTGGTCCTGCTGTTCTCCGGGGCGTCGGCGGTGACGCTGCACACGAGACACCGTGGCACACGTCGGGCGACCATCCTGTTCGCCCTGGTCACGCTGGTGCTGGGCTACACCCTGGTGGCGAACGTGATTGAACGTCCCGAAGGGCTGCGGGTGGCGGCGTGGTTCATCGTGGGCATCATCGTGGTCTCGGCGGTGTCACGCACACGCCGCTCGCTGGAGCTGCGCGGCACCGAGATCCGGTACGACGCCGCGGCGCAGCACATCCTGCAGGCCGCTGCCGCCGGCACCGGGGAGCTGCACCTCGTCGCCACCTGCGCGCAGGACGTGGCGGGGGACGTGGCGGCGCGGGAGCGCGGCGTGCGCCGCGCCAACCACCTGCCGGCCGATCGGGCCTTGGTGCTCCTCGAGGTCAGCGTGACCGACGCCAGCGACTTCACCTCCGTGCTCGAGATCACCGGCCGGGCCGTCGACGGGGTGCCGGTACTGAACGTCACGGCCACGACGATGCCCAACGCCGTCGCCGCGGTCGCCCTGGACGCCCGGGAGCACGTCGGTGTGGTGCCCGACCTCTACTTCGAGTGGGGGACGGGGACGCCGGTGCACGAGATGCTGCGCTTCCTCACCGTCGGCCGTGGCCACAACGCCGCGGTCACACGCGCGGTGCTGCGCCGGGTGGAACCCGACGAGGCCCGCCGCCCGCGCGTGCACGTGGGCTGACGGCTCAGCCGTTCCCGTCTGTGCCGCCGAGCGCGAGCACGACCACCGGGTCGCTCGTCGGAGCCGGTGAACCACCGGCCGGTTCCTCGGTGACGGCCATCGCGGCGGCCCCGGTCCCGTCCGCCCCGCCGTCGCCGCCGACGCTGATGACCCCGTCGGAACCGTCGAACAGGCCCGCCGAGGTCGGCTCGCCGGCGTCGTCGAGGGCCCACAACTGGTAGACGCGGTCGTCGGCGACCCCGGGCAGGTCGCGGGCGATGACGGTCATCTCCCCACCGGCGGCGACGACCGCCACGGACCCCTCTTCACCGTCACCGACACGTTCCGAGGTCACCGACGCGCCAGGGGAGGTGAGCATCCGGGTGATCTCCCGGGTGGTGTCCTCGGCCTGCACCGAGGTGTTGTGCTGGGAGATCGCCACCGTCAGCGACGGCACGGCGACGGCGAGGGAGACCGCGGCGACCGCCGTCATCACCCAGGCTGTCCTGCGGGAGCGGCGGTAACCGTCCAACCGGGTGACCGGTGTGACCGGGGCCGCCGGCGCATCAGGACCACCGGCACCGTCCGCGGCGAGGCGGCGCATGACCGCCTCCTTCACCTCCGGCGGCGGGGCGGTCTCGTGCACCGCCGCCAGCTGCGCGGCGACCTCCCGGTAGCGGCGCAGCGCGGCCGCGGCGTCCGGGTCGGACGCCGCCAGCGCCTCGGCCTCCCGCACGTCCTGCGCGGAGTCCAGGGCGTCGAGCGCCAGCCCGACGAGAAGTTCATCGGTTCGGTCACGGTCAACATCACGGTCCGGTCCGGTCATCTCAACTCATCTCCAAACAGGTGCGCATGCGCGACAGGGCCGAGCGGATACGGCTCTTCACCGTGGCCAACGGCGCGGTGAGGTGGCTCGCCACCTCGGAGTAGGTCCGCCCACCGAAGTAGGCGGCGACCAGGGACTCGTTCTCCAGGTCCGTGAGCTCGCCCAGGCAGTGACGCACCCGGTCGGACTCCTCGCGCCGGAGCAGGTCGGTGTCCACCCCGCCCGAGCCGCCGGCGGCGTCCGGCACGTCGACGTCCCGGAACTCGTGGTGGGTACGGTGCTCGCGGACCCGGCGGGAGGACTCCGAACGCACCCCGTCGACGGCACGACGGTGCGCGATCATCGCCGCCCAGGCGTACACGGTGCCACGGGCGGGGTCGTAGGACGACGACCTCGTCCACAACTCCAGCATCACCTCCTGGGTCGTCTCGGCGGCGATGCCCTCGTTGCGCAGGACGCGACGGCAGATGCCGTGGACCACGGGGGACACCTCGTCGTAGAGCAGACCGAAGGACCCCCGGTCGCCGGCGGCGGCACGCTCGACCAGTGCGGTCAGCTGCGTCTGGTCTCGTCGCCCGGGGTCGGGGGTCTGCTGGGTCATGAGGTCGATCATAGGGATGGTTCAGTCGACGAGAGCGTCCTTGAGCGACTGGATCGTCCCGGCCACGGTGGAGATGTGTCCGGCCAGGCCCTCGGCCAGCTCATCGGCGTCGAGCTCGCCGTCGGTGATCCCGGCGAAGAACTCGCCGGCCTGCGGACGGTAGCCGTCGAGGTTCTCCAGCGCCTCGTCCGCTGCGGCGGTGTCGTCGGTGGCCAGGGCGTTGGCGTAGTCCACGAAGTAGCCGATGTGCTCGCGCCACAGCGCCAGGAACTCCTCGCCCTTCTCCTCCCCGGCGACGGAGCCGACCGCCTCCGACAGGGCCATGGAGTTGTGGTCCAGGGTGTCGGCGGCCGCGGCGAACGCCTCGGAGTCGGTGCCGCCCTCCGTGGTGTAGGCGGTGAACACGGCTACCCCGGCGAGGTACACGTGCTCCTGCAGCCCGGTGGCCAGGGTGACGCGCAGGGTCGCGGCATCGTCGGTGGCATCTCCCTCGATGTCGTTGCCCTCGGCGAGTCCCGAGGCGAGCGTGGCGATGAAGTCGCCACCGTGGGACGCCGCGGCGTGCAGGTCCCCGTAGGCGGCGGTGTCGCCGGCGGCGAGGGCGTCGATGGCCTGTGAGAGACTGTCGACGTGGTGCTGCAGGCCCTCGGTGGCCTCACCGGCGTCGATGACCCCCTGCGACAGTCCGGAGAACGCCTCGCCGGCATCCACCGTGTACTGCGTCAGGTCGTCCTGGGCGGCGGCCTTCGCCGCCTCGTCGCCCTCCTTGGCGGCGGTGGCGTAGTCCACGAAGTAGCCGATGTGGTCACGCCAGAGCTCCAGCACGGCGTCGCGCTTGTCCGGGTCGATCGTGGCGACCATGTCGGCCAACGCCACGGCGTTGGCGTCCAGGGCGTCGGACGCGGCGGCGAAGGCGTCGGAGTCCGCTCCCTCGGTGTAGGCGGTGGCCACGGCCATGCCCGCGAGGTAGACGTGTTCCTGCAGGTTGGACGCCAGGTCGGCGTGCAGGGTGGCGGCGTCGGAGTCCGGGTCACCGTCGATGCCGGCGGAGGCGACGATGCCGTCGGCGAGGGTCTGGCCGGTCATCGGCATGTGGGACGCCGCGGTCATCGCGTCGGCGAAGGGGTCGCCGGTGCTCACCGGGGTGATGTCCCCGCCGGAGCCGTGGCCGGAATGCTCGTCCATGGTGGAGTCGGTCATGTCATCCATGTCGGAGGTGCTGGAGGTGCTGGAACTTCCTGAGGTCATTGAGCCGGTCGACCCGTCGGAGCCGTCCGAGTCGTCCGAACAGGCGGCGAGGGCCAGGATCAGGGCGGCGGCGGAGCCGACGGCGACCGTCTTGGCGGTGTACTTGGTGGACTTGGTGGACTTGGTGGACATGGTGGGCACTCCTCGGTGTGTGGGCCTGACATGAGGCCCGGGGATGGTGTCACCCCTGAGTTCGGAGCCGCACGCGCCGCGGATTGGTCGGGTGGGGAAAAAGTTTCGGGAAAGTTCCCCGGCCGCCGTCAACCGGGGTGTTGCGCGACCCGTCCACCGGGTATTCCTTAGAATGATGGGCGACGACACAGTTTTTGCAGTCTTCGCCCTTCATCTTTTTCTTCGTCACCACAGGAGCCCACCATGGTCGCAGCACCGCTGGACACGTTGACCGTCATGCAGGACCTCGACCAGCTCCGGGACCTGGCCGACGAGAACTGGGACGCGCTGTCCTCCGCCGGCCAGGCGGAGGCCTTCCTGGCCCAGACCGCGGAACTGGACACGGTGTCGCTGCGCATCGGTGAGCTCTCCGTCGACGACCCGCGGCTGCGCAGCGTGCGCGACCTGGCCTTCGCCCGCTGCGTCGCCGCGCAGGCGTGCCAGCTCGGCGACGAGCTCGAGGCCGCGGCGTCCCTGCTCGCCGCCCTGTCACTGTCAGCGGGCGACCCGGTGATGCTCGCCACCGCCCGGCTGCACCTCGCCGAGTCCGCCCTGCTCCAGGGCAGGAGGGAGGACGCGGAGAACCTGGCGCTCAGCGTGCGCATGGCCGAGGGCGAGATCGACGCCACACCGGTGGCCGGAGACCTGCTGGAACGCATCCGCCGGCCCGAACCTGAGCCGGAGCCGGAGCCGGAGCCCGAGGTCGTGCTGCCGCAGACCGTCACGGCGTCGGTGACCTGGGACGACCGCGTCCGCGAGCTCGCCGCCGAGCCGTTCACCGAGGACAACGACGCCCGGTGGGACGAACTGCTCGGTGAATGCCGGTACAGCCTGGAGACCGCCGACAGCACCGGCGACCTGTCCGCCCTGCGGCACCGGCTGGGGGAGCTGATGGACGTCATCGCCGGGTCACCGTCGCTGGAGTCCCCGCACCTGCGGCCCGAGGTGATCACCCGCGCCGTGGGCGTGCACCGCCTGCAGCAGGCGGTCATGGAGGCCCTCGGAGACTCCATCCGTGTACGCCAGGACCGCAACAGGTTCTTCGAGACCGTGCTGTCGCGGGTGAACCGCGAGCTCCCGTCCTCGGTGCCGCTGGACGACAGGATCCTCGTCACCCGCCTGCACCTCAACCTGTCCGCCGAGGTCACCGGGCACGACCCGGAGGCACGCAGCGGGTACGCCTCGCAGCTCGCGGAGCTCTACCAGCGCAAGAACGACCACAACGGCGAGATCATGGCCTTCCTGGAGAAGGGCGCGTGCCTGGAGAAGCTGGGTCGGCTGGCCGACATGTACGACGTCTACGAGCAGTCGCTGAACCTGTCGCGACGCTACGGGCTGACCAGCGGGGTCATCTGGTCCACGATCCGCCTGTCCTACGCGCACTTCCTGGCCAAGGATCCCCGCACCGCCACCCAGCTGCTGCTGGACATGGACGAGCGGCTCACCGAGGACGAGGTCAGCGGGGTCGACGAGCGCGAGGCCTACGCCGAGGCGAAGGTCGCGCTGGCCAACCTCTTCGCCCACGCCGGTGCGCAGGACGGCTCCCAGCGTTTCTACGGTGAGGCCGCCGACATCTTCGACTCGATCGGCAACGACGGCCGCGCGTGGGAGTGCCGGCAGAAGTCCCTGCAGTGACCGGCTAGCCGGTGAACACGCCGTGCGGGGCGAGCACGGAGAGCACCGGGTCCAGCACCCGGTAGGGGGCGATGCCGCGGCGGTTCAGCTTCTCGCCGTTCGGTGACTCGCCGAGCGCGGAGACCGCGCAGTACTGCCACAGGTCCGGGCGCACGTGTCCGGCGGCCTGCGGGGCGGCGTCGTACGTCCAGCCGTAGTCCTGTCCGATGAGGTTGACCAGCTTGTCCGCCGACATGTAGCGCAGCAGGCTCTCGATCTCCAGGTGGAGCAGCCGTTGGTCGTTGACGTCGTGGTCCCAGCCGGTGTCGCGGCGGAAGGCCGCACCGTGGTTGCCCATGATGCGCGCCCATTCATTGTCGCCGGTGCGGGCGAGCTGCTGGAGCGTGTCGAACTTCGAGATCGTGACCGCCAGTTTCGGGCGGCTGCCGTCCAGCAGGCGGATGAGGTTGCGCAGCACCTCCTCCGGGTCGCCGCCGGTGAGGTTCTGCGGCGGGATGATGCCCTGCAGGTAGGTGCGGATCGCCGGGACGCGCAGCGGGTCGAACAGGAAGATGATCAGGTCGGCGTGGCGGAAGAACGACAGTTCCGACGGGTCGGACGGCAGGTTCTCCAGGTCCTCGCCGGCGACGTCGCGGAATACCAGGTAGTGGGGACGCAGCGTGCCCTGGGCATCCGTCCACCGGCCGAGGGAGAAGATCAGTGGGTCGCGCTGGTACGCGTCCGAGCTGGAGGCCGGCGGGGTGGCCGGCATGTGCTTCATCTCCCGGTAGAGCGGGGTCTCGTAGTGGGTGCGGAAGCGTTCCTGGGTGGAGTCGTCCGCCGCCTCGACCACGCGGTTGTGGTGGCTGGCGATCTCCTCGAGCTGTTTGATCAGCACCGCGGTGTACAGGCTCTTGCCGGACGCCCGGGCGCCGGCCATCGCCACGCAGTGCACGTGCGCGTGGTCCCAGTCGGACGGCAGGTCCTGGTGTCCGGAGACGGAGGCGCCCGGGTGGAGGGGCTCGAAGGTGTACGGGTCGCGGGAGAGCGATCCGGCCTGGTTGGGGGCCTGGTGGGCGGATGTCACGCGGAGACCTCCTTCACGGAGTCGAGGATGGAGGCGACGACGGCGGCGCCGTGGTTGAAGGCCCCCGGGTCGCCGGCGAGCAGGCCGGCGGCGAGGCGGGCGTCGACCGGCAGCACGCCGGTGGCGGCGGTGAGGTCGGGGGAGGAGGAGAACAGCGACGCCTCCTCCACGGACCCGTCGCCGAGGACGAGGACCAGGGAGGTGGAGCGGCCTGCACCGTCTGCGACCATGCCGGTCACCGGTGTGGAGGTGAGGTGGACGGTCAGGGTTCCGGGGGCGGTCCCGGCCGGACCTGCCGCCGTTCCTGCCGCCGGGGTCCCGGGCAGGACGGACGCGCCGACGCGGGTGACGTCCGCCGCCGCGGCCTGCAGGACGAGGTCGTCGAGCTCGGGGACGGAGACCTCGCCGCGGCGTCCGGCGCCGGTGAACAGTTCCACGGTGTCGAGGGAGAAGGTGGTGGCCAGGCCACGCACCGCGGTGACCGCGGCGGTGAGGGTGTCCGGCTCGGTGGCGGCCGACAGGGTCGCCCCGGTGTCGGCGAAGACCCGCAACGCGGAGACGCCGGAGACGCCGGCCGTGGAGGTCAGGTGGGTGCGCACGGCGGAGGACACCGCCATCACCGCCCGCGGCAGGTCGGTGGACACGGAGGAGCCGTAGGCCGTGAGGTTGTAGGAGGAGCCGGTGTGGTCGATGCGGCCGAGCTTCTTCTCCGGGACCCCGCCGACGCGCACCACGGGGAACTCCACGGTGGTGCGGTCGGTGCCGGTGACGGTGAGACGCACCGCCTGGTCGATGCCGAAGTCGCCGCCGGAGGTGGGGGCGATGGTGATCGTCGCCGAGGCGGGCACGGCGGTGACGATGGCCAGGGTGTTGTTCGGGGTGGTTGCCCGGACGTCCTCGCCGGTGACGCTGATGCGCAGGTCGGACGTGCTTCCCCCCACGGGGAAGACCTGGACCTTCAGCAGGCCACCGTCGTCGACGGCGTGGGACTCGCCGTCGTTGAGTGAAATGGTGTGCATGGATGGTGTCCTTATCGTCGGGGGGTGCGGTTGAGCGGGAGGTGGTCGGGCTGGGCCTTCGCCAGTGAACGTTGCCGACCGAGGTACACGGCCTCGGCGAGCTCGCGGAGGCGGGGATTGACCAGTGAGCTCAGGTTCGGGTGTCCGGTGTCGTAGAAACCGTGTTCGGAACCGTGGTGGACGGTGTAGTCGACGGTGTCGTCCACCAGCCGGTCCCGGTCGGTGTCGTCGACGGCGCAGAGCGCGTCCTGGTTGCGGTCTCTCCCGGCTTGCCGCAGCGCAGGGAAGTACCCGTAGGACGCCAGCGCCAGCATGCGCACCCGCGTGGTCCAGCCGAGTTCCGTGGCCGGGTCGAGCAACAGGTACTGGGGGACGGGCTGGGTGAACCCGTGGCGTGCCTCGGTCTGGGTGAACACGTTGTTCCACTCCGAGAGCGGTGCACCCAGGATGAAGTCGGTGTCGATGTCGGAGGTGAAGACGATGGCCGGCAACGTGCCCTCGGGTGTGGACCGTGCCGGTGCTGGTGCCGGTGCCGCCGGGGCAGGCCGGGGCTGTGTCGGCAGTGTCGGCTGTGCGGGTTCGGCCGTGGCACCGGTGTCGAAGGGGTTCGCGGTGTGCGACGTGGCCTCCGGTTCCCCCGGTGTCTGTGGCGCGGTCACCGGTGCCCAGGTCGTCCCGCCCCAGCCGGACATGACGGACGTGGCCGCCAGGCTGGACGTGCTGGGCGCTGCGGGCGCCGGGGCGTCCGGCACGACGGGGAGCACCGCTGCGGTGTCCACGACGAGGACGCCCGGGGCGTCCTGCATCTTCTCGGCCTCGGCGGACGGCACCACGGCGAAGGACACTCCGGCGGCGAGGGTCTCGGTGACCGTGGCGGCCTTCTCGTAGGTCGACCAGGTGAAGGAACGGTCCGCCGGCAGCGTCGGCGGGAGCTGGTCGGCCAGGGCGGTGATCCACAGGGGCCCTTCCGCGACGTCGGTGAGCAGCACCACCGGTGTGCCGTCGGTGACCCGGGCGGCGAGGAAGTCCAGGATCTCGCGGCGCGGAACCGGACCCGCATGTGGCCGGACCCGGCCCAGCTCCTGGGGCCAGGACAACTCGTCGGCGGTGCCGGTCCCGTCGAGGAAGCCCTCGATGACCTTGTCGGTCAGCACGGTGGTCTCGGTCATGTCGGTATTGCCGGGGGCCTCGGCGGCGTCGACCTTGCGCTTGCCGTAGGGCGCGGGGACGGACGCGGAGAACATCAGCTTCACCGCGTCGCGCCGCGGCAGGTGGCCGGGGTCGCTGACGAAGACGTAGGTGAAGACGTTGCCGGGGCGTCCCGTCGCGTCCTGACCGGCGGGCACGGAGGCGAGGAACACGCCGGTGTCCGCGGACTCCACCGGCTCCCACGGGGCGGGCAGCCAGGCGAACCGGCGGATCCGCCGGGCCAGCTCCTCGCGGTCGGGGAAGGTCGGCAGCGCGACCGGGTCGGACAGGTGGGTGGGGATCAGCGGGACGACCTCGTCGACCTGGAAGGCGGCGAGCTCCCCGGTGCGGTGGCCGACGCCCCATCCGCCGGAACGCTGGTCGGACGGTGAGAACGAGGCGTAGGTGAAGGAACCGGACATGTCAGGGGTGCACCTTCCGACGCGACGGGTAGGCGAGCTTCGTGGTGACGACGGACTCCACCACGATGGCGGGGATGGTCGCGGCGTTCCACGACGTCGGGGTGGTGCCGGTGGAGGCGCCGGTGCCGGCGGCGTCGGGGTTGCCGAGGCTGCCGCCGAACGCGCCGGCGCTGAAACCGGCGCGCGGGGTCGGGCTGGCGGCCGGTGCCGGGGTGGCAGAGGAGGCAGGGGTGGTCGGGGTCTCCGGTTCGTCGACGAAGAGGCGCAGGTAGCCGCCGTCGATGGTGGTGTGGTCGATCCACCAGGTCGCGTCCTGCGACGATGCCGAGGTCACTCCCCACCCAGGGGTGGACTGCGACCCCTGTTCCGGGCCGGACAGCGATCCCGACGGCAGGGCGGACTGGTAGAGGTCCGTCGTCGGCTGCGGCTGCCCGGCGGGCCCGGCCGACGCACCGTCCTTCGCGCACGTCACCGCGGAGCCGTCGCCGATGTGCAGCGGGAGCCGGGACGGGTTGTGCACCAGGCGGAAGTGCGGGGCGTTCGCGTCCGGGTTGCCGACCGACCAGATCTGCAGCTGCGGGAAGCCGTCCGGCGAATCGGTCAGGTCGTAGGAGTACGCGCGCAGCCCCGGGTAGGTGATCTCCGTGGGGGAGTCGGCGTACTTGTCCTTGCCCGCCCAGATCGCCGCGGGGGTCAGCGTGACCTTGTCGCCGGTGTTCAGCAGGTTCAGGCGCACCCCGCCCTGGCGGCGGTAGGCGTCCTCGTCGAGACGCATCCGGTCCTGGGTGGTGCGCACGTTGATGTGCGTGGCGCCGGCCGGCCAGTCGAACGTGATGAGCTGGCCGGACACCCGCTCCACCAGCTGCGGGTCGGTGATGTTCTCCACGCGCTGCAGCACCCGGCTGTCACCGACCCACGCCCGCTGCTCCACGATGTTCACCGGGGTGATGTACACCTGGTGCCAGTCGGCCGGCCACACCAGCGTGCGGGTCACGTGCTCGCCGGGCACGGAGTTGTCGTCGGTGGTCCACTTGGTGGAGCCCAGGGCATCGTCGTCGTCGAGGTAGCCGCGGTCGACCTGGCCCAGGGGGAGCTCCGGGTCCGGGGCGGTGTCGGTGAGGAAGACCCGGACCTGACCGGTCGGCGGGGCCTCCCACTCCAGGATGATCTGGTCCTCGTTGTTGTGGTCGGGCAGGTAGCCGGCGGTGATCAGGGAGACCTTCTGGATCTCCGCACTGACCAGGATCTTCTGTTCCGGGATCGCCGGGCCGGTGTGGGTGCGCCCGCGGAAGGAGACGACCGGGGCCAGGGTGAAGTCGTAGTTCAGCCCGCGGGTGCTGACGCGGTAGCTGAAACCGGACTGTTCCACACCACTGACCAGCATGTTGCCCGGGTCGGTGAGACGTCCGGCGTAGCCCTGCCTGGCGTGGTAGACGCGCACCTCGTCGTGTCCGGGCATGGCGTCCCAGGAGCCGTTGACGGTGCCGTTGGACTCGACGAGCTTCACGTCGCGCGGCGGGTAGATCGCCACGTCCTCACCGATGAACAGGGCAGGGGCGTTGAGCAGCCCGGCGGGGCCGCCGTCCCAGGTGTAGGCCCAGACCATGTAGTGGCGCAGGCCGGTGGAGTTCGGGCGCTCGTCGCGGAAGGCGGTTCCGTGGGTGATGACCAGTTCGGTGCCGGCGCCCGGGGCGCACTCGGCCTCGTGGTCGGCGGCGATGACGCGGTAGAGGGTGGTCTCCTTCGGACGGTTCGGCAGCTTCGGCCAGGTGATCAGCACGGACTCTTTGCCGGTGACGTCCGGGTCCTGCGAGGCCTGCGGGTCCTGTGGGGCGGGGTCCTCCACCGAGTAGTTGACCTTGATCGGGCCGGGGGAGGTGTAGCCCTCCGGCGCGCTGTAGGCGAACGCCTCGTCGGAGCGCTGGAAGATCTGGGTGAAGATCGGGTCTCTCTCGAAGTCGGACTCGTCCACGGTGTTCGTGGCGGCGTCGCCGTCGAGGAGCAGCTTCATCTGGTCGGCGAGGGACATGGGCGCCTTCGGTTCCTTCTTCTGGTTCTTCGAGGACGGGGCGGGGGACGTCGCAGGCTCGGGTTCGGGGGTGGGCTCAGGTGCGGGCACTGGGGCCGGTTCGGGGGCTCGCTCTGGGGCTGGATCTGGGGTGCGGCCCTCGAAAAGACCGCGGACGTCGGACGCCAGGGCGTCCTTCGCCTGGTCGTCCAATCCTGATGGCAGCAGGTCGCGGACCGCGTCCTGTGTGGGGTCGGCGAGGGTGGCGATCCGCCGGCAGACGTCGAGGGGCAGGTCGTGGATGTGGGAGGTCATGTCCTGTCCGTCACTCCCCGAACCGGGGGCCGTCGAAGGTGGGCGCCTCGAAGGACGGTGCATCGAAGGACGGTGCCTCGAAGGACGGTGCCTCGAAGGACGGTGCATCGAACGTCGGCGTCTCGAAGGGGGCGGCCTCGAACACGGGCATCTCCGTGGAGGTGACCGGCACGTCGGCGGCGGCCTCGGGCTCGCCGCCGAGGTTGGACAGGGCGGTGGTGCGTCCGAACTGCACCAGGGTGGCCGAGCGGGTCAACGTGTGGGACGCGTCGCTGCGCGTGCGGTCGAGACGGCACACGTTCGGGTCCATCGACGTGGCGCCGTCGTTCAGCGCGACGGTCGACACCACGTCCTGCAGGAAGTTGCCGGCGACCCGGTTGTCGGTGTGCAGGGTGCTGAGGAACTGCTCCTTGGTGGTGGACATCGGAGCACCGTTCTCGAAGTAGAGAACCGTGTCGATCGTCTCGGCGAGTTCGCGTCCGAAGTTCTTCGACGCCTCGGGGGAGCCGATGATCCGCGCCCAGTGCTGGCGGGTGTGGTCGCGGTCCTCCAGCTGCGGGGCGACCGACCAGGCGGTCAACCGGTCGAGCGGCGAGCCGGTGCCGGCACCGGACTGGCCGCGCAGCTGCCCCTCCGGCGGGGTGTGCTCGCCGGTGTGGTGCGACAGGCTGGCGGCCGCGTCCTCCATGAGGGAGTCCAGGGCGTTGGACGCCCACTGCGAGGGGAAGAGCTTCTCGCGGATGGAGTTGACCAGGGGGACGAGCTTCTCGTCGGGGACGGCGGCCTGCCCGATGCGGGTCGACAGCGGCAGCCCGGCCGACGGCGACGCCAGCCCCTCACCGGTGGACAGGTCACGGCCCAGCGGGCGCGAGATCGCCCGGCCCAGCACCGTCGACCAGCTCAGGAGCTGCCGGTAGGCGGCGATCTGGCGGTTGTAGTTCTCCATCGCCGCGTTCACGTTCGTGCCGGTGATCTGCACGTTCGCCCGGAACAACCGCAGGTTCTCGAGGTAGCGTTCCACCCCGCGCCGGGCACGGGCGTAGGCCACCATGTGGATGACCATCAGCACGAAGGAGCCCAGCAGGAACCAGCCCAGCGCCCAGCGCCAGTCGAAGCCGGAGAAGAAGCTGAGCTGCCACTCCGACTTGTAGTGGATGGTCGTCGAGTAGGCGAGGAACAGGATCAGCAGGAACTCGAGCCCCAGGAGGGAGAAGGTGGTCCTCGTGTAGGCCGAGTTCCTTCCGGCGGTGTCTCGGTGGTCGAGGTCGTCCAGGTTCTGCTTGTGCCGGTCGTACCTCTCCAACTGGTCGTGGACGTTGTGGCGGGACTGGTCGATCAGCCCGGTCAGGCCTTCGCCGGTCTGCCAGGCGAAGCTGCGGGACGCGGTCTGCTTCCACGCGGCGAAGTCCGCCTGGAGCTGCCGGATCTCCGGCTCGCGGGTCTGCCCGGCGACGAAGGCGATGCCCTCCTCGTAGGCGGCGGCCTTGCGCGCGTCGAAGGGACGGATGGTGGCGTCCTCCTCGGAGATGCCGAGGCGCTGGCCGAGCAGCGGGTGGAAACCGTGGAAGGAGTCGTCGACGTCCGGGACGGCCTGCCAGCCCTGGCGGACGATGGCGCGGTTGCCCCAGGCGTCCTTCGGGGACTGCAGGTTGCCCTGCTGGCGTTCGGTGCCGTCCACCAGTGTCAGCGAGATGTCCTTGTAGGAGTCCCACATCTCGGAGAGCTGGGGGACCTCGCCGACGCGCACGCCGGACTGCAGCGCCTGGCGGCGGTACCAGGCGGCGGTGGCGGACATGTCGTCCAGCGACATCGACTGGGCGGGGGACGACGCCGAGTTCGAGACCACCCGGACCGGGGAGTCCTCACCGTAGAGGAAGGTCTGGGTCCGGTTCTCCGCGGCGCGCAGCGTGGCCTGCCCGGCCTTCTGCGCCCAGCTCTTCGGACTGCCCAGACCCATGCGGAAGTAGTCGCCGAGGAAGGAGAACAACGCCTTCCACCACTTCTTGCGCACGACCTGTCCGCTGTCCTCCGGCTGCATGGGGGTGGTCAGAGACGGGCCGTGCTCGGCGAGCAGGCGTTGGGCCATGGCCTCGGGCACGCCCTCGTCCTGTCCCAGGTAGCTGGCCTGACGTCCGTCCGGGGTGACCGGCTGCGGCAGCCGGTCGCGGACGTCGGACGCCTGGCGGCGCAGCTGGTCCTCGACCGTGGAGGCGTCGATGGTGCGGTGGTACGAGCGTGCCAGACGCACGCGGTACTCGCCGCCGGTGGAGATCGGCGCGCCGTTGTCCTCGGTCAGCGCGCAGCCGGTGGCGCTGGACCACAGGCCGGTCAGACCGCACAGCGTGGGTGCGGCGACACGGGCGATGTCCGTGGGGTCACCGGCCCTGAGCACCGGCTCCAGTGGGGTGTGCGGGGCCTCGGAGTCCTCCGGGGTGATGGCCACGGTGGTCGGCCACGACTGGTGGCTGGTGGGGCTCCAGTTGCCGCGCGGCACGCGGGGCAAAAGGACCCGCACGCGGCCCGGTGCCGTCGACAGGCGCGACTCGACCGCGTTGGTCCACCGGTCGACGGCACCCATGTCGAGTCCGGCGCTGGTGGTCGTGGTGTCCGTGGCGCTCTCCACGTCGAGTGCGAGGAAGAGGATGGTCCCGGAGATCGTGCGCAACGCCTGGTCGAGGGGCAGGATGCGTTGGCCGCTCCCGCTGACAACGCGTACGGAGGGCGTGGCCGCCGCCGAGTCCGGCAGCCGGGGGTCCACCCAGTAGAACGGCTTGACCATGCCGAGCGAAGACAGGTCGGTCAGGTTGCGGCGCACCTGGTCGGCCACGGTGCCGTGGCCGAAGAAGATGACGGTCGGTGTGGTGTCGGTGGCGCTCATCAGAACAGGTCACCCCCGAAACCGGTGAAGGTCGGGCCGGACGTCGGGGCGGGCTGGCCGGCCGGCGGGCCGCCGGGTAGACCACCGGGCATCCCGGCCGGCGCCGCGGGCGCCTCGGCGCGCTGCTTCGCCTCGTCGAGCCTGGTCCGCAGTTTCGCGGTCATCTCGACCACGTCCGGGGCGAGGTCGTGGAACAGCGGCATGTTCGAGGCGTAGGAACGCTCTCGCACCGTGGCCCACGGCTTCTCCTGGGTCTGCGCACCGGGCAGGCCGGAGCCCTGACCGGGGATGAAGGCGTCGGCGTTGGTGGCGTAGGACGTGAGGTAGCGGGTCACGATGCCGTGGCGCTCCTCGACGTCGGCGCCCTGCGGCGCCTGGTCGGGACGCTCGCCGGAACCCAGGAAGGTGCTCAGACGCTCCACGACCGGGTGGATGATGTTCGTGCCGTCCGGTGTGGGGCCCTCGGTGGCGTTGTCGTACAGGCCGCGCAGCAGCTGGTAGGGGCGCAGCGACCAGGCAGGCTGGCCCTTGTCGTTGCGGGTCTGGATGTTGGCGTAGGCCAGCAGGACCGACTCGATCACGGCCGGCATCCAGTCGATCTTGTGGCGCATCTCCTTCGGCGGGGTGAGCAGCGGGTGCGGGAAGGGCACCCACTCGGAGCGGGCGTCGTCGTACACGTGCGCACGTGCGGTCGGCAGGCCGTCGTCCTGGATGTAGATCCGGCCGGTCGCGGTGCCCACGATCCAGCCGGCGACCATCGCCTTGCGCTCGTCGTCGGACAGCGGGACGGAGCCGGCGATCGTGCGGCTGCGGCGGTCCTTCCAGAAACCGGCGTTGTTGCGTCCGGTGCCCCATTCCTTGGCCACATGCGGGAACAGCGAGCTGTAGACCACCGGCGAGTAGTTCGGGTACGAGCCGAAGACGTCGATGTGGCGGATCTTCGTGTCCGTCGACAGTGCCCCGGTCAGCACGCTCTCGGTGGAGGGGTCCAGGTTGGTGGTCTCGTTGAGCACGGAGACCAGCTGGTCGGTGGCGGAGTTCGCCTTCAGCGGGATCTCGGAGAAGGTGTAGCGGTAGCTCTCGTCGGTGCCGTGCACCTGGCTGACCATCGTGGAGTCCACGGCGGCCAGGGGGCGGGCCTGCGCCAGCGCGGTGCTGAAAGCCTCGCGCAGGCGGGCGATGCGGCGGGCGAAGGTGGCGTCGTTCGTGGCCTCGTCCTGCGTCATGTAGCTGCGCAGGTCGGTGCCGATGAACTTCGAGAAGTGGTAGTCGGGACGCTGGATCCACAGCCGGGACCGCTCGAGCAGCTGGGCGGGGCGGATCCGCGCGGTGAACGAACCGTGGCGCGACTCGCGCTCCTCGTGACCGGATGGGGAGGAGACCAGGTGGCGGCTGACCCAGCCGGCACGGTTGCCGCCGGGACGTGCCGCGGCGGAGAGGGTGTTGTTCGGCGCCTTCTCCGAACCGTTGGTCTCCCACGTGCCCAGAACGACCGACTGGGAGGCGAGCTGTGTGGCGGCGGCCGCGTCGAAGACGGACGGCTCGGCGACACGCACGTCCTGCAGGACGTGGGCCTCGAAGTCGGAGGGGAAGCTGTCGACGTCGCTGATGAGGATCTCGTTGGCGGAGCCACGGAAGCGGTCGTTGATCATCTCGTCGCGGTTGCGGGGCCAGGCGACCGGGTCGTTGGTGGCCACGTCGGCGAGGTTGACGTTGACCTTCTTCTGCTTGTCGGCGTACTCGAGGTCGGCGTGGGCGTCGGTGAGTTCGCGGGTCAGCCGGCTCAGCGCGTTGTTGAGGAAGTCCTCCAGGACCGGTGCGAGGTATGCGGCCACGCGGATGCCGAAGTACTCGGTGAACTGGCCACGGTACTTCGTGGCGATGTTGTCGAGGATCTGGCCGGAACCGGTGACGGCCCCGTTGCCGGTGAGCGGCTGCAGCAGCTGGTCGATCGGCGGGGTGACCACCGCGGGGCTCCTGCCCCGGGTGGCGGCCACGTAGTTCTCCATGGGGTTGATGAGGCGCTGGCGGATGTCGTCGGCGAGCTTGTCGAGCACCTTCTCCACGAAGGGCAGGCCCACCGAGGCGAGCTCCTCCTCGGCCATCTGGATCATCACGTCGCAGAACCGGTCGGCGAACTCGTGCACGGACGCGTACGCCGCGGTGTCCAGCTGATCGTGGACGCCCGCCGGCACGCCCGGGTCGGTGAGACGGCTGCGCACCAGCGAGCCCCATTCGGCGGCCTTCATTCCGTCGGACGCGGGCAGACGCTGGCGCAGCCACACCTTGGACTGCTCGGCTGCGGTCTCGGCGAACTGTCCGAAGAGGTGCCCGATCCAGCCGGCGATGAACTGCTGGTTGGGCTGGGACTGCAGGACCGCCTTGTTGACCCAGACCCGGTCGAGGATTCGCGGGTAACGCTCGTTGAGCCGCTTCTGGAGCTGCTCCTCACCGGTGTCCGAGCTCAGCGGGTCCATGTGGCCGCGCAGGATCCGGTCGAAGGAGGTGCGGGCCAGGCGCTGGGCGGAGTACTCCGCGTAGCGGTCGCGGCCCATGCTGAGCTGGGCGTACCCCATGGAACCCCAGGGCATGGCGCTCCACGGCACGCGGTCGGCGTTGGCCCAGCCCAGGATGTTGCGGTCTGGCTGGTTGGCCGGCGGGTTGCCCAGGGAGTACTGCACGAAGCTGTCCGCGGACTTCTCCGAGGACATCAGTGCTGCCAGCGAGCGGCCGAGGCCACGGAAGATGGTGTTCGGGTCGCCGTCGCCGAAGCGGGCACCGGTGGCGCCCATGCGACCGCCGATGGGGAACAGGCGGGCGAAGGTGTTGCGCGAGGCGCCGGCCTCCACGCCGAGCGCCTTGAACAGGTCCACGTCCGCCTTGGTGGAGGACCCGGTCTGGGTGGCCACGGCCTCACCGAACATGGCCAGGGCGTTCGGCCAGGCGCCGACCATGGCGTCCGACGGGAGGTTCTCGAAGACCTCCGGGGTGTACATGAACACACCGGTGTGCTCCGGCTTGGCGTTCGGCAGGGTCGACAGGATCCGGCAGACGTCCAGGAACATCGAGGCACCGGCACCGCCGGCCATGGAGGAGACCACGAGGATCACCGGGGAGGCGTCCGCGGCACTGCTCTGGTGGCCGGTGATGCGGTGGTTCAGGTCGTTGAGTTCGGCGATGGTCGACGCCTCCTCGAGGACGTCCATCGCGGACTTGAGTTCCTCGCGCATCTTCGCGATCGACTGCAGGGTGAGCATGCGGCCGACCGCGCGGAACTGGCCGGCACCGTCGGAGACCGGGGTGGTGTTCGTCTCCGGTGCGCGCGGTGCCCAGGTGGCGATGTCGCCCAGGGCGCCGCGGCGGCCCAGGTACTGGGAGAGCCCCGAGTCGAAGGTGCGGTACTGCTGCTTGGAGCCGATGCCGACGTAGCGCCCACCGTTCTCGGGGACGTTGCCGAGCCCGCCCGGCCCCTTCTCCGGGTCGATCGGCACGTCGATGCTGACGAACTGCCATGCCTTCGGCAGCGAGGTCAGCGTGGGGTCGAACGACCGCAGGTGCGCCTTGAGCTGGTCGATCATGTACGCCTGGGTCTTGGCTCCGGAGCCACCGCAGCCGACGACGAGGAACTTCTTCACACTGTCTCCTTAGGGGTGATACTTGGGTCTTGCAGGGGTGTGCCGGGTGCGCTGGGGGTCAGCGGGGGCCGAACGGGCTGGATCCGGGGGATCCGAAGGGGTTGTCGCCGAAGTCGGGACCTGACTGGGTACCGGGCTGGGTGCCGGAGGGACCACCGTCGGACGGGGAGCCCCATCCGGTGGCCGGACCGCCGAAGGGGCTGGCCCCGGCGTCCGGTGAGAACGGTGCCGCGCCTGCGGCGCCGGCTGCGGGGTCGGAGGCGGCACCGCCGTCTCCACCTGCCCCGGCGCCCGAACCGGGTGCTGTCCCGGTCTCGGCCAGCGAGGTCGACAGACGGTTGAGCAGGTCCGGGGTGTCCGTGGTGATCTTGCCGACGAGCGCAGTCAACCGGTCGTCGGTGATTCGTTCGTCCACGGCGAGCACGACCTCGCCACGCGAGGGGTCACCCGGTGTGCCGATCACGAACCAGTGGTTGTGGACCGCCAGCGGCAGGCGCGCGGAGTCCTTGACCTGCAGGCCCTCGTCACTGATCGACGGGGTGGCGTCCACCACCGCGTACGGCGCCGACAACGGGTTCGCGCCGAGCTTCACCCTGACCTGCGTTCCGGCGAGGTTGACCTCGCGACCGGTGGAGGTCACCCGCGGGGTGCCGGAGACGATCTCGTCGAAGCCCACGGTGAAGGCGCCGCCGGTGTCCGGGCGCACGAGGCGTCCGTTGTCCACGCTCACCGGGATCCGCAGGGCGTGGATGCCGGGCGAGCCCGGGATGCGCCCGGTGAACCACTTCATCAGGTAGAGCACGCCCAGCGGGATGAGGATCGCCGCCAGCAGCACGCCGATCAGCGTCGCGATGAACACGGCCGTGTTGACCGGGGCGGACATCGACCCGGTGAGCTCCACGTCGATCTCAGCGGTGGAGTCGCCCTCGGCGGAGACCAGGTTGACCGTGGGGGTCACCGAGACCCGGCCGTCGGCGAGGTCCTCGGTGCTCACGGTCACCGGCAGATCGGCGGTCTCACCCTCGGCGAGTTCCAGGGCGTTGTCGGCGCTGTTGTGTGGCGAGGACACCGACACCTGGTCCACGCCCTCGGGCAGCACGGTGGGACCGTCGCCGGCGGAGTAGGACGCGTCGGCGACCCACACCTTGCCGGGGCCGGTGACCGGCACGCTGACCTCGGTCTCCCGCGAGTCGATGGTCAGGTCGGCCGACCCCAGGGTCGGCATGTTGACCGGGGTGACCGTGACGGGGAAGCCAACGACGATCGGGCTCAGCGCCGTGCCGGGTGCCGAACCGGAGGCCTTGGTGGTGATGTTGGTCTGCACGACCACGTCACCCGCGGTGGGTTCGGTGATCGCGTCGAGGGGGAACTCGACGGCGTCGCCGTCGCTGACGGACGTCGGCTCACCGAGGTCGGTGCTGCGTCCGTTCCGGTCGATGAAGTGGGCGGTCATCGTGGCCTCGCCCTCGAGGTCCACGCCCGCGCCGTTGCGGTCGACGAGCGAGGCGGTGAGGACCTCGTCGGACTTCATGCCGCTGGGGATACCGTCGTCGAGCTCGTCGACCTTCACGGTCAGGCCCGGTTCGAGCACGACCTTGGCGTTGTAGCGGGCGGCGTCGGGGGCGTCGGCGCCGGAGGTGTCGTAACCGAAGGACCACTCGCCCTCCCAGCTCTCGCCGTCGGCGAGGGTCAGGTCGGCGTCGACCATGCCGTCGACGGCATCGGTGGTGGTCACGTTCACCTCGGCACCGCCGACGGTGTGCTCGCCCTCGGTGAGTTCGAGCTCGTCACCGTCCGGGGAGGTCAGCACCGGGGTGATGCCGTCGCCGATGGACGTGGTGGGCTGGGCGGAGAGCCGGACGGTGGTGATGGAGTTGTCCAGGGTGAACGGTTGCGGTTCGTTCATCGACAGGGTGGAGTCGATGCTGTTGGCGGTGGGGATGAAGTTGCGGAAGGACGCCAGCAGGCCGGCGGGGTCGGTGCCGGCGTCGAAGAACGCGCCGTTGGGTGCGGCACCGCCGCAGTCCTCCTCGGCCATCCGGGTGAGCAGTTCGCGCGGGTTGGCGGTGCTCTGCGGGATGAGGCCGACGCTGAAGAAGCGCACCCCGGAGTTGCGTAGGGAGGCCAGCGGGCTGCCGGGCCGGCAGACGTCCTCGGCGGCGGCCTCGCTGCTCTTCTCCTTGTCGGTGACGGCACCGTCGGTGAAGAAGAGGACGGACTGGCAGTCGCTGGGCTGTCCGTCCTCTCCGGTGGGGGCCGAGGCGAACTCGGTGAGCGCACCGTTGAGGGCGTCGCGGTAGGAGGTGTAGCCGTCCTCGTTGCGGTCGGTGAAGCCGTCGATGGGGTCGTCGAGCTCGTCGACGCCGTCGCGCACGTTCACCCATCCGCCGTAGTCGGAGGTGTCGTTGTGGTAGCCGTCGCCGAAGCCGGCGAGCTTCACGTTGATGTCGGCGTTCAGGTCGCCGGCGTGGATGCCGAGCTGGTTGACCAGGTCGCGGGTGGCGTCGACCCGTACGTTGCGGGGGTCGGTCGGCGGCTCTCCGTCGAAGCCCTTCAGTGACTCCGACTGGTCGATGATCAGCAGGATGTCGGCGGACTTCGTGGCGGCGATGCAGCTACCCAGGTCGGCGATGTTGTCCTGGCCGGTCTGCGACAGGCCGGTCTCCCCGCCGGGCTGGGCCGTCGCGGCGGGCAGGCCGAACATGGTGGCCGTGGACAGCAGTGCCGCGGCACCGACGGCGCTGACGGTGCTGACGGCACGGCGGGCCCGGGGGCGCAGGATGGTGTTGTCGGTCATTCGTCAGGCTCCCACGGTCTTGCTGATCCACAGTGCGATTTCGATGGCGGTGGCGATGACGCCCACGCAGGCCACACCGATGGCGACCTTGTACAGGACGGCCTGCGAGGAGGTCTCCACGTAGAAGTTCTCGGCGCGGCGGCGTGTGTCCTTCGCGGTGTGCACGCCGAGCAGGATGAAGGTCACGATGCCCGCCAGCGCCCAGCCGGCCAGGGCGAAGACCCGGAAGACGAAGTCGGTGGGTGACCCGGTCACCACGGCGATCACGGCGAAGACCACGCCGAGGACGGCCGTTGCCGTCGCCGTCGCGACGAAGGCCCAGGGGCCCGTGACGGGACCCGAGACCGGGCCGGAGGACGGACCGTCCGACGGGGTGGCAGCGGACGGCGCGCCGCCCGGCGTGAAACCGCCCGGGGACGACGCGAAGCCGGGGGAGGCTGACGGGGATCCGGACGGGGACCCGGGTGAAGACGACCCGGGAGAAGACCAGGTGGGGCCGTCGGAGGCAGGGCTACTGCCGAAGGGACTTGTCATGGTAAAGACCTACTTGGCGCTGAAGGACGACGGGGAGGAGCGTGGGCGGATGAGGACGGACTCGCGACGGGGACCGCCGGTCCGACGCCCACGGCTGAGCTTCAGATGTGCAGCCCCCTGGCGGGGGCTTGGAGAGGACCTCATGAGGCCAGGTATTTGCCTGGCCGGAAAATTAATACCCCGACCGTATCAGAACTATCTCATGGTTGATTCAGGTCTTGCGTGCCTGGGCGGATGCCGGCCGGGTGGGGCCGGAAGGGCACGGTGGGGAGGTGTGGTGAGGGAGGGTGGCGGAGCGGGGCTCTGGGGGCGCTGACGGTGAGGCGGCGAGCGGGGTGGTGCCCGGTCGGGTGTTCGGTGCTAGCTCAGCGGGATTCCGCGGGCGTCGCGGTCGTACTTCCCGCCGCCGATGAGGATCATGATGAACTCGATGAACGCCCAGATGCCGACGGCGAAGATGAACAGGAAACCGATGGCGAAGATGGCGGTGAGGTAGCCGAAGATGGTGAGGATCAGCTGGCACACGGCCTTGCCGGTGTAACCGAGGTAGAAGTTGTGGATGCCCAGGGCGCCCAGGAAGAACGCCAGCAGGGCGGCGGCGAGCTTCGACTTCTGGGGGCCGGTGTACATGGGGGCGCCGTAGCCGGCGTGCTGCGGCATGTTCCCCTGCGGGTAGTGCTGGGGAGCCTGCTGCTGGTACTGCTGCGGCTGCTGGTGGTTCTGCTGGTACTGCTGCGGCTGCGACGGGTACTGCGCCGCACCGTAGGAGCCGCCCTGCGGCGCCGGGTTTCCGGAGTTGCCGCTGTCCTGGGGGGTGCTGAAGGGGTTGGTCACTGAAGGCTCTCCTCGATCTACTGGCTACTCGACGTGGTGTCAGGGGCCACGTCGGCAAGTAGAGGATAACCTACCAGATAAGAAGCGTTTATTTAACCTCTTCTATTCAGGCTGCTCTTGGTAAGAGCGTGGACCGCCTCCCACCTGGCGGTCTGCCCTGGCGGTACCGCTAGTCCAACCGCCCCAGGTCGCGCAGCACGTTGCGCACGTGCTCGGCCGCCCCCGGCCCCTCGTACTCGCCGACGATCTCGTCCACCGGCCCGCAGGACCGGATCTGGCCGTGGTCGACCCACAGGGCGGAGTCGCACAGCTGCGCCAGGAACTCGTTGGAGTGCGAGGCGAACACCAGGATGCCGGACTTCTCCACCAGCGACTGCAGGCGGATCCGCGCCTTCTCCATGAAGGCGGCGTCCACCGCGCCGATGCCCTCGTCCAGCAGAAGGATCTCCGGCTCGATCGAGGTCACCACGCCCAGTGCCACGCGCACGCGCATGCCGGTGGAGTAGGTGCGCAACGGCATGGCCAGGTAGTCGCCGAGCTCGGTGAACTCGGCGATCTCGTCCATCTTCTTCTCCATGGACCTCCGGCTCTCGCCGAGGAAGAGGCCACGGATGATGATGTTCTCGAAGCCGCTGATCTCCGGGTCCATGCCCACACCCAGGTCGAAGACCGGTGCCACACGTCCCTTCACCGCGGCGGAACCGCGCGTGGGTTCGTAGATGCCCGACAGCAGGCGCAGCAGCGTGGACTTGCCGGCACCGTTGTGGCCGACCAGGCCGATGCGGTCGCCCTCCTCGAGGTGCAGGTTCACGTCACGCAGCGCCTCGACGACCACGGTGTTGTCGGAGTTTCGTCCGATCGCGCCGCCGGCCGCGCCGAGGAAGGCCTTCTTCAGGGAGCGGGACTTGGCGTCGAAGATGGGGAAGTCGACGCAGGCGTCGTAGGTGTCGATGGAAACCATGGTTGTTCTCCTTTAAACCCAGTAGCTCACGCGGGAGCGCCACTGGCGCATGAACACCATGGCGAACAGGGTGCCGAGTACGGTCAGTCCGATGACGATGAGCCAGGAGTGCATCTCGACCGGCTCGTCGATCATCGGTCCGCGGACCACGCTGAGGTAGTGGAAGAGGGGGTTGATCTCGGCGATCCGTGCGCGCTCGGCCACGGCACCGCCCTGCTCGAGCAGTGTCTTGGTCGTCCACACGATCGGGGTCATGTAGAACAGCAGCTGCACCAGCGACTCCAGCAGCGGGGCGACGTCGCGGTAGCGGGTGGCGATGATGCCGAAGAACATCGACACCCACACGCCGTTGGCGACCAGCAGCGCCAGGCCCGGCACGGCCAGCAGGACCTCCCAGCCCACGGGGATCTGGAAGACCACCAGCAGGATCACCCAGATGACGAGGTTGTGGCACAGGATCAGGAACTGCTTCCAGACCAGTCGGTAGACGTGCACGCTCAGCGCGCTGGGCAGCTGCTTGATCAGCCCCTCGTTGGCGATGAAGACCTGCGAGCCCTCGATGATGCACCCGGAGATGAATCCCCACATGATCAGGCCCACGGCGACGTGGGGGAGGAACTCCTTGAGGTCCATCTGGAAGAGCATCGAGTACAGCAGGCCGAGGGCCAGGGCCATCACGCCGGTTGCCAGGGTGATCCACAGCGGGCCCAGCAGGCTGCGCCGGTAGCGCTGCTTGATGTCCTGCCAACCCAGGGCGAGCCAGAGCTCACGCTGGCCGAACCCGCTCTTCAGGTCCTGCCACGCGGCACCGAACGTCTGGGAACGGGAGGTGGGTGCCTCGCCGTCCACAGGGGCGGCGACGAAGCGCTCGTACTGCGGTGCGGTGGCCACCGGCCGGGGGTTTTCTGAATCTGACACGTGGTTACGGTACTCCGGAACGGGCGGGTGTGCGGTAATCAACGCCGGTACCACTCATGTCCGTGGGTCGATGTAGTATCGGTGACGTTGACGGGACGGCGCGGTGATTCACTGCGCCCAAGTAGCTTGACCTGCAGGAATATTCTCAGTCTGCCGGTGTGGCGAGATGCGGAAAGGGGCAGTCGGAAGTGTTCGACATCGCGAGGGTGCGAGGCCTCTACGAATCCCTGTCGGAGGGCTGGACCTACCTCAATGCAGGACGGCGCGCGCAGGTGCCCGAGAAAGTCAGTTCGGCCGTGTCACGGGCGTTCCGTGCGTCCCCGCTGCAGGGGCAGGACGGTGGCCCGCGTGGCGACCGGTACGTGTCGGCGGCCCGTGAGGCCGTCGCCGACCTGGTCGGTGCGTCCCCCGAGTGCGTGGTGCTGGGGCCCAGTCGGGCCACGTTGCTGAGCACCCTGGCCACGGCCGTGCCCGCGAAGCTGCGCATGGGCCGTGAGGTCGTGCTCAGCCGGGTGGACGAGCCGTCCAACATCACGCCCTGGAAGCTCGCCGCGGACCTCTACGGTGCCTCGGTGCGTTGGGCGGAGGCGGACCTGACCACCGGCGCGCTGCCTGCCTGGCAGTTCACCAGCCTCATCAGCCTGGACACCTCGATCGTCGCGGTGCCGGCGGCGAACGCCCACCTGGGCACCGTCACCGACGTGCGCGCGATCGCCGACATCATGCGGGCGAAGTCGCGGGCGTGGCTCGTCGTGGACGCGGGCGCCTACGCGCCCTACCGTCTGATCGACATGGACGCGTGGGACGCGGACGTCGTCGCCCTCGACCTTGCCCCGCTCGGCGGCCCGGAGGTCGGCGCCCTGGTGTTCCGCGACCCCTCACTGCTGGCGGAGCTGCACCTGGTGGAGCTGCGCCGCGGACGCCACGCCGCTCCGGACGCGCAGGAGCTCACCGCCCGCCGCGTCGCCGAGCTCGAGCGTGACGGCAACGCCCCCGGCATGTTCGGCGGCGTCCCCGCCGCCGTGGACCACCTCGCCGGGTTGGACGAGGAGGCCACCGGCCCGCGTCGCGAACGTCTGCGCACGTCCCTGCAGTCCGCCGAGGAATACCTCGGACGGCTCGCCGGATACCTCGTCGACGGACTGCGGGGCCTGGAGAACGTGCACGTGGTGGGTGTGGACGGGGAGATCGACGTCGACACCGAGCACGACCACAACAGCTGGGGCTCGGTCCCGGACGACAGCGGCCGTCACTTCGGCCCGGTCGACCGCCTGCCGCGGGTGAGCTTCCTGGTCCAGGGCATCGAGGCGTCCACGGTGGGTGAGCGGCTGCTCAGCAACGGGGTCGTGGCGCAGACCGTCGGCCTGGAGGAGAGTGCCCTGTTCGACCAGATGGGTGTGGCTGAGATGGGCGGCGCGGTCTGCGTCGCCCTGGCCCCCCACAACACGCAGATGGACATCGACCACCTCGTCCGGGTGATCGGCGGGATCGTCTAGTCGGTGACCTCGAGGATCGCCTTGCCGGTGATCCTGCCGTCCAGCAACTGCTGGTGGGCGTGGGCGGCGTCCTGCACCGGGAAGACCCGGTCAACGTGGTGGCTGATCCGTCCGTCCTCCAGCATCGGCCACACGTTCTTCACCGTGTCCGCCACCACGCGTGCCTTGTCCTCGCGGTCACGGTAACGCAGGCCGGTGGCGGAGATGTTGCCGCGTTTGGCGAGCAGCTTGCCGATGTTGAGCTCGCCCTTCACACCGCCCTGCATGCCGATGATCACCAGGTGACCGTCCGGAGCCAGTGCGGAGATGTTGCCGTCCAGGTACTTCGCGCCGATGATGTCGAGGACCACGTCCGCACCGCCGAGTTCCTTGATGACCTTGACGAAGTCCTCCTCGCGGTAGTTGATCAGCACGTCCGCGCCGTAGCGACGGCACACGTCGAGCTTCTCGGAGCTGCCCGCGGTGACCGCGACCCGTACGCCCAGCGCGTGGGCCATCTGGATGGCGAAGATGCCGATACCGCCGCCACCGCCGTGGATGAGCAGGGTGTCGCCCTCGTGCAGGCGCGCGGTCATCATCAGGTTCGACCACACGGTGCAGGCCGCCTCGATCACGCTGGCGGTCTCGGCCAGGCCGAAGCCGTCCGGCACCGGCACGAGCTGGCCGACGGGGACCACCGTGTACTGCGCGTACCCGCCGCCGGAGAGCAGGGCGCCGACCTCGTCGCCCTCCCGGTAGGGGGTCCCGTCCGGACGCTCGCAGCCGTTCGGGTCGACGACGATGCCGGCGGCCTCCAGCCCCAGGATCTCCGACACCCCCTTCGGCGGCGGGTAGTTCCCCTTGGCCTGGAGCGTGTCGGCGCGGTTCAGGCCGGCGGCGGTGACCTGCACGAGCACCTCACCGTCCTGCGGGGTGGGGATGTGGGTCTCCTGCCAGTGCAGGGCCTGGGGATCGTCGGGGTCAGTCTGGATGATGGCCTTCATGTTCCCGTTCATGGCCGCCAGCCTAGTCATCCTGCGGCTACGAGGGGTGGACACCGACAGGAGGCCCGCGGTGGGTTAGAATCAGGGCGCGCCGGACGCACCAGGTGTGCGTGCGGCCAGGGAGACGTGGCAGAGCGGCCGAATGCACTGGTCTTGAAAACCAGCGACGAGCGATCGTCCAGGGGTTCAAATCCCCTCGTCTCCGCCAATGTGAGTGCGGTACCCGCGGGAGGGGCGCGCGACTTCATCCTGGGGCACGGCATGGAATGGCGTGGCCGGATGATCCGGGCGTGAGGATTTTGTTGCCCACGGCTAAGTACTCGTGTAGGTTCAGCGGCGTCCCTCACACGCCTGCCCCCCGGCGGACGGTGGTCACACATCGACCGGAAGTCACCGATGCCCCCTACGCAACAGTCGGCACCGCGTCCGTCCTCCTCGCAGAAGACGGGCCCCACACCCGGCCCCACGACGGGAGCGTCCTTCGGGATCGGCCTCGTCCTCATCGCCCTCGGGCTCCTCGCCGTCGCGCTCGTCCCGAAGCCAGAGATCTACGGCTCCGGCCTGCTGCTGACCATCGCCGCAGCTGCCGTGGCGGTCCTGCTCCTGCTCATCATGAAGATGAAGCTGCACCCGGTGATCGCGCTGGTGCTGGTGAGCCTCGGAACCGCCCTGGCCACCGGCATCACCATGACCGAGGTGCTCGACGTCCTGCTCGACGGCTTCGGCAGCACCCTCGGCGAGGTCGGGCTCCTGCTCGCCTTCGGCGTGATGTTCGCCCGGCTCTTCGAGACCAGCGGCGGGGCCGCGGCCCTGTCCTCGGCGATGATCGACCGCCTGGGGGAGAAGCGCGCCCCCTTCGCCCTGGGTGTCGCCTCGCTGATGTTCGGGTTCCCCATCTTCTTCGACGCCGCCTTCATGGTGATGCTGCCGATCCTGCTGGCCACCGCGCGCCGGCTCGGCGGCAGCGTCCTGATTTACGTGCTCCCCGCTGCCGCGGCGCTGTCCACCATGCACGTCCTGCTGCCGCCGCACCCCGGGGTCGTCGCGGCCACGGTGCTGCTCGGCGCGGACGTCGGCCTGGTGGTCCTCGTCGGCCTCGTCGTCGCGATCCCCTCCTGGTACATCTCCGGCTACCTCTACGGCATGTGGATCGGCAAGCGGATCGACCTGCCCGTCCCCGAGCTCGTGACCGGTGGTCCGCAGGTCGACGACGTCGAACCGCCGCGCGTCCGGGTCCTGGTCGGCCTGCTCGCCCTGCCCCTGGTGCTGATCTTCATGAACACGCTGGTCACCACGTTGGGACGCACGGGCACGATCGACCCGGACGCCACCTGGGCCGCGGGCCTGGTCCTGCTCGGCTCCACGCCGATCGCGCTGTTGATCACCGTGCTCGCCTCCTGCTGGGTCATCGGCGTCCGCAGGGGCAACGCCCCCGAGGTGATCGAGGACATGCTCGACAACGCCCTGAAGCCCATCGCGCCGGTCATGTTGATCACCGGTGCCGGCGGCATGTTCGGCGGCGTCCTGCTCGCCAGCGGCATCGGCGACGCGCTCTCCGGGACGCTGCAGGACACCGGCCTTCCGCTCGTCGCCGCTGTGTTCGTCGTCGCCGCCATCGTCCGCGTCGCGCTCGGCACGGCGACGGTCGCGATCACCACGGCCGCGGGGCTGCTGGGCGCCTCGGTGGCGGCGGCCGGACTGAGTCCGCTGCAGACCGCGGCGTTGACCATCGTGCTCGCAGGTGGGTCCTCCGTGCTGCCCCACGTCAACGACGCCAGCTTCTGGCTCATCGGCCGACTGCTGGGGATGAGCGTGCCGCAGACGTTCAAGACCTGGACGGTCATCAAGACCCTGATCGGCTGTGTCGCTGCCGCGCTCGGAACCGTGATCTACCTGATCGCGTAGACGGACGGAGGCCTCAGGCGACCACGTCCACCACGTCGCCGACCTGCAGGGAGTTGAAGAAGGCGACGGCGTCGTCGTGCAGCAGGTGGACGCAGCCGTGGGAGAGCACGCCCGGATCGCCCTCGTGGAACGCGATGCCGATGTCACCGGGGTACGTCGACCCGGCGGAGAAGAACACCGAGAACGGCATCGGCGCGTCGTAGGCGGTCGACCACCAGTTGGCGTCCTTGCGGGTGACCTGCGTGGTGCCGACCGGGGTCTCGAAGCCGGCGCGCCCGGTGCTCGCCGCGACCGGGCCGCGCGTGACCGTTCCCGCGCCGTCCTGGAGCCAGGCGGTCTGGTCGCCCAGGCTGATGCACGCCTTGGCCTCCACGGCACACGGGGCGTTCACGGGAGCCGGAGACGGGGACGGAGCTGGAGACGGTGCAGGTGCAGGCGCCGGCGCGGGAACCGGTGTCGAGCCGTCCGGCAGCAGGTCGGAGGCCCACGAGGGTAGCTGGGGGAGCGCAGGCATCTGGAGTGCCGGCGCGGCGTTCGCCGGGGCGGCGAAGCTCAGGGTCAGGGCAGCGGTGCCGGCGAACAACGACAGGACTCGACCGATTCTCTTCATCGGACGCACCTCGGGAGGATAGTTTGTACCTGAAACGTGTTCGGTCAACCTTACCTCCCCTGCGCGGTGCGGCGCAGCTACTCCAGCACGGTGACCTGCTCCACGACCGGCAGGTGCAGCCGTCCGCCGCCGTGGCGCTCCACGGTCAGCTCCGCGCCAACCGCGGCGGAGACCAGCCGTGACCAGCGCACCTTGTCGCGGTGGACCTCCCGCCGGGAAACGTCGAAGATCCACAGCGAGCGGTCGACCAGCACGGTCGTCCCGGCGAACTCGTCGCCGGCGAGTCGCAGCAGGTACACGTGCCCGCCCAGCCGGTCGTGGGTGAGGCCGTCCAGGTCCGGGGCGTCGGTGGGGGAGGACACCGCCGGGCTCAGGACACTGATGCGGGTGACCAGGCCGAAGCGGTGCACGGTGCCCTCGGCGTCCAGCACGCTCAGCGGCTGGCCGGTCGCGCACCGCCGGACGCCGCCGTGGCGCCAGACCGTCGGCTGCGGCGCGTCGCGCGCGTCCTGCGCCGTGCCGTCCTGCGTACGGGAGGTCCTGGAGGTACTGGAGGTGCGGCCGGTACGGCCGGCGCGGCCCGGACGCACCGCCGCCCACCAGGGGTCGAGGGTGATGCGGTGGTGCGGGTCCTCGGTCTCCACGAGGTAGCGTCCCGGCGACTCGGCGGTGAGGTGGGACGGTCGCTCGGCGACCAGGGCGTCCAGCACATCGGTGACCTCCTCGTCGGAGGAGTTCCAGCCGATGCCGCGGGACTCCAGCACGCCGTAGAGCTGGGGGAGGGTGAGCTCGGGTTGGCGCTCCCATGCCTGCGAGAGGGTCTCCAGGACGCGGGGAATTCTCAGGGGGTCCTTCACCACTCCCATGGTAACGGCGCGACAGTGTACGCATGCGTCGGGTCCGGCGGCGCGTTTCAGACGCGTTGCGGCGCCCTCGGGACGTACACAACGAAGAAATGGCGATGTAACTGCGTTGTAACAATCATCCCGAACCGTGGGATATGCCTCAGCGCCAAGTGGGAATACGCTGCTGTATCGATATGCCGTCCCGCGGGAGATAGGATACAAAGACAACCACAGAACGAGACGGACACCGGCACGACGAAAAAATGTGTGCTTCATCACATTTCGCCGAGCGCACCAGCGGCTCTAAGCCAAGCCTAATTTTGTGTCGCCTGCGCAGGTCCGTATCAGTAGGGCAAACGCACCCGTACCGAGGAAAGGCCACCACCCCAGGCCACCGGCGAAACGCACTGCCCGACCCGACGACCGGAGGATGACCACCCCGTGAACAACCAGCTGAAGAACTACCCGGCGCCCCAGGGGCTCTACAACCCCGCCCACGAACACGACGCGTGTGGCGTCGCCTTCGTCGCCGACATGCACGGACGCGCCACCCACGACATCGTCGAGAAGGGCATCCAGGCGCTGGTCAACCTCGACCACCGCGGTGCCGCCGGAGCCGAGAAGAACACCGGCGACGGCGCGGGCATCCTCATGCAGGTCCCGGACCGCTTCTACCGCGAGGTGCTGGCCGAGCAGGGCATCGACCTGCCCGCACCCGGCGCCTACGCCACCGGCATCGCCTTCCTCCCGGCCGCCCGCATGGCCGCCCTCGACGCGATGCGCGCCGTGGAGTCCATCATCGCCGAGGAGGACCTCACCCTGCTCGCCTGGCGCGAGGTCCCCGTCGACGACTCCGCGCTGGGCGCGATGGCGCGCGACGCCGAGCCGATCTTCTACCAGCTGTTCATCTCCGGGCAGGACGCCGAAGGCAACGAGCTCTCCGGCATCGAGCTGGACCGCCGCGTGTGGTTCGTGCGCAAGCGTGCCGAGCGCGAGCTCGGCTCCAAGGGCCCCGGTGAGGGCCCGGGGTCCGACACCGTCTACTTCCCGTCGCTGTCCTCGCGCACCATCGTGTTCAAGGGCATGCTGACCACCCCGCAGCTGCGCGACTTCTACCCTGACCTGCAGGACGAGCGTGTCGAGTCGGCGCTGGCGGTCGTGCACTCCCGCTTCTCCACCAACACCTTCCCCTCCTGGCCGCTGGCGCACCCCTACCGGCTGCTCGCGCACAACGGTGAGATCAACACCGTGCGCGGCAACGAGAACTGGATGCGCGCCCGCGAGTCCCAGATCCGCTCGGAGGCCCTCGGCGACATCGAGCGCATCCTGCCGGTCTGCGACCCGTCCGGCTCGGACACCGGACGTTTCGACGAGGCCCTGGAGCTGCTCCACCTCGCCGGACGCTCACTGCCGCACGCGGTGATGATGATGGTCCCGCAGGCGTGGGAGCGTAACCCCGCCGTGGACCCGGACGTGCGCGCCTTCTACGAGTACCACTCCTCGCTGATGGAGGCGTGGGACGGCCCGGCGGCGCTGGTCTTCACCGACGGCACCGTCATCGGCTCCGTGCTCGACCGTAACGGACTGCGTCCCGGGCGCATCTGGGTCACCAAGGACGGCCTGGTCATCGGTGGTTCCGAGGCCGGTCTGCTGCCCGTTCCCCCGGAGGACATCGTGCAGCGCCGCCGCGTGGAGCCCGGCCGCATGTTCCTGGTCGACACCGCCGAGGGGCGCATCATCCCCGACGACGAGATCAAGACCCGCCTCGCCGACAAGCCCTACCGCCAGTGGGTCGACGACAACATCGTGCGCTTCGCCGACCTGCCCCCGGTCGAGTACGAGGCGATGAGCCACGAGCGCGTCGTCCTGCGCCAGCGGGTCTTCGGCATGACCGAGGAGGACGTCGACGTCCTGATCCAGCCGCTCGCCGTCACCGGCGGCGAGCAGCTCGGCTCCATGGGCACCGACACGCCCATCGCGGCGCTGTCGGACCGTCCCCGCATGCTCTTCGACTTCTTCGCGCAGCGTTTCGCGCAGGTCACGAACCCGCCGCTGGACTCCATCCGCGAGAAGATGGTTACCAGCATGTTCACCCAGCTGGGACGCCAGGTCGACGTCACCACCGAGGTGCCCGAGGCCGCGCACCGCATCCACCTGGAGACCCCGGTCCTGCTGAACTCCACCCTGGCCACCCTGCGCCAGGCCGGCGACCACGAGGGTTTCGGCGACTTCCGCTCCGCGGTGATCTCCGGGCTCTACCCGGTCGCCCACGGCGGCCGCGGCATGCGCCAGGCCATCGAGCGCATCCGCCGCGAGACCTCGCGGGCCATCGAGGACGGCGCGACGCTGATCATCCTCTCCGACCGTGAGTCCGACGAGCGCATGGCGCCCATCCCGTCCCTGCTGCTCACCAGCGCGGTGCACCAGCACCTCGTCGCCGAGCGCACCCGCACGCAGGCCTCGCTGATCGTCGAGTCCGGTGACGCCCGCGAGGTCCACCACCTGGCGATGCTGATCACCTTCGGCGCCGACGCGATCAACCCCTACCTCGCCTTCGAGACCATCGACGAGCTCGTCAAGCGCGGCCAGCTCGGCTCGCTGAGCACCGACGAGGGCTGCCGGAACTTCATCGAGGGTGCGACCGCCAGCGTGCAGAAGATCATGTCGAAGATGGGCATCGCCACCGTGGCGTCCTACCGCGGCGCCCAGCTCGCCGACGTCACCGGCCTGCACCAGAACCTGCTCGACGACTACTTCGAGGGCTGCAACAGCCCGATCTCCGGCATCGGCCTCGACGAGGTCGCCGCCGACGTCGCCGTGCGTCACCGGTTCGCCTTCCTGCCGCGTCCGGAGGAGGCCGCCCACCGCGAGCTCGAGATCGGCGGCGAGTACAAGTGGCGCCGCGAGGGCGAGTACCACCTGTTCAACCCGGAGACCGTGTTCAAGCTGCAGCACGCCACCCGTACCGGGGCGTACCGCATCTTCAAGGAGTACTCCGAGAAGGTCGACAACCAGGCCAAGCGCCTGGCCACGCTGCGCGGTCTGTTCGAGATGCACAGCGACCGCCCGTCCATCCCCGTCGACGAGGTCGAGCCGGTCTCCGCCATCGTCCAGCGCTTCTCCACGGGCGCGATGAGCTACGGCTCGATCTCCGCCGAGGCGCACGAGACCCTGGCCATCGCCATGAACCGGCTCAAGGGCATGTCGAACTCCGGTGAGGGCGGCGAGGACCCGGGACGCTTCGAACCCGAGGCTGACGGCACCTGGCGCCGCTCGGCGATCAAGCAGGTCGCGTCCGGCCGTTTCGGCGTGACCAGCCACTACCTGAACAACTGCACCGACATCCAGATCAAGATGGCGCAGGGCGCGAAGCCCGGCGAGGGCGGCCAGCTGCCCCCGCACAAGGTGTACCCCTGGATCGCCGAGGTGCGCGTCACGACCCCGGGCGTGGGCCTGATCTCCCCGCCGCCGCACCACGACATCTACTCCATCGAGGATCTCGCGCAGCTGATCCACGACCTGAAGAACGCCAACCCGGACGCCCGCATCCACGTCAAACTCGTCGCCGAGCAGGGCGTCGGCACCGTCGCCGCGGGTGTGTCGAAGGCACACGCGGACGTCGTCCTGATCTCCGGGCACGACGGCGGCACCGGTGCGTCCCCCCTGAACTCGCTGAAGCACGCCGGCGGCCCGTGGGAGCTCGGCCTGGCCGAGACCCAGCAGACCCTGCTGATGAACGGTCTGCGTGACCGCATCACCGTGCAGTGCGACGGCCAGATGAAGACCGGACGCGACGTCATTATCGCCGCCCTGCTCGGCGCTGAGGAGTTCGGTTTCGCCACCGCACCCCTGGTCGTCGAGGGTTGCATCATGATGCGCGTCTGCCACCTGGACACCTGCCCCGTCGGCGTGGCCACCCAGAACCCCGACCTGCGCAAGAAGTTCACCGGCCAGGCCGAGCACGTGGTCAACTTCTTCACCTTCATCGCCCAGGAGGTCCGCGAGTACCTCGCCGAGCTCGGCTTCCGCACCCTGGAGGAGGCCGTGGGCCACTCCGAGTGCCTGCGCTCCGGGAAGGTCGACCCCGGCCACAAGACCGCCGGGTCGCTGGACCTCTCGCCGATCTTCGCCCGCCCCGACAGCCCGTACATGCACCAGGACCTGTACAAGACCAAGCAGCAGGACCACAGCCTGGACGGCGCCCTGGACAACCGCATCCGCGAGGACGCCGAGGAGACCATCCGACGCGCCGCCGCCGGTGAGGGCACCACCATCGAGCTGGCGTACCCGATCACCAACGTCAACCGCTCCGTGGGCACGATGACCGGCTCGCTGATCAGCCGCGTCGCCGGACGCGAGGGGCTGCCCGAGAGCACCGTGAACCTCACGTTCACCGGCTCGGCCGGCAACTCCTTCGGCGCCTTCGTACCCCGTGGCATGACCCTGACCCTCGTCGGCGACGCCAACGACTACGTCGCCAAGGGGCTCTCCGGCGGCACCATCGCCATCCGTCCCAACGGCCGCGACGGCGCGGTCGGCGAGCACCAGATCATCGCCGGCAACGTCCTGGGCTTCGGCGGTGTCTCGGGTGAGATGTTCATCCGCGGCGCCGTCGGCGAGCGCTTCTGCGTCCGTAACTCCGGCGTCACCGCCGTGGTCGAGGGCATGGGCAACCACGGTTGCGAGTACATGACCGGCGGCCGGGTCATCAACCTCGGCCCCATCGGCGAGAACTTCGGCGCCGGCATGTCCGGCGGCATCGCCTACCTCATGGACGACGGTACCGGCGTGGAAGGCATGTCGAAGCACATCAACCCGGGTCTCGTCGACGTGGAGGCCGTCGCCGAGGACGAGCTCGACTGGCTCGTCGACACCATCGAGCGCCACCGGCGCCTCACCGGCTCCACCGTGGACGTGGACCCCCGGTCACTGATCAAGGTCATGCCGCGCGACTACCGCCGCGTCCTGCAGACCATCGAACAGGCCCGCGACGCAGGCCTGGACGCGGACGGCATCGCCGCCGCCATCATGGAGGGAGTCAAGTAATGGCTGATCCGCACGGTTTCATGAAGTTTCCCCGCGAGGAGGCGGCACACCGCCCCGTCCCGCTGCGCCTGATGGACTGGAAGGAGGTCTACGAACCCTTCGCCGACTCGAAGGTGCAGACCCAGGCCTCCCGCTGCATGGACTGCGGCATCCCCTTCTGCCACGACGGCTGCCCCCTGGGCAACATCATCCCCGAGTGGAATGACCTGGTCCGCCAGGGCCGGTGGAAGGAGGCGTACGACCGCCTGCACGCCACCAACAACTTCCCTGAGTTCACCGGTCGCATCTGCCCCGCCCCCTGCGAGGGCGCCTGCGTGCTCGGCATCGAGGGCATCGGGGCCGGTGCCGGCGTCGGTGACCCCGTCGCGATCAAGACCGTGGAACTTCAGATCGTGGAGCACGCCTTCGAGGAGGGCTGGGTGCGCCCGGTCAAGGCCAGCTTCTCCACCGGGCAGTCCGTCGCCGTCGTCGGCTCCGGGCCCGCCGGCCTGGCCGCCGCCCAGCAGCTCACCCGCGCCGGGCACGACGTGACCGTCTTCGAGCGTGACGACCGCATCGGCGGCCTGCTGCGCTACGGTGTCCCGGACTACAAGCTCGAGAACCGCTGGATCGACCGCCGTCTGGTCCAGATGGAGGCCGAGGGCACCACGTTCCGCACCGGTGTCTCGCCGTCCACCACCGACCTCGCCGGCTTCGACGCCGTGGTCATGGCCGTCGGTGCCACCGTCCCGCGCGACGTCTCCCTGCCCGGACGCAACCTCGACGGCGTCCACCAGGCCATGGAGTACCTCCCGATGGCCAACCGCGTGGTCGCCGGCGACATCGACACCCCCGAGATCGACGCCAAGGGCAAGCACGTCGTGATCATTGGCGGCGGCGACACCGGCACCGACTGCTTCGGCACCGCGCTGCGCCAGGGCGCGGCCTCCGTCCGGCAGTTCGACTACCACCCCGCCCCGGACCCCTACCGCGCCGAGGACAACCCGTGGCCGGTGTGGCCGAAGATCTGGCGTGTGGCGTCCGCCCACGAGGAGGGCGAGTACCACATCAGCGGCGACGAGTCCGCCGACGAGATCGTCGCCCTCGGCCTCGCCGAGCGCGAGGTCGGCACCCCGCTGGGCAAGCGCGAGCACCGCATCAACACCGTGGAGCTCACCGGTGAGGACGGCCGGGTCACCAGCCTGCGCGCGGCCACCTGCGACCGCACCGCCGAGGGCACCGTCAACCTGCCCGGCACCGAGGTCGACATGGACGCCGACCTCGTCCTGCTCGCCGTCGGCTTCACCTCCGTGGACACCAGGGGCATCATCTCCGAGCTCGGCCTGCCCGTCGACGGCCGTGGACGCCTGAAGCGCGACGACAACTACCGCACCTGGTGGGCGGAGTCCTCCGCCGTGCGCGACACCGGGTTCGACGCACCGGTGTTCGCCACCGGTGACGCCGGACGCGGCGCCTCCCTGATCGTCTGGGCGATCTCCGAGGGACGCGCCTGCGCCGCCGCCGTGGACCGCGCGCTGATGGGCGAGAGCGCCCTGCCGCGCCCCGTCGCGCCGTCCGACATGCCGCTGAGCGTGTAGTCCGGACCCCGGGGGCGGGGCCGGTCCCGTCTTCGTCCCCGGGTAGATTTACTCCCCATGACCGGCGGCGCACTTCTCAGCATCCTCGTCGCGTGGCTGCTCGCCATCGCGTCGCCCGGGCCCGACCTCGTCCAGATCCTGCGCCTCGGTGCCGTCCGGCGCAACGGGGTGGCCTGCGCCCTCGGCATCATGAGCGGCAACACCCTGTGGATCCTCGCCAGCATGGTCGGCCTGTCCGCCCTGGTGGACGCCTTCCCGTGGGTGCTGACGGTCCTGTTCCTCGTCGGCGGCGGATTCCTGCTGTGGATGGGCCAGGGCGCTCTGCGCGGGGGTCTGGCCGAACGACGCTCCGCCGGGACCACCGTGACGGCCACCACCGCTGAGAAGGTCTCCACGGCCACCGCGTGGCGGCTCGGGCTGATGACGAACCTGGCCAACCCGAAGGCGCTGGTGTTCTTCGGCGCGGTCTTCGCCGGCTTCGTGCCGCCGGACACCGGGTGGGGAATGCGTCTGGTCGTTCTGCTGATGATGCTGGTCACGGGCGTGGCCTGGTTCGTCCTCGTCGCCGTGATGGTGTCGGTGCCTGCGCTGTCGCGACGCCTCCAGGCCGCCGGGCCGTGGATCGACATCGTCGCCGGCGCGGTCTTCCTCGTTCTCGGCGTGATCCTGGTCGGCGAAGGAGTCATGGAGACCGTGGCGCTGCTGCGCTGACCGTCCCCGGCGCTCCTGGCCGTCACATGCGGCCGGATCACCCTTCCAGGTAGCTGTTCTGCCCGAAACCCTGCCTGGGCGGGCGACAATTCAATCGGCGCGGGGCACAGGGCCACCGTCTCCGGTGCGCAGCGCCCCACCACGCAGGCGGAAACCACCATGAGCGCCGCCCGTGAGCGCCCTGAAACTCCCAGCGCACACCCCGTGCCCCGCAAGTTTGGTAACGATATTCCGGCTGGACTTCCCACGCACCGCGCGGAGTCGTAGGATGGTCGGCATGCCTGAGCGAGAAGAGCACAAGGTACCGGCGCAGGACGTCTCCGTCCGCGGTGACGACATCCGGCTCGGCCAGTTCATCAAACTGGCGAACCTGGTCGATTCCGGCGGCGCGGCCAAGGAGGTCATCGCCGCCGGTCGGGTGACGGTCAACGGCGAGGCCGACACCCGCCGCGGACGTCATCTGCGCACCGGTGACGAGGTGGCTGTCCTTGACGAGGACGCCACCCCGGTCGCCACCGCACGCGTCGTCACCCAGGGTGACGGTGTGGACGGTGACGGTGCCAGTGACGATGACGACTACTTCGACGAAGCAACTGCCGATGACGATTTCGACCCCGACAAGTGGAGGAACCTCTGATGCCCGCTCTCGTAGCGGAGCCAGGAATGCCGATCTGGATCGACCTGGCTACCACTGACCTGGAGAAGGCGAAGACCTTCTACACCGAGCTCCTGCACTGGGAGTTCGACACGCAGTGCGACGGCTACCTCGTCGCCAAGAAGAACGGCATGCCTGTCGCCGGCCTCGGTGAGGTCCCGGACGACAAGTCGTCGTTGTGGGGCATGCTGCTGTACGCCCCGGACATCGACACCGTGCACGATGAGGCGGTGAAGGCGGGCGCGACGAGCGTGCTGTCCCCGCGCAACGTGGGACGTCGCGGTCGCATGGCCGTGATCGTCGACCCGTCGGGTGCGACGGTGGGCCTCAAGCAGCCGTCCGGCGACGAGCCGTTCTTCGCCGCGGGCGAGCCCGGGACCCCGGTGTGGCACGAGCTGCTCGTCGGCGAGCAGTTCGACGCGACGATGAAGTTCTACCACGACCTCGCAGGATGGGACATCCGTCAGCACAGCGACACGGACAAGTTCCGCTACGCCACCGGCGAGTACAACGGTGCCCCGCTGTGCGGCATGTGGGACACCAGCGAGCTGGACGAGAACCCGTCGATGTGGACCCTCTACCTGGGCTGCGTGGACGTGGACGCGGCGGCGAAGAAGGTCAAGAAGCTGGGCGGCAAGCTGGTCCGTGCCCCGTGGAACTCCGAGCTGGGTCGTCTGTGCACCCTCGTCGACCCGACGGGTGCGCTGGTGAACCTCTGCGAGATCGCCGAGCCGACGCCGGAGAGCCTCGAGGACATCCACGAGCCCGACATCATGGCCCCTGGCGCGCCCCAGCCCTGACCCGGACTGGCGTGTACTGACGCACGACAACGCCCTGACCGGTGCTGGCGAAAGCACCGGTCAGGGCGTTGTCGTATGTTGTGTCTCTCCCCCGGGGTGGGGTTCTACAGCTGCGCGGCGAGCATGGGGGCGGTACCGACGGGGTCGATGCCGGCCTCGTCCAGCGCCTGCAGCGCACCGGCGGGGTCCGAGGCGAAGCGGGACGCGGTCTCGTGGTCGACGCCGAGGCGTTCGGCGGCGGCGACGGTCGCGGCCGGGTCCGCGGCGAGCTTGCCGGCGGTCTCGGCGTCCACGCCGGCACCTTCCAGCGCGGCGCGCAGCGCCTCCGGGTCGGCGTCGGACGCGACGGCGTCGGACGCATCGGCGGCCGGGGCGTCCTGCGCGGGTGCCGCCGGAGCTGACTTGACCTGGGCCAGGAGGGCGTCGGTGTCGACGGTGCCGTTGGCGATCTGGGCGGCGTAGTCCGTGGCGCCGAAGGCGGTGAGCAGGCGCAGGATGCTGTCGAGCGTGACGTCGCCGCCGCCGATGAGCTCGGCGAGGCGGGAGATGTCGGGGCCACCGTCGCCGAGGGGCTGGCCCTGCTCGTCGACGAGGGAGCCGACGAGGTCGCCGACCTGGTTGGCGATGTCGCCACCGTCGGCGCCGAGGCCGAGGGCGCCGAGCACGAGGGCGGCGATCGCGGCGACGGGCATGGTCTCGCCGGCGTCGCGCGCCTCGATGCCGGAGGACGCCAGGACCGAGCCCAGGCCCTCGCCGAGGCCGGAGTTCATCGCGGCCTCGAGGACGGCCTCCGGGCCGACGGCGCCGCCGACCAGGCCGAGAAGGTTGACCAGCAGGTCCGTGCTCAGCGGCTGGTCGAGGCCCGGCTCGCCGCCCGCGGCCTCCTGGTGCTCGGTGTCGTTGGCCTCCTCGGCCTGGCCGAGTGCCGCATCGGTGATCGGCTTGAGTGCGTCGACGATGTTGCCGGCGGCGCTGCCGTCCGAGGGGGCGCCGGTGAGGCCCTGGAGCTGCTCGTCGGTGCCGTAATAGGTGTTCATGTCGACGTTGGTGTAGATGCCGTCGACCTGGCCCTCGGAGGAGTACTGCCAGAAGGTGACCTCGTCCCAGCCGCCGGGGATCTCGTTCGGCAGGGTGGGGTTGTAGTAGGCGAGCCACAGCGGGTACTCGGAGAACTCCGTGGTGTTGCCCATGTCGTTGAGCCAGAAGTTCTGGTACGTGTAGATGATCGGTTCGCGGCCGGTCTGGACCTTGATCTCGTCGATCCAGTCGCGGACCCAGTTCTGCAGGTCCGCGGGGGCGAGTCCGCCGGACTCCTCGAGGTCGAGGGTCGGCGGCAGGGAGGGCTGGACGCCGGTGGCCAGGGTCGCGGCGTAGTGCTGAGCCTCGGCACGCGGGTCGGTCTCGCCGGGCTTGGCGTAGTGGTAGCTGCCCGGGGTCACGCCGGCGGCGGAGGCCTTGGCGGAGTCGGAGGTGAAGTAGGGGTTGACGTACCCGGTGCCTTCGCTGGCCTTGATGAAGGCGAAGCTCTGGCCGGACGCCGCGACGCTCTGCCAGTCGATGGCGGAGTCGCCGGGGTGCTGGTGGCTCGCGACGTCGACCCCGTCGAGCGCCCAGGTGGGCACGGGGAGGACGTCGGTGGCGACCAGTGCGGCGACCGCTGCGGCTGAGCCGAAGAGGGTCACTGCGGTGAGTCGGGCGGGGACGGTGGTGCGCGCCGATCGACGCCAGGGGAGAGACAACATGCGCCACACGATACACACGATTCACAACATTCACACTAGTAACACGCGCACCGCGTGTCGGATTTTCTGCTGCTCACCGCGCCGAGGTCGTTTTCTCAGGGGTGCCACAGAGCACGGGAAGAGTCGGGGAAGGCCCGGGAAAGGCGCTGGAAAGGGAGCGGGAGGAACGTCAAAGGTCCTCCCCGCGCCCGCCCGGGAGGTACCGGGGACGGGTGCGGGGAGGACCAGGGTTCGTGCTGGTGGAAGGTGGTGTTTCCTACAGGTTGGCGGCGAGCACGTTGGCGGCCCAGGCCGGGTCGATGCCGGCTGCGCGTGCCGCGCCGAGAGCCTGCTCGGGGTTGTTCGCCGCCCAGACGGCGGTCTGGCGCGGGATGCCGAGACGCTCGCCGGCGGCGATGGTGGCCTCCGGGTCGGCGAGCAGCTGACCCACCACGCCGGGATCCACACCGGCGGCCAGTGCGACGCCGGCGACGCGGCCCGGGTCGTTGATCGTGGCCTTGGAGTTGTCCTGGCCGCCGGTCGCACCGGTTCCGCCGGGAAGCGACGGGAGTTCAGGCAGGGACGGCAGTTCGGGCAGCGACGGGAGGGTGGACGCGGACGACGCCGGGGAGGCGGAGGACGCGGTGGCGGCCCCGGCGGTGGGGGCGGCGATCGCGGTGAGCGTCCCGGTGGTGAGGGCGAGCGCGGCAGCGGTCGCGGCGGCGCGGCGGAATCGGGGGCGGCGAGGGGCAGTGGTCGTGCTGGAGAGAATGGTCATGGCGCCGATGATAGTCATATCAGGAATGAACACAACTGTGCCGGTCTGCACGCCGGTACTACCGGGGCTGTGGCGGGCCGTTCCGGCCCTGCTGTGGGTACTGCTGTGGCGGGTACTGCCGGGGTGGGAACGGCGGCGCCTGCTGCGGGAATTGCTGCATCGGCTGTATCGGCGGCATCTGCTGGCCCTGCTGAGCAGCCACCGGCGGCAGGAACGGCCGCACCGGTGCGACGGGAATGCGCTGGTAGATGCTCACCGCCGGGTACAGTCCCGCGTCTGCGAGCACCCGGGCCTCCTTCGTGGAGATCACCACCGCGGTGACGAGCAGTACCGCGCCGACGGTCCAGATGAACACCATGTTCACGATCTGGGCGGTCAGGGAGTCCAGCTGCAGATTCCATCCGGCGTGAACGAGGAAGCCCGCGGCGCCGCCGCCGAGCACCCAGCTCAGTCGTCGCGTCCAGGTCAGCCCGGCGGCGTAGACGGCCATGCCGATGCCGAATCCGACGAGCCCGGCGCAGATCCCGTGCAGCAGCGGCCCGGCGACCAGACGGAACAACCACATCTCCGAGACCCCGGCCAGGTCGGAGCTCGGGTGGTAGAAGCTCAGCATCATGGCGTAGCCGAAGTTCTCGAAGGCCTCGAAGCCGATGCCGATGAGCACCCCGGCGACGAGCCCGTGCCACGGCCGGTTCCACCAGGCGCGGCCCAGGTGCAGCAGCAGCCACACCCCGAGCCCCTTGGAGAGTTCCTCCGGGTAGGCGCCGCCGAGGGAGAGGGCCATCTCGTCGATGTTCCAGCTGTAGGACAGGTCGATCAGCCGCTCGCCGATGGCGAAGGCGGGCAGCATGGCGCCGGTCATGCCCCACAGCACGGCGGCCGCGGCGAGCAGCCAGGGCGTGCCCCGGTAGATGAGCAGGCGGGAGAACAGGAACCACATCACGGCCGTGAAGACCACGGTGTACAGGGCACACAGGGCGACCGGTCCGGGCCCGGGGAAGATCATCATGATCAGGGGGTTCAGCGCCGCCACCAGCAGACCGATGACGGTGAGGACCAGGAACGTCCACCCGAAGACGTCCCAGGTGGGACGGAGTTTCGGACGCTGCGTCGGTGGGAAGGAGTCGTGGTGGGCACGCGGGACGTCGATCACGCGCCAGCCCTGCCGCGTGGTGTCCCGGGCGCTGACCCCGGGGTCGTTGTTGCCGTTATGCTGCACGGACGCTCCCCAGGAGTTGCTCGGCGGCGGCCGCCACGACGTCTGCGTCGTCGCCGGTCACCGTGACGGTGTAGAGGACCCGTTCCGGGCCGTCCAGCAGGAAGGACGCCGCGGCGGTGTACAACCCCGACCCGGTACTGCCGTCGCTGCCGCTGCCGTCGCTGTCGCCGTATTGCACGGGGTGGGTGTCCGGCGAGGCGGGCTCGCGGAGGCCGTCCTCGAAATCATCGAAGAAGCCGTCGGGGTCGTTCAGCAGGGTAGGTTCCAGTTCGAGCACCGGGGTGGTCAGAACTTCGGTGGTGCGCGCGGCGAGCGTGGGGTGCAGCAGGTCGGCGGCATCGGAGTCGTCCACGGTGGTGAACGTGGCGCCGGACATGTCGCCGTAGAAGATGGCGCGCATGGACCGCCGGGCGGCCTGCGTGGTGTCCCCGTCCTCGTCGCCGACCCCGTTCATCGACATGATGTCGAGGTCGACGTAGTTGCCGAACCGGTCGGCGCACTCGGCCTCCAGGGTGCCGGGCAACATCGCGTCACCGGTCGCGACGCACTGCGGGTCCAGGGCCGTGAGGTCGAGGGGGTCGTGGTCCCAGGACAGGAGGCTGTCGGCGGCGGCCTCGTTGAGTAGGTACGGTTCGGTGTCCGGTGACGGGTTCATCGGCACGGCGAACGGGACGACGAGCGCCACCAGCACCACGCCGACGAGGATGAACCAGCGCGCGGTGCGGTGCCCGCCGACGGCCGCGGGACGGAAGCGTCCGTCCGGATCGGCGTTCGGCGGGAGAGAAGGAGGCCCAGAAAAAGACCCGGAAACTGGGCCGGGTGCTGGACGCCCCCACCCGTCCGCCCCCGGGTCCGGGGTGATCGGTGCTACCGGCATTCTCAGGAGATTACCAGATCGTCACGCGCTGCTCCTCGGGCAGCCACATGCCGTTGTCGGCGTCCACGCCGAAGGCCTCGTAGAACTCCGCGACGTTGGAGGCGACCACGTTGCAGCGGAACTCTCCGGGGGAGTGCGGGTCGATGGCCACGTACTGCGCGGCCATCTGCGGGCGGATCGCGGTGCGCCACACGGTGGCCCACTGCAGGAAGAAGCGCTGCAGGACGCTGAACTCGCCGTCCAGCCCCTCGACCGGGGCGGTCGGTGCGGAGTCCACGGTCTCGCCGCGGTCGGCGAGCCACTTCTTCAGCGCGACCACGGCGATGCCGAGGCCGCCGAGGTCACCGATGTTCTCGCCCAGGGTGAAGGAACCGTTGACCTTGTGGTCGGTCTGGCCGCGCTGCGCCAGGCCGGTGGGCACCAGCCCGTCGTACTGGGTGACGAGCCGGTCGGTCAGTTCGGTGAAGGCGGCGCGGTCGTCCTCGGTCCACCAGGAGTTCAGGTTGCCCTCGCCGTCGTACTTGGAGCCCTGGTCGTCGAAGCCGTGGCCGATCTCGTGGCCGATGACCGCGCCGATGGCGCCGAAGTTGGCGGCCATGTCGGCGCTGTCGCGGTCGGCGTCGAAGAACGGCGGACGCAGGATCGCCGCGGGGAAGGTGATGTCGTTGCGCACCGGGTTGTAGAAGGCGTTGACGGTCTGCGGGGTGGTGAACCACAGGTCGCCGTCGCTGGGCTTGCCGAGCTTGGCGACCTCGAACTCGTGGTTGAAGTCGGAGGCGGCACGGTAGTTGGCCAGCAGGTTCTCGCCGCGTCCTGCGTGCTCGCCGAGCTCCAGGCCGGAGAAGTCGCGCCAGGTGTCCGGGTAGCCCACGCGGGCGCGGAAGGTGCCGAGCTTCTCCAGGGCACGTTCGCGGGTCTGCGGGGTCATCCAGGGCAGCTCGCTGATGCGGTCACGGTAGGCGGCGAGCAGGTAGTCCACGAGTTCGCCCATGAGCTCCTTGTACTCGGGCGGGAAGTGCTCGGCCACGAACTCCTGTCCGACCTCCTCGCCCACGGCGCCCTCGACCATCATCACGGCCCGCTTCCAGCGGTCGCGCTGTTCGGTGGAGCCGGAGAGCGTGCGCCCGTAGAAGTCGAAGTTGGCCTCGGAGAACTCGCGCGGTAGTTTTCCGGCACGCGCGGTGAGCACCCGCCAGTACGCCCACAGCTTCCATTCGTCGAGGTCACGGCCGTTGTCCGCGCCGGGTACCAGGGAGGCGACGTGCTCCAGGTAGGACGGTTGGCTCACGATCACCTCCGGCGCGACGTCGGTGGTGATACCGACGCCGTCGAGCCAGGCGGCGAAGGGGAAGCCGGACGGCAGGGCGTCCTGCGCGGTGGGGTTGTGCGTCTTCTCCGCGTCGCGGGATGCCACGGTGTCCCAGTGGCCCGCGGCCAGCGCGGTCTCGAAGGCCATCAGCGCGTCGGCGGCGGTGGACGCGTCGGCGTCGGCGAACCTGCCCGGCAGCGGCTGCCCGCCGGTGGCCTCGACCAGGCCCAGGAAGCGCTCGATGAACGCCCGGTACTCGGCACGGACCTCGGCGTGCTGCTCCTCGCGGTAGTAGGCCTCGTCCGGCAGGCCGAGACCGGTCTGCACCAGGTAGGCGACCTCCAGGCCGCTGCCGCCGGCGTCTTTCTCCGTCCAGAATCCGACGACGCCGCCGACGCCGTGACGGTCGAGCTGCGCGAGCGCGGCGACGAGTCCGTCGGGGCCGTCCAGGTCCGGGGCGTCCCGCACCGGGTCGAGGTCCGGGGACAGGACGGACAGGCCGGCCTGCTCGATGCCGTGCTCACCGTCCTCGTCCATGTAGGAGCTGAACAACGCGCCGATGCGCGTGGACGGGTCCGCGCCCGCCACGATCGCCTTCACGTCCAGTTCGGCGCGGTCGCGCAGCTCGTGGAACTTGCCGTCGACGGCGCGGTCCGCCGGGATCTCGTGGGACGCCAGCCAGGCGCCGTTGACGTGACGGTAGAGGTCGTCCGCCGGCGCGGGGACGGTGCCGGTGGAACGCTCGGTGATGTTGTCGGGGATCTCAGTCATGGCCACCACTGTAGGCATCCGTCAGATCAGCTGCGGATGGAACGTCCACACCCCCGGGTCACGGTAGTGCGGAATCCCCGACCACCTGCGGTTCGCCCGTCTGGCGACGATCCTGGAGTCCACCCCGCCGGGACCGATGCAGAAGTCGGTGTAGCGCAGCACCAGCCACCCCCACTGCGCCGCCGCGGCGTGGGACTTGCCCGGGGTCAGCACGGCGAGGTCGGCGGCGAGCACGTCGTCGCCCTTCGCCCCGTCGTACATCCTGGTCGGGAATCGTCGCAGCTCCCCGTCGGTGGACGTCGGGGTGTGGGACGCCCGGACGTCCACCGCCGCCTGCAGCGGGGTGGCCACCGTGACGCCGTGACGCCGTGGCACCTGCGGTGACGTTCGGTGCCCTTCCTGTCGCGGGCGCGCAGCAGTAGACGGTCCCGCGTGCCGGCGCGTCCGGTGGACGGCACCAGGCCGCGCGCCGGCAAAGAGCATCGGGCGCTCGTCGTAGAGGAACAGGGCGGTCGGCCCGGTGTAGACCAGGTCCGGCACCAGGTGCGACAACGCCTGCAGCGCCGTCAGGTCGTCCGGCGGAGACGAGTTCCGCGGTCAGCCAGAACGGCCGTGAACACAGTGGTGTCGGCGGTGTCGGCGGCGTCGTTGATTCCCCCATGACCTATCCCCTCCGCCCGCCATCGTAGCCGCCCCCGACGGAACCCCGAAGGAATCCGGACGGCCCCCAGACGCACAACGACGGTTTCCGTCCGCCGCCGGGGTCGAAGTGCTCACTTCGTGCCCGGGGCCGGACGGAAACCGTCGTCAACGGTTCCTGCCGGTACCGCCTAGCTCAGGCGCATCGGCCCCGGCGACCAGAGACCCGAACGGTTCTCGGTCTCGATGTCGAGGTCCACCGCCTTGGGCTCCTCGCCGGTGCTCGAGGAGAACTGGGTGAGCTTGGTGACCACACCCCAGTCGCGCTGCCAGTCGTTGTCGAGGTAGGTCGACATCTCGGTGCCACGGGTACTCATCTGGACCAGGCCGCCGGCGCCGCCGCCGTAGTAGTCCATGACCGGTGCGTGGGCCTTCTTGGCGTCGTGCTCCGGGGAGATCTGGTACTCCGGCACCTCGGCGACTCCGGCGTAGTGGCTGAACGGGCGCTGCGCCGGGAACTGCAGCGGCACGGACCAGTCGAGCAGCGTCGGGGCGTCGCCGATGACGTCGTCCAGCGGGGCCAGGGTGGGCACGCGCGGCGGGGTGAAGGCCAGCCACTGGTCCGGCGTGACGTTCATGTCCGCGGCCTGGATGCGCACCACGTCCGCGTCCTCCGGGATCTGGTCCATCGGGAAGCGCAGGTTGCGCCACTGCGGTGCGGTGCCGATGTCCAACGGCTCCAGCTCGCCCATGACCTCGAAGTCGTCGGAGCTGCTCCCGTCGCCGCTGCTGCGGCCGTACTCCAGCTTGAGCTCCTGGCCGTACTGGCGCACACCGTTCATGTCCAGGTGGGAGATCTCGCCGGCGGCGGAGACGATCAGCAGCGGGGAGTCCTCGCTGCGCTCCGGCAGGGAGTACCAGGACGTGGTGGTCTCGGCCTGCAGCTGCAGCCCGTCGGTGTAGGAGCCGACGACCGGGACCTGGGTGCGGTCGATGTCGAAGGGCAGCTGGGCGTAGGAGCCGTTGGCGCCCTCCAGGGAGTTCAGCCCGCCGCCGGGGCCGGTGTCGGTGACGTCCTCGTCGTCCTCACTGGAGCCGAAGGCGTTGGTGTCCACGGCGGAGGTCTGCGGCGAGGAGCCGGACTCGGACCCGGAGCTCTCCTCGATGCGGTTGGGGATGTTGTTCTCCCCGAAGCCGCGGGAACCCTCGCTGGTGAGGGAGTCGGCAAAGTCGGTGCCGTCGGCGGTGTCGAGGAAGGAGTCGTTGGTGTCGGACTCCACGAGGGCGTCGCCGGCCAGGCCGCTGGTGTTGCCGGTCAGGGCCGTCAGGTTGCCCTTGCCGATGGAGTACGCCGGCCACTGGGAGATGAAGCCCTTGCCCAGCGAGGCGAGGTTGAACACCACGACCAGGATGGTGAGTACGGCGATCGGGGCGGCGGCGACACCGGCGAAGCGCTGCGCCTGGGCGGCCTCGCGGCGGTCGACCTCCTTGAGCTCGGCGTCGGTGGTGGCGTTGGCCTCGCGGATGTCGTTGAGGAAGCCGATGACCACGCCGACGAGCATGACCAGCACGGAGAGCACCATCATGCCGGTGGAGATCTCGAAACCGGCGATCTGGACGGGCTTGTCGTACCAGGGCACGCCGAAGCTGGCGATGTACCACCAGCCGTTGGTGCCGGCGAGGGTGAAGGCGAACAGCAGCAGGCAGGCGCCGAGGAAGACGATCCGGTTACGTGCCGAGCGCATCGCCATGCTGGACGCCGCGACGGCGGCGAGCGCCGCCAGGCCGGCGGCGATGCCGGCGTAGACACCGAAGTGGTGGGTCCACTTGGTGGGGGTGAAGGTCATGAAGAACATGGTGCCGACGATCACAAGGGTCAGACGCAGCGCCGGACCGTGGGCCGTGCCCGGGACGCGGCGGTTGCGCAGCATCGAGGCGACGACGACGGCCAGGCACAGCAGCATCATCAGGACGCAGAAGCGGCGGGGGAACGAGCCGTCCACCGTCTGCTTGAGCAGCTCGGTGTAGCGCTGCGGTTCCTCGTACCAGGACAACGACGGGCCGACGGGGCCGCGCACGCCGATGGACTCCATGACGGTGCTCAGCGTCTGGTCGCCGAACACGCAGATCAGCACGGCGGTGCCGGCGCCCAGGAACGGGGCGATCTGTGCGAGGACGGCCCAGGTGACGGACTTCTTCGAGCTGCCGCGTCCCGCGTTGAGCAGGGGCAGACGACGGATCACGATACGGATCAGCCCGGACAGGGCGACCAGGATCGAGGCGACGGCCATGAGGCCGGTCGGCCCGGCGGCCAGCGACAGGGTCGCGACGATGACGCCGATCGCGGCGGGCAGCAGGCGTCCGGTGGCGATGGCGCGCTCCATGCAGACCCAGGTCAGCAGGGCGCCGAGGGCGATGACGGGCTCGGGACGCAGACCGTTGTTGTAGGTCATGGCGAAGACGAGGAACATGCCGGCGGCGGTCCAGTGCGCCACCTTGCGCTGGGAGATCTTGGCACCCAGGCGGGGCAGCACCTCACGCGAGAGCAGCATCCAGGTCAGGAGGCTGGCGATCAGCACGGGCAGTCGCATCCACACCGAGACGGTGGAGACGTGCGTCATCAACGCCAGCAGGTCGTAGTAGGGGGCGCCGAAGGGAGACTCCGGCACACCGAACCACCGGTAGTAGTTCGCCATGTAGCCGGACTCCTGGCTGGCCCGGGCCATGGTCAGCAGGTAGCCGTCGTCGGCGGTGTTGGCGCCGATGAAGTACCAGACCACGAGCACGCCGCCTACCACGGCGTCGAGCCAGCGCGGGCGCCACCAGTTGGCGGGCAGGAACCGACGACGGGTACGGGTGCGTCCGTCGAGGATGTCCATGCGGTGCAGCGCCCAGAGGGAGACGACCATGAACAGGACGCCGAGGACCATCGCGGCGATCTTGATGCCGCTGGCGGTGGAGGTGTACCGCGAGTCGACGGTCACGTCCACCTGCAGGCCGGCGTCGATCGCGGCCTGGGCGTTCTCCGGGCTGTCGGTCATCTCGGTGAAGATGCCGGTCAGCATCGGGCGGATGTCGTCGCCGAAGCCGCCCTCCAGCGGGTTGCCGTCCTCGTCGGTGGCGTCCGGGATCCAGGCGCGCGTGCCCTCGTAGTCGGAGGTGATGCGCAGCTGCGCGTCGTCCGGCAGGCTCTCCAGCGTCTCGGTGTCGACCGACAGCGCCACGGAGTTGCGCACGACCACGTCCAGTCCGTCCGGCGTGGAGCGCACGAACATGCCGCGCAGCGTCGCCTCCTCGGCGTCCTCCGGCACGGTGGACAGCACGGTGGTCTGGTTGCCGTTGAGGTCGCGGACCTCGGCCAACGGCAGGGTGATGTCCAGGTTCTCCGGGTGGTAGGACATCAGCGGAGCCTCGACGCTGCGCAGGTCACCGCCCTGCGGCCAGGAGAAGCTGGACTGTTCCTGATTGACCGGCAGCAGGGGGGTCAGGCAGAACAGGACGAGGGCCGCGATGCCCGACAGGACGGCCAGCGCCTTGAGACGGTCCACCGTGACCGCTGTCGTCCGGGCAGGGTTGTCCCCGGTGTTCGTCTCGGGGGCCTGTTCAGACACCTCGTCGGGCGCCTCATGTTCGACTCGTGACATAGCAGCACATGTTACGGCAGGAGTCTGGTGTGGCCTAAGCCGTGGTCGGGCACGGCGCGTGCGCCTAGCGCTGGCGCACCGCCACGACGAACGGGCCGATCTGCTCGAGGTCCCAGCCGTCGGCGAAGGCGGACGCCTGGAAGGGCACCGTGGTGAACCGCACGTTCGGGTCGTTGGGGTAGATGTCCTCGGACAGGCGGTAGGAGAACGTCCCGTCCTGCCCGTCCTCGTCTTCCGTGGCCTCGGTGGCGTCGGACGCCTGGCCGCGCAGCACCATCACGTCCGGGCCCTCCCAGCCGCGCTCCTCGGCGGTGGCGTCCATCGCGTCGGTGAGTTCGGCGGGGTCGGAGATGTCGGTCCAGTCCCTGATCTCGTCGTTGCGCTCCTCGAACAGGCCCAGCGGGTTGGCGTAGTGCGAGGTCATCGCCTGGTAGGAGTGGTACGGGTAGTACGCCATGAAGCTCTGCTCGTCGGTGAGCACCACGGTGCCGGCGCGCTGGCCGCCCAGGCCCAGCGTCTCGTCGATGTAGGAGTCGACGTCGGCGTAGTAGACGGTGGAGTCGGCGGGGAAGAGGTCGCCGCGCTGGGCGTCGCCGTCGGTGTCGGTGTAGGCCAGGTCGATGTGCTGGCGCAGGTGCAGCGGGATGCTCACCACGTGCGCGGCGGCGGCGAAGGTCAGCAGGACGGCCAGCACGGCCGTCACCTTCGGTGCCGCCTCCGGGCCCACGAACTGCGGGTAGGCGCGGCGCACACCGTTGATCCGCAGGTCCTGCAGTGCCATGATGCCGCCGGTGACCAGGATCAACGAGATGGGCAGCTCCATGCGGAAGCCCAGCAGGGTGGTGCCGGTCAGCGTCATCAGCATCGAGGCCACGACCCAGCCGTAGCAGACCACCAGGCCGGCGAGCAGGGCGCGGACCTGGCTGCGCCGCCAGCGCAGCACCATCCACACGATGCACAGCAGTCCCAGCGCGCCGACGAGCCCGATCTGGAAGAAGGGCACGGGCACCTCGGTGCCGATCTGCGGCAGGTAGTGCTGGGCGCGTCCCTTCGCGCCGCTCTCCGAGGTCAGCAGGGCGATCAGGTACGGCGCCCAGCCGATGAGGGCGATGGCGATGGACACCAGCCCGGTCACGGTGAGCCGTACCAGCGGGGCGATGGAGCGGCTGCCCCACGCCACGGCGAGGGCGATGAGCACCACCGTCAGCGCGGACACGCCGGTGTAGAGCGTGTACAGGTTCGCCGACAGCCCGAGGAACAGGGCCAGCCCGGCGACGGCCGGCCAGGAACCGCGCATGGCGCGTCCGGCGAGGACGAAGGCGGCGGGCATGCCGAACGCCACGACGGCGGCGTAGGGCTCCTCCGGTGCGGTGTAGAGCACCACCGCGGTCGTCGCCACGGCGATGACGGTGCCCAGCGGCAGCGACCCGGTGAGTCGGCGCCACACCGGCACCAGCATCGACCCGGTGGCGGCGAGGGTGATCAGCGACCAGGGCTGGAACGCCGCCCACCCGGCGAGACCGAGCATGTTGGCGAACATCCCGCCGGTGAAGAACCACAGCCGGGGGTAGAAGCTCGGCTCGTCCAGGTAGGCCATGTCCTCGAACCCGGGCTGGTCGGTCATGCGGGTGAGGAACTGGGTGCGGAACGCCTGGTCCACGCTGATGCCGTCGAGGGAAAGGCGGGTGGCGGCCAGCGGGATGGCGAGGGTGGCGATCACGAGCCCGGCGGGCGCGAGCCAGCACAGGGCCGTCGCGCCGAGCCTGCGCCACCGGGCCCAGTCGGTGAAGGGCGTGCGCGCGTGCATCACCGCGTACAGGACGAACGCCAGGACGACGAGGACGATCACGCCGGCGGCGCTGGCCAGCGCCTTGGTCACGTTCGACGAGGAGTAGGCGGGCAGGTTCGTGCGCGCGAGGACCCACCAGGCGACGAGGGTGACGGCGGAGGCGAGCACGCCCGCCCCGACGATCTGCCCGAGGAAGGTGAGGATCCCACGGCCGCTACGGTCGGGGCGGGACGCGGCGTCGCTACCGGTGGGGCCGGTTGTTCCGGTGGAGGGGGCGGTCATGTCGGCATTTTCTCACAGTCCGGGCCGATTCCGGGTCACGGGTGACTGTGGGGTTCCTGCTACCGGTTGAGCAGGATGCCGCGGATCCCGGAGTGGAATCCGTCGCGTAGGTTGACGCGCTGGTACTCGGTGAGCGTGTACTCGTGGAGGGTCTCGCAGGCGAACTGGAGCAGCGGACGGTCGACCTCCGGGGGCAGTCCGCCGCCGCAGAGCACGTGGGCACCGTCCTGCTGTTCGCCGGTGGCGGCGTTCTGGAACCACCACACGGCGTACTGTTCGCCGATGTCGAAGGGGTTCTGCTGGCCGCCGGACTGCCACACCTCGGTGGGCAGCGGGACGTAGCGGCTGCGCAGCCGCCGGCGCGGCGCCATCATCGCCGGGGTCGGACGGGAGGACGCCAGGTCCGCCGGCGACGGGCCGGGGGACGGTGCGGACGATTCGCCGGAGGCACCGGACGGATCGGACGCGCCGGAGGCGTTCTTCTCGTCGTCCTTCTCCGTCTCGGTGACGGGGGCGTCCCCGGCGTCCTGCGCCGGGGCAGGCTCAGGTGCCGCCGCGGGGGACGCCGCGGCCGCGACGTCGGCCGGTGTGGGTGCTGACGCAGATGCGGACGGCGCGGACGGGGCGTCCTGCGCCGTTGCGTCCTGCGTTGGTTCGTCCTGTGCCGGTTCGTTTTGTGTCGCCGTCTCGCCGGAGTGCGTGGAGGACTTGCGTCGCACGTCGGGCACCGCGCAGGTGCCGGAGAGGTCCTCGACGGGTTCGGCGTCGCCGATGGGCTTGTGCTGTGGCCCCGAGGCGCCAGGGGTCCCGGAGGCGCTGTTCGTGGCCGTCTTCAAGGGGCCTTCGAGCACCTGCAGGCGCATGCAGTCGGCGAAGTCCTCGCGCGGGTCGAGGATGGTGGTGGAGTCGCAGGCGTAGCGCAGGTTGGCCGACATGGAGTCCCAGCCGAATCCGTAGAGGTGCACGCGCACGCCGCGGGAGACCGCCTCCTCGACGCCGGGGAGCATGTCGGCGTCACCGGAGACCAGCACGATGTCGGTCACCTCGCGCGACATGGCGCTGATGACCATGTCGGCGACCAGGCGGGTGTCCACGGCCTTCTGCGTGCGCCGGTCGCCCCACTCGATGAGCTGCCCGGAGCGCAGCTGCACCCCGTTGCAGGAGCGCAGTGCGCGTTGGTAGCGGTGTGGGCCGGAGTCCGGCAGCCCGTCGTACCAGTTCTGCCGGTAGACCGGTTGATGGAGTTGGTCGACCACGCGTGACTCGAGCACGTTGACGACCTCGGGTAGGTCGATCTCGAGTTGGGCGCGCGCGCCGGTCTCCCACGCGTTGTAGAAGCTGGCGAGCAGGTAGGAGGTGTCGACGTAGATCAGCGATCGCTCGAGCATGGTGATGGTCCTCACTAAAGTTAGTTGTGCAGTCCCACCAGTGTGCATCAGGCGTGGGGCGCGTGGGGAGGTGTGCAGGTCATTCGCCCTGTACGTCGCGGTTGCGGCGGGGGCTCTTGTCAGAAAGATCGACCTGTGCGATGGTTAGTTACACCAGTAACGAACCAATGTGCCCGAGGGGCGGAGGGAGACCGGCCGTGGACGAGACCACGTCACCGTTGTTCCGGCAGATCGCCGAACTCGTCGAGGACTCCGTCGTCGACGGCTCACTCCCCGAGGGCGACCGCGCACCGTCCACCAACGAACTCGCCGCCTTCCACGGCATCAACCCCGCCACCGCCCGTAAGGGCCTCACACTGCTCGTCGAACGCGGGGTCCTGGCCAAACGCCGCGGCCTGGGCATGTTCGTCGAGGACGGTGCCCGGGACCGCATCGCCGCCCGCCGCCGCGAGGCCTTCGCCGCCGACTACCTCGCCCCCCTCGTGGACGAGGCGATCAAACTCGACATGCCGCGCGACGACCTGCACCGACTGCTCGACCAGGTCGCGGAAAGCAGAGGACTGTACTCATGACCAGCACCGTCACACTCACCGGCGCCGCACTGGCCTACCCCGGGGCCGGGCGCACACCTCGCGCCGGGCGCACCCTCCCACCGGTCGTCGGCCCCGTCGACCTCAGCCTCTCCGCCTGACACCACTCACCAGCGAAAGGAACACCATGAACTCTCCAACCCCCACCACACACCCCACCGACACCTTCATCCAGACCCGCGACCTGGGCCGTTCCTTCGGCAGCCGGGACGTCCTGCGCGGCCTCACGCTGGACCTTCCGCGCGCCGGGACCATCGGCCTCGTCGGACGCAACGGAGTCGGCAAGACCACGCTGATGGGTATCCTCGCCGGTCAGCTGCGCGCCAGCACGGGCAGCATCACCGTCGACGGCCGCGACCCCTTCGACGACGCTGCGGTGATGGACCGGGTCTGCTTCACCGGTGTGGACGTCCTCTACCCGCCGCGCTGGTCCGTGGACACCGTCCTGACCGTCGCCGCCGCCCGCTACCCGTACTGGGACGCCGACCTCGCCGAGAGCCTCGCCGGACGCTTCGGCCTGGCCCGCTTCGGCCAGATGGCCTCCCTGTCAACCGGCCACCGCTCGCTGGTCAGCGTGGTCGTCGGACTGGCGTCGCGGGCACCGCTGACGCTGCTCGACGAACCGTACTCCGGGCTGGACGTGCAGCGACGCCGCCTGTTCTACGAGATCCTCGCCGAGGAGCAGGCCGCCGCGCCGCGCTGCATCCTGCTGTCCACGCACCATCTCGCGGACGCCGGCCGCAGCGTCGACCGGCTGCTCATCCTCGCCGGCGACGGGAGCCTCGCCCACGACCTCGACGCCGCCGAGTTCGACGAACGGGTCGTCCGGCTCACCGGCAGCACCGCCCTGATGCACGACGTCCTCGACGAGCTGCGGGGCGGACGCGACGGTACCGCCGGGGACCTGCCGCAGGTCGTCGCCATGCGCGACGTCGCCGGCACGATGTCGCTGGACGTCGACCTGCGCGGTGCCACCGTCCCGCAGCGCCCCGGCGTCACCGTCCAGCACCTCGACGCCGAGGACACCGTGATCGGCCTGACCGGTCTGGCCGGGGAGGTGCAGTGATGCGTGGCCCCGGATTCGACGTGCGCGTGCAGATGTACCCGCGTATCGAACAGCTGCTGGTCCCGGCCATGCTCGCTCTCTCGGGGATCCTGCTTCTCCCGGGGCAGGGGGCGGTGGACTTCTTCACTATCGCCCTGACCACGGGTTTTGCGATCTGGGTGGCCCTGCCGGACGTCTCGCGCTACCGCGCTTTCGGCGTCCCGCTGGCCATCTGGCGGGTGGACGCGGTGATCGCCGGCGTAGTAGTCCTCGCGCTCTCCGTCGGCGTCGTCGTCCTGGTCGGTGGCCTCACCGGCGGAATGTGGGGGCTCGCCGGGGCCCTGCTGGGCGCACTGGTGGTCGCGGTGATGCAGGCGGTTGCGATCCGTCCGCTCCTGCGCGGCGACGGGATGGTCCGGGGGACGTCCCGCTCAGCGGCGACGAGCTGGTCCGCCCTGGTCTCGAAGCTGCCGGCGTCGCGGGGGCCGCTCTCCTGGCGCTTCATCTATCTGCCGGCGCTGACCACCGCCGTCGCCGTGGTGGTCACGTTCGTAGTCGTGATGGGGGTGTTGACAGCAATGATGAGCGGCGAGGATGAACCGATCGAGATGGCATTTCTCCTCGCACCGATCGCGATTTCGTGCTCGGCAGTGGTGGACGTTCTCGCCGGCACGCGGCGCAGCTGGACGGCCTACGGGTTGCCCGTGCGACGCTGGCTCCTGCATGCCCACGTGGCCTCCGCGTCCGTGGTGGCGCTCGGTTCCGTGTGCATTGCCGCGCTCGTCTCCTCCGGCGCGCTGGCCGCGGAGGCCACTGATGACGGCTGGACCGCCGGACGCATCGTGCTGGTCAGCGCGTTGCTCCTGCTGATCATCGTGCTGTTGCCGCTGCTCGTGACCGTGCACTACTACCTCGGCATCGTCGTGCTGCTGGTCCTCGGCATCGCGCTCACCGTGATGCTGTCCGCCAGCGACTTCCCCGGCGGGCCGCTGCCGGTCGTCGCCGGCGTCGTCGTGATCGCGGCGGCGGGAGGCGTCCTCGTCTACTCGGCCCGTACGATCCTCGCCGGCAACGATCTGCACCCGGTCGGCGCGGTGCAGGGCGACGACCGGCTCTACTACCAACGACAAGGAGCACTCTGACAACCGTGTTTGAGCTCGACAACATCACCCGCAGATATGGCCGCACGCGCGCACTGGATGCCGTGACCTGCGATATTCCTCTCGGCCGCGTCTACGGACTCATCGGCGCGAACGGGGCCGGCAAGACCACGCTGCTGCGCGCACTCGCCGGCCAACTGCCCACCGAAGGGCGGCTGACCCTCGAGGGCGAGCCGGTCCGCGACAACCAACGCGCCCTCGACCGCATCATCCTCGCCGGCGCGGATGTCCCCTACCCCGGAGAGATGAGCGTGCGCACGCTGCTCGACCTCGCCGCCTCGCGCTGGAGCACCTGGGACGCCGACTACGCCCGCCACCTGCAGGACGTCTTCGCCCTGGACCGTAAGGCACGTTTCGACACCCTGTCGCGCGGCAACAAGACCCTGGTCGGTGTCGTCATGGGCCTCGCCGCCCGGGCGGACGTGACCCTGCTCGACGAGCCCTACCTGGGGTTGGACGCACGCAACCGCGAGCACCTTTACCGCGAACTCCTCGAGGAGACGACGCGGGCGACCGATGCCGGACGCACGGTCGTCATCTCCACCCACCAGGTCGAGGACGCCTCCCTGCTGCTGGACGCCGTGATCCTCATCGACCGCGGCGACGTCGTCCGCATCGCCGACGTCGAGGCACTGACGTCCTCGACCGTCGTGGCGACCGGCACCGCCGGCGCCGTCGACGACCTGCTGGCGCGCGCACCGCGAACTGTTCTGCGCGAGGACACCGTCGCTGGGGCGCGCCGGGTCGTGCTGGACGCCGGGCGCACCGGAGACGCAGGTGATGCCGGGGCCGCAGTGGCTGCAGCGGCGCTGCTGCACGCGTCCGAGGGGCTGGACGTCCGCCTCGAGGACGCCGGACTGGAGGAGACCGTCCTGGTCAGGGGGACGCGATGACGACGACGCTGCTCGGCGGGGTGCCCGCCGCCACGCACCTGCGGCTCTGCCTGGCGCAGGCGAGGTCGGAGATCGCCGGACGCCTCGTCACGTGGCTGCTGGTACTCATCGTGCCGTTCATCCTGTTCGGTGAGACAGTGGAAGGAGTTGGCCGGCAGGTCGCCGTCGCGGTCCTGTTCGGCATCGTCGGTGGTTCCTCGTCCGGGGTGCTGACCATGTCGACGCGTGGACTCGTCGTCTTCGGCATCGGAGCCCGGGCGGCGAAGGCGCATGTGGTGATGGCGACGGTGGTGGGGACCGCTGTCTGTCTGGCGGTGCTCACGGTCCTGTGGGCGGTGGGAACCGTGCGGGGAGGCGGTCTCGGGGCCTGGTTCGCGTTGACCGTGCTGGTCATCGTGGCGCTCAGCACCCTTACCGTGGTGCTGCGCCTGCGCGAGCTGCGCGGGGCGGCGGTCGACGCCGGTGGTGGTGCGGCGGCCTCCCTGTCGACGCGGTGGGGTCGGAGGGCACAGGCACCGGACGGTCATGTCGCCGTGATGCGTGCCATGGCAGGCGGGGGAGTCCTGGCTCCGCTGATCGCCTTCCTGGTCGTGATGATCCCCGTCCAGCTGGTGTTCCGGCTGCTCGGCAGCGACCTGACCGTGGTCGCCGTCATCCTGGTGGTGGCACTCACTGCGAGCGTCGTCTTCGGCCGACTCGTCCAGGCGGAGCGGGCCGCGATGATGTGGACCGTCTTCGGCGGGGTGACACGTGACTGGCAACGCGCCGTGGTGCGCGGCTGGTGGGTGGCCCCAGTGGGATTCGCGCTGGTGTATCTGGTGGCCTGGGGTCTTGAGCAGGGTGTGCAGTCCAGGGGAGGGGCCGGAGCCTTGCCCATGCTGTCGCCGGGAGACCCGGGAGAGTGGATGGGCGCGCTCTGCGTGGCGGCGAACTGCGGGTTCGTGACCGTGGCGATGACCTTGTCCGGCCTGAGCGTCACTGTGACGCAAAAGGGTGCAGGTCGCCGGGTCATCTCCGTGATGGTCGTGGTCGCCAACCTGATTGTCCTGGGCTACGTGGGCACGGGTGTCGTGGTTGTCCCGGTCGTCGGCGAGGTGGCGCCCAGGGTGGTGGTTGCGCTCGCGTGGACCGCTGTCGCGGGCGTGCTGTTCGCCCGCGCCGGACGGAGGATGGACCCGGCTTCCGGCGTGACGACGCGGGCC